>CAJTVR010000062.1 GCA_910580075.1 uncultured Eubacterium sp. | reverse complement strand
TTGTATTTTCATTGTAACAGATTCCCCCGCATCTGTCAAACGCTGCGGAGTGTTCCGCTGAAATCATTTTATGCCGGATTCCGCACAAAAGCAAGGGGATTTTGTCGAATCCCGTTTGTCGAATGTCGAATTGGGTGGGGTAAATGGGGTAAAGAGGGGTAAAAGTCATCAAAGTATAACAGCGGCACAGGCGGCAATTTCAAAATAATGCCATAGGATTTTTGGTACTAACAGGCGAAAGTATGAAAGAATGGCTTAAACTCAAGGGATTTTGAGCGCAGAGAGGTTCACCGGAGTGGTTGGCGGGCCTCTCTTTTTCTTGCTTTTGGATGCCGCTGATAGGATGGCGATGGGGGCAAAATTATAGGTTGTTCAACTTTTCCTGTCCACATTTATATACTAACACCAGTGCCTGATGTTCTGGCGATTTTTCACGCTTTCAGCATCAGCCCCGGCAGGCACTTTTTGGGGCTCACTGTCTGCCGCTATAGAAAACAAAGAAGCCCCAAAAGGTGCCTGCCAGTGCCAAAACATAAAGCATGAAATAGCGTCAGGGCATCAGGCACCGGTTCGTCCGCAGCCATAGCCTGGAAGCAGAAAATTTAGAAGTTTCTACTGTTCGCAGGCGGAACAGAAAAAGGAAAATGTTTCTCCGCCCGGCGTCCGGGTAATCAATGTGCCCGGGTAATCAATGTGCTTTAGTTCCTGTCAGGATAAAGCACTGCCATTTGTTTTCACAATAAACCTTTCCTGCTATAGCACTTTCTCCACGTATGTGGTATACTTAGTCCATCAATAACAACAGGGAGGAATATACCATGGAAATCACATCACTTGAGAATTATCTGAAAAATAATCCATACCCGGGCCGCGGTATTATCATCGGACTCACTCCGGACAGTACATATGCTGTAACCGCCTATTTTATCATGGGCAGAAGCGTAAACAGCCGCAACCGCATTTTCGTAGAAGACGGTGCGGGAATTCGCACAAAGGCATTCGACCCGGCAAAACTGAGCGACCCGAGCCTTGTGATTTATGCTCCGGTACGTGTGCTTGGCAATAAAACAATTATTACAAACGGCGACCAGACAGATACCATTTATGAGCTTATGGATGATGAATACACTTTTGAACAGGCACTGCGCACCAGGACATTTGAGCCGGATGAGCCGAATTATACGCCGCGCATTTCCGGCATGATGCATATTGAAAACGGCAGATACGATTATGCGATGTCGATTTTAAAGAGCAACGAAGGCAGGCCGTCTTCCTGCTGCCGCTATACATTTGGATATGAAAATCCGTTAGCCGGGGAAGGACATTTGATCCATACATACAAAGGAGATGGAGAGCCGCTGCCGAGTTTTGAAGGGGAACCGGTACGTGTAGGCATTTCGGGAGATATTGACGCCTTTACAGACCTCTTATGGTCGAATCTGAATCTGGAAAATAAAGTGTCTTTATTTGTACGGTTTATTGAGACTGCAACTGGAAAATATGAATCAAGGATTGTGAATAAGAATAAATAATATGTATGAATTAATCAAAAAAGAAGGCCGCGCAAAGCGCGGTGTTTTACATACCGTGCATGGTGATATCCAGACGCCGGTATTTATGAATGTAGGTACCTGCGGGGCGATTAAAGGTGCGGTATCGACGGAGGATTTGGAAGGCATCGGCACGCAGGTGGAATTGTCCAACACATATCATCTGCATGTACGTCCCGGCGATATGCTGATCAGACAGATGGGCGGACTGCATAAATTTATGGTTTGGGACAAGCCGATTCTGACGGATTCCGGCGGGTTTCAGGTGTTTTCGCTTGCTGACCTTCGCAAAATCAAAGAAGAGGGCGTTTATTTTCACTCGCATGTAGACGGCCGGAGGATTTTTATGGGGCCGGAACAGAGTATGCAGATTCAGTCCAATCTTGCATCTACGATTGCGATGGCATTTGACGAATGCCCGTCAAGCCGTGCGGACAGGACGTATGTGCAGAATTCGGTAGAGCGTACCACACGCTGGCTGAAACGCTGCAAGGAGGAAATGGCACGTCTGAACAGCCTTGAAGATACCATTAATAAAAACCAGCTGCTGTTTGCAATTAACCAGGGAGCTGTTTTTGACGATATCCGTATGGACCATGCAAAACGCATTGCCGAACTGGAATTAGACGGCTATGCTGTCGGCGGCCTGGCAGTGGGCGAAACGCATGAGGAGATGTATCATATTTTAGAAGTCACCGTACCGCATCTGCCGGACAATAAACCGACTTATTTAATGGGGGTCGGCACACCGGAAAATATTCTGGAAAGCGTAGAGCGGGGCGTAGACTTTTTTGACTGCGTATATCCGACCAGAAACGGAAGACACGGGCATGTATATACAAATTCAGGCAAACGGAATCTGTTTAACAGACAGTACGAAACAGATATGCGTCCGATTGAAGAAGGCTGCCAGTGTCCTGCATGCCGCAGATACAGCCGCGCGTATATCCGGCATCTGCTTAAGGCAAAAGAAATGCTTGGAATGCGGCTGTGCGTGCTGCATAACCTGTATTTTTATAATAAAATGATGGAAGAAATCCGCGAAGCGATAGAGGCTTCGGATTTTGCTGCGTATAAAAAGAAAAAGCTGGAAGGATTTTCTCAGGCAGCGCAGCAGTGATGAATGCCTGGCAGCGCAAAATTTCATTGCAAAACAATTTTCCATGAATTTTTGCATATAACAGGCCGGTTTGTCTGAACTGTCAGCAAAATATACAGCTTAATCGTTAAATTTTTCTAAAAGGCTTGCCCAATCTTCTATATTTGTGTACAATACTATTTGTGTATCAAAAAGGATATGACAAGCAGTATTGTACACAAATATTTGCGATTATTTGATTAGGAGGAAAAAAATGATTTTAGCAAGTATAACTGCAGCTGAAGCATCAGGGGCAGGAAGCATGGCCAGCATGATTATTACTCTGGTGCTGATGTTTGTATTTTTGTATTTTTTCATGCTCCGTCCCCAGCAGAAAGAACAGAAAAAAAAGGAAGCCATGCTGTCAGCCCTTGAGGTAGGCGACACAGTATTAACGACCAGCGGTTTCTACGGCACGATTATCGATATTTCGGATGATACGGTTATTATAGAGTTCGGGAATAACAAAAACTGCCGGATTCCGATGCAGCGTGCCGCTATTTCGGTTGTAGAAAAACCGGAAGATGCATCTAAGGCTGTGGAAAGCAAAAAAAGTAAATGAGTGACATAATAAGCTGTCTGGGAGAGCCGTTTTTAGGTAATTTCAGACAGTTTTGTATTTCATGGTTGAAAAATCGGGCTAAAAGTTATATGATATAATCCGACAGTTTATTATAGTAAAGGAAAATCAAAAGAAAGGAAGTTTTCATATGAAATATCATGTAGGCGTTATTGCCGGGGACGGAATCGGGCCGGAAATAACTGCAGAAGCAAGAAAAGTACTGAATAAAGCAGGTGAAGTATTCGGACACCAGTTTATTTATGAGGATATTTTAATGGGAGGATGTTCTATTGATGCGGCCGGCGTTCCGCTGACGGATGAAGCAATTGAACAGGCGAAGGCTTCCGATGCCGTTTTAATGGGTTCGATTGGCGGCAACACGGCAACTTCCCCGTGGTATAAACTGGAACCGTCTTTAAGGCCGGAGGCAGGTCTGTTAAAATTAAGAAAGTCACTGAACCTGTTTGCAAATTTAAGACCGGCATATTTATATGAAGAATTAAAAGAAGCATGTCCGTTAAAAGATGATATCATCGGAGACGGTTTTGATATGATGATTATGCGTGAGCTGACCGGAGGGCTGTATTTTGGAAAGCGCGTTACCGAAGAGCGGAACGGATTTATGACGGCTGAGGATACACTGACTTATAATGAAGAAGAAATCCGGCGGATTGCAAAGCGCGCATTTGATATTGCAGGAAAACGCAGAGGGAAAGTGACCAGTGTGGATAAGGCCAACGTACTGGATTCTTCCAGACTGTGGAGAAAGATTGTAGAAGAGACAGCAAAAGATTATCCAGACGTTACATATGAGCATATGCTGGTGGATAACTGTGCTATGCAGCTGGTAAAAGACCCGAAACAGTTTGATGTGATTCTGACAGAAAATATGTTTGGGGATATTTTATCCGATGAGGCATCCATGCTGACCGGATCGATTGGAATGCTGCCGTCTGCGAGCTTAAATGATACAAAATTCGGTCTGTATGAGCCAAGCGGCGGCTCTGCACCGGATATTGCGGGCAAAGGAATTGCAAATCCGATTGCAGCAGTATTATCGGCAGCTATGATGCTGCGCTACAGCTTCGACCTGGATCAGGAAGCGGATGCAGTGGAAGCAGCTGTCAGACAGGTGTTAAAAGACGGTTACCGTACGATAGACATTATGCCGCAGCAGGACGATCAAAAATCCGAAGTTACACAAACCGGCACCGCACAGATGGGCGATATGATTTGTGAGAGAATTTCAAAAAACTAAGAAAACCGTAAAAAGGAGTTAAGATAAATTATTATGAAAAGTGATCAGGTAAAATCCGGCATGCAGCAGGCACCGCACCGTTCCCTGTTTCATGCACTGGGATTTACAGAAGAGGAAATGAAAAAACCAATGGTCGGCATCGTGAGTTCTTATAACGAAATTGTGCCGGGCCATATCAATCTGGATAAAATTGTAAACGCTGTGAAATTAGGCGTGGCTGAGGCAGGAGGCGTTCCGGTTGTATTTCCTGCAATAGCAGTCTGCGACGGAATCGCAATGGGACATATCGGCATGAAATATTCGCTTGTGACCAGAGATCTGATTGCAGATTCTACGGAATGCATGGCGCTGGCACACCAGTTTGACGCGCTTGTTATGGTGCCAAACTGCGATAAAAATGTACCGGGGCTTTTGATGGCAGCAGCAAGAATTAACGTGCCGACAGTCTTTGTATCAGGCGGCCCGATGCTGGCCGGACATGTGAAAGGGCACAAAACAAGCCTTTCATCCATGTTTGAGGCAGTAGGCGCTTACGCAGCCGGATCCATGAGTGAGGAAGATGTACGTGAATTTGAGGAAAAAGCATGTCCGACCTGCGGTTCCTGCTCCGGCATGTATACGGCAAATTCCATGAACTGTCTGACCGAAGCACTCGGAATGGGGCTTCGCGGCAACGGCACGATTCCGGCTGTCTATTCGGAACGTATCAAACTGGCAAAACATGCCGGCATGGCTGTTATGGAAATGCTGGAAAAAAATATCCGTCCAAGGGATATTATGACAAAAGAAGCGGTGATTAATGCACTGACCGTAGATATGGCGCTCGGATGCTCGACAAACAGCATGCTGCATCTGCCGGCAATTGCACACGAAATCGGATTTGATTTTGATATTGCATTTGCAAATCCAATCAGTGAAAAGACACCGAATTTATGTCATCTGGCTCCGGCTGGCCCGACATATATGGAAGATTTAAATGAAGCAGGCGGCGTTTATGCGGTTATGAAACAGTTAGCAGATATCGGACTGTTACATACAGACTGCATGACAGTAACAGGAAAGACAGTCGGGGAAAATATTAAAGACGCTGTGAATAAAAATCCGGAAGTCATCCGCCCGATTGACAATCCATACAGCAAAACAGGGGGGCTTGCAGTCTTAAAAGGAAACCTGGCACCGGACGGTTCTGTAGTAAAACGCTCTGCGGTTGTAGAAGAAATGATGGTACACGAAGGCCCGGCCAGAGTATTTGACTGTGAAGAAGATGCGATTGAGGCCATTAAAGGCGGAAAAATCAAAGCCGGAGATGTTGTGGTCATCCGGTATGAAGGACCAAAGGGCGGCCCTGGCATGCGGGAAATGTTAAATCCGACTTCGGCTATTGCAGGCATGGGACTTGGTTCTTCGGTAGCTCTGATTACTGACGGACGTTTTTCAGGAGCCAGCAGAGGCGCTTCGATTGGCCACGTATCGCCGGAAGCAGCAGTAGGCGGTCCGATTGCGCTTGTGAAAGAAGGGGACACAATACGGATTAACATACCGGAAATGAAGCTGGAACTGGCTGTATCTGATGAAGAGCTTGCAGCAAGGAAAGCAGAGTGGCAGCCACGGGAGCCAAAAGTGACAAGCGGCTATCTGGCACGTTATGCTTCTCTGGTTACATCCGGCAGCCGCGGCGCTGTTTTGAAAAATCCGGGCGCACAGGAATAGCACTTACTGGGCCGGGAGTACAGTAAAGAATCATAAACAGAATCGAAAAGGAGGCATCCAGCATGCAGCTGACAGGGGCGCAGATTTTAATAGAGTGCCTGAAAGAGCAGGGCGTCGATACGATATTTGGCTATCCGGGCGGCGCGATTTTAAATGTATATGATGAATTATATAAACACAGAGATGAAATCAGGCATGTCCTGACTTCTCATGAACAGGGAGCATCCCATGCCGCAGACGGCTATGCGCGCAGTACCGGAAAACCGGGTGTGTGCCTGGCAACGAGCGGGCCGGGAGCGTCAAATCTGGTCACGGGAATTGCAACAGCATATATGGATTCTATTCCGCTTGTTGCCATTACATGTAATGTAACTGTTCCGCTGCTTGGCAAGGACAGTTTTCAGGAAATAGATATCGCAGGAATTACGACACCGATTACGAAACACAATTTTATCGTAAAAGATGTCTGTGACCTGGCGAAAATACTGCGCAGGGCTTTTCATATTGCCAGAAAAGGTAGGCCGGGCCCTGTGCTGGTCGATATACCAAAAGATGTTACAGCAAACAAGACAGAATATGTGCCGGAAAAAATTCAGACACCTGAACGGGTGACTGAAAGGCTGCGTCAGGAAGATATTGACAAAGCAGTCAGCTATATCAAAGAAGCAAAACGGCCATACATATTTGTGGGCGGCGGCGTAGTATTATCAGAAGCATCCGAAGAACTCCGTGAATTTGTCCGAAAAGTACAGGCACCAGTCTGTGATTCACTGATGGGCAAAGGTGCTTTTGACGGGACAGATCCGCAGTATACCGGGATGCTCGGGATGCACGGAACAAAGGTGTCTAATTACGGGGTCAGCCAGTGTGACCTTTTGCTGGCGGTTGGCGTCCGTTTCAGCGACCGTGTAATCGGAAATGCACAAAAGTTTGCAAAACAGGCAGATATCATTCAGTTTGATGCAGACCCGGCTGAAATTAATAAAAACATCGTTGTAACTTCCAGTGTGATTGGAGATATCAAAGAAATACTTACAAGGGTGAACGCACAGTTAGAGCCGCAGCAGCATGATGAGTGGCTGGATGAAATCGCGCAGCTGAAGCAGAAATATCCGATGACTTATCACCCGGATGTACTCTGCGGGCCGTATATAATAGAAAAGATTTATGAAAAAACAAATGGGGATGCCATTATTTCGACAGAAGTCGGACAGCATCAGATGTGGGCAGCCCAGTATTATAAATATTCCAGGCCGAGACGCCTTCTGACATCCGGCGGGCTTGGAACGATGGGATATGGACTTGGCGCAGCCATCGGCGCTAAAATTGCCAATCCTGATAAAACCGTTATTAATATAGCAGGAGACGGATGCTTTCGCATGAATATGAACGAAATTGCAACTGCAGCGCGTGAAAAACTGCCGCTGATAGAGGTTGTGATCAATAATCATGTGCTCGGCATGGTGCGCCAGTGGCAGAATCTGTTTTACGGGCAGCGCTATTCTGCAACTGTGTTAAATGACGCAGTGGATTTTGTAAAATTAGCTGATGCAATGGGTGCGAAAGGAATCCGTGTGACGACAAGGGAAGAATTTGACGCGGCCTTTGAAAAGGCGCTTCATGCAGACGGCCCGGTGCTTCTTGACTGTATCATCGACAGTGACGATAAAGTATGGCCGATGGTAGCGCCCGGGGCACCAATCAGCGAAGCTTTTTCGGAGGAAGATTTATAGCGGTCGCTCAAAGACTTGCGGTAACCTTTGAATTTCATGGATCATAACATATCATAAGGAGGACACAACTATCATGAGCAGAGTCTATAATTTTTCTGCAGGCCCGGCAGTTCTGCCGGAAGAGGTGCTGCGTGAAGCGGCAGAAGAAATGCTGGATTACAAAGGCAGCGGCATGTCTGTAATGGAAATGTCACACCGTTCCAAAGTATACGATACAATCATCAAGGAAGCAGAACAGGATATCCGCGACCTGATGCAGATTCCTGACAACTATAAAGTGTTATTTTTACAGGGCGGCGCTTCACAGCAGTTTGCAATGATTCCGATGAACCTGATGAAACATAAAAAAGCCGGATTCATTGTCACCGGACAGTGGGCGAAAAAAGCGTATCAGGAAGCACAGATTTACGGGGAAGCTGTAAAACTGGCATCTTCAGAAGATAAGACATTTTCCTATATTCCGGACTGCTCGGATTTGGACATTCCGGATGATCTGGATTATGTGTATATTTGTGAAAACAATACAATTTACGGTACAAAATATAAAGAACTGCCGGATACAAAAGGCCATCTGTTAGTGGCCGACGTATCATCCTGCTTTTTATCCGAGCCTGTGGATGTCAGCAGATACGGCATTATTTATGGCGGCGTACAGAAAAATATCGGGCCGGCAGGCGTTGTCATTGTGATTATCCGCGAAGATTTAATCCGCGATGATGTCCTCGAAGGCACACCTACGATGTTAAAATATAAAACACATGCAGACAATGATTCTCTGTATAATACACCGCCATGCTACGGCATTTATATGTGCGGAAAAGTGTTCAAGTGGTTAAAGAACATGGGCGGTCTGGAAGAGATGAAAAAACGCAATGAGGAAAAAGCGAAAATTCTGTATGATTTTCTGGATCAAAGCAGCATGTTCAAAGGAACAGTAGAGCAGAAAGACCGCTCTTTGATGAATGTACCGTTTGTAACAGGAAATAAAGATCTGGATGCAAAATTTGTGGAAGAGGCTGCAAAGGCAGGATTTGTAAACTTAAAAGGCCACAGGTCCGTAGGCGGCATGAGAGCTTCGATTTACAATGCTATGCCAAAGGAAGGCGTAGAGAAGCTCGTAGCATTTATGAAGGAATTTGAAGCTGCCAATCAGTAAAGGAGTAAAAATGTTTAATTATGTATGCTTGAATCCTATTGCACAGGTAGGATTAGATGTATTAGAAGAGGGTTATCAGAAAGTCGATGATATCAAAGACGCCAGTGCTGCGCTTGTGCGTTCTGCATCTATGCATGATATGGAGCTGCCGGACACGCTGGACGTAGTAGCGCGGGCTGGTGCAGGCGTGAATAATATTCCGCTGGATGCCTGTGCACAGAAAGGAATTGTCGTATTTAACACACCAGGAGCCAATGCAAACGGCGTAAAAGAACTGGTACTTGCCGGTATGTTTATGGCAAGCCGTGACATTAACGGCGGTGTGAACTGGGTACAGTCTGAGCGTGAAAACCCGGAACTGGCAAAACTGACAGAGAAGCAGAAAAAGGATTTTGCAGGATGTGAAATTGCAGGTAAAAAACTGGGCGTAATCGGACTGGGAGCTATTGGTATCCGTGTAGCGAACGCAGCAACACATCTGGATATGGAAGTATACGGCTATGACCCGTATATTTCAGTAAATGCAGCATGGAATCTGTCACGCAATGTCAGACATGTACGCAATGTGGAAGATATTTACCGTGAATGTGATTATATCACGATCCATATACCGCTTCTGGATTCTACAAGAAAGATGATAAACGAAGAAGTAATTGCAATGATGAAGCCGACAGCTGTGATTTTAAATTTTGCAAGAGATCTGCTCGTAGATGAGGAAGCTGTTGTGGAAGCACTTGCACAGGGCCGTCTGAAAAAATATGTATCAGATTTCCCGAATAATATTACTGCCGGGAAAAAAGGATGCATCGTAACACCGCATCTGGGAGCTTCTACAGAAGAATCTGAAGATAACTGTGCTGTGATGGCAGCTCAGGAAATCCGCAATTACCTGGAAAACGGAAATATCCGCAATTCTGTGAACTATCCGAACTGCGACATGGGCGAATGCACAACAGCAGGGCGTGTAGCGGTACTGCATACAAACAGCAAGGGTGTAATCGGAAAATTCACTTCTATTTTTGGCGAGTGTGATATCAATATTGCAAATATGACGAATAAGTCTAAAGGGGAATATGCATACTCGATGTTTGATTTAGATACACCGATGACGCAGGAAGCAGTCGATAAAATGAAAGAAATGAAAGGCGTATCCAAAGTACGTATTGTGAAGTAAGGATCTGAAGAAAGAGGCTGTTGCATTAAGAGAAATGAATACAGGGTATAGTATATAAAAAGATTTATATTAACTATTTCTTGTATAAAATTACTTAATGCGACAGCCTCTTTTTATCTGCCACTAATATCACAGTGCCGGCAGATGCCGCAGTCTGGCGGTTAGAATCTTTGGCGGCTGGAACTGTCTGCACATCTGGTAGTTCAGCTATAGTTCTTCGGTCAGAAACACAGACGAGTGAAACCGCCTGCGCATTTGGCAGTTCAGTTATAGTTCTTCGGTCAGAAACACAGACGAGTGAATTCTGCCTGCGCATCCGGCAGTTCAGCCATGGTTCTGTGGTCAGAAACACAGACGTGCGAAACCGTCTGCGCATCCGGCAGCTCAGTCATTCTTTGGCTAGAATCTCCCACGGCCGCAGCCTCTGCCGCATCCAGCTCTTCTGCCGCGGCTCGCATAATTATCACAGATGCCGTCACCGTTGTTGTCTACGAAATATCTGCCTCTTCCCTGACCGTTTGTCCAGGTACAGTTATCGCAGATGCCGTCACCGTTTTTGTCTGTAAAATAATCACAGATGCCGTCACCGTTCTTATCTGTGTAGCGGTAAGCTGGATGAACCGTTTTCTGTGTAACAGCTGCTGATGCAGGAACTGCGAAGCTTAATACGGCCGCTGCCGTTATCACCCATGTACAAATTTTTCTTTTCATTCTAATGCCCTCCATTTTTCTTTTCTCAGCTCTTTAGCCTGAACATATTCTATAAAAGGAATGTGGCATTTATATGTCATTTAAAAGAAATTTCAGGAACATTTTATGCTCGCAGGCAGTCAGGCAGGTGCTGTGCCTGCAAAGCAGTATTTTTCAGGCATGTTTCAGAAAAAGAACCTCTGTCCCGCTGTCCGTGCTGCTTTCAAGGCGGATTTCTATCTGATGGCGGTCTGCAATTCCTTTCATAATAGCAAGCCCGAGGCCGGAACCTTTCCCGCGGTTGCGGCTGGAACGGTAAAATCTTTCAAATATATGCGCCTGGTCTTCGGGCGGTATGCCGCAGCCGCAGTCTTTGATGGAAATATGGATGCGGCCGTCCTGTTTCCGGGCAGTTACGGTAATTTCGCTTTCTTTAGGAGAATATTTAATGGCATTATCCAGTGCCGCGACAAACATCTGGCGCAGCCGTCCATAGTCGCCTTCCAGGAAATAGTCTCCGTCTTCTTTTTCGTACCGGATACTGATAGATTTATCCTTTGCCAGCACCCGTACGGCGCGGACTGCATCATCCAGAGCCATGGATAAATCCATATTTTCTTTTTCAATTGGAAAATCATTGTGCTGCAGGCGGGATAATTCCAGCATGTCATTAATAAGACGCTGCAGGGAAACACATTCTGCAAGTATCTGGCGCTCATATTCACGGGCTTTTTCACCTGTCACAATTCCGTCACAGACAGCTTCCAGTGAGCTGCGGATCACGGTCACAGGGGTGCGCAGCTCGTGTGAAATATTTGAAATATAATTTTTCTGCATCTGCTCAAGCCGGCTGCTTTCCTGGCGGGCAGCTTCGAGCTTTTCTGCCAGAAGATCTGTTTCCGTTGCAAGTTCGCCTAATTCGGTTTGATCATGTACATTGGATGATACAGTGTAATTGCCGCGGGCCAGCTCTTTTGTCGTGCGGGCAATCTGATGAATGGGCTTTATAAAACGTCTGGACAAAAAAATAGAAAAAACTCCGGATACAAGAAGTGTCAGGATCAGGCACACTCCAAGGATCCAGACAGCCAGAAACAGACTCTCCTGAGAAATATCGGCAGCATCCCGGATAACAACTGCTGCATAAACCTTTTCATCTCTGCACACCGGCATTCCCGCATAAAATACCCGCATGCCGTTTTTGGCTTTCTGATATGCATGCTCATAATTGCCGCTGGAAAAAACCCGCATGGCAAATTCCAGAATGTCGTTTCCGGGGCTGCCAGACAGACTTTCGTTACCAGGCAGATTTCCGGTTTCTGCGCGGTTCTTATAAGATCGAAAATTTTGTGCAGTATCTTCAGAAACGTTTCCAGCTGTATGACTGCCAAATGTAAACGGATTTCCATTGGCATCTATGATATAAGCGTCAGCCATAGCAATGTCATTGATAAACCGCAGGTAAGCACCGCGCCCCTGGCCACGCATTGTGCCGGAAGTCTCTAAAAACTGTTCCATCTGCGAGGCAATGACGCCTGCCCTGGCTTTTAACCCGGATTCCAGGCTGTGGTATGTAAAATAGCGGAATATGCCTGAAAATCCGATAAACGAAGTAATAGCAAAAAACAGGAGCAGTACAGTAAAATAGCGGAATAATTTCTTTGTCATTTTATTCATGGCGTACCTCAAATTTGTAGCCGACACCCCGTACCGTGGCGATTTCCCAGCCGGGGTGACTGTATGCCTCCAGTTTTGCACGCAGGCGCTTGATATGAGTGTCAACGGTTCTGTCATCCCCGTAATAATCGTAACCCCAGACAGAATCCAGAATATGGCTTCTTGTAAATACAGTTCCGGCATGGGAAGATAGCAGCCAGAGGATTTCGATTTCTTTTTTGGTTAAATGAATCTCCTGCCCGTCCAGGGTAACTTTGTACTGATCCAGTGATATGTGAAGACTGCTTTTGGAAACGAACGAGTCTGCGCCGGATTCTGCCGCATCCATACGGCGCAGCACTGCCCGCAGCCTTGCCATGACTTCTGAAGGCGAAAAAGGCTTGACGACATAATCATCTGCGCCGATATCCAGCCCCATAATGCGTTCAAAATCTTCGCCGCGTGCAGTAATCATAATAATCGGTACCATGGATTTTTTCCGAATCTGGCGGCAGACTTCAAAACCATCCATTTCCGGCATCATGACGTCCAGTAAAACAGCATCAAACCTGCAGGCATCAAATTTTTCCAAAGCCTCTGTCCCGGTCCGGGCAGTATGTACGCAGTAGCTGTTTTTTTGGGCGTATTCTTTTAATACATCTAAAATCTGTTCGTGGTCGTCTGCGATTAAAAGTGTTTTCATATGACAGCACCTCCCATGGATTTATTATATAGGCAGAATGAGGGGAAGGCAAGCGGATTGTGAAGGATGAGCGGAGGGAGAAGCTGTGTTTTGGGAAGGCATCAGACACTGGTTCGTCTGCTGCTATAGACTGGAAAACGAAAATCTAGAATTTCTTATTGTTTACAAGCCGAACAGAAGGGTAAAAAGTTTTTCTGTATAGCGTCTGGATCATATACTTATAGATAACATTTTATAGCAAATTGTTATCTGTAAGTATTCTATATCATATTTTCATATTTTGCAACCCTGAAGAAGAAATTGTCTAAATTTCCAGTTTTAGTTTTAATTTATGCTTTTTGTCAGTAAATTATTGTCTATATTTCACAAAAACAACAAATCTGTACCGTGCATTATTTGATTACTCTGAACCGCTGTCCAGGGAAGACGATGAGGAATACAGGTATAGAAATACTCATAGAAATTTCATTGATATCTTCTGCAAGCGCTTGAAAATGCCGCATGAATCAGCTTTTATGACACTATTTTTTACATAACAATTTGCTATAAAATGTTATGTAAAACAAATTTAGTCTGATTGGCGGTTTTCTAAGATGTAAAACCAAATAGAATGTTATGGGCATAGACGGAGGGAAATTATGCGGGAACTGGATTATCAAAAAATAGGGATGAGAATCCGCCAGGTAAGAAAAGCAAAAGGATGGTCTCAGAATGAACTGGCAGAAAAATGCGGGATTAGTATGTCATTTCTTGGACATATCGAACGAGGTACCCGGATTATGAGTATGGAAACTTTTGTGAATATCTGCGATGCACTGGATTCTGGTGCAAATGAGCTGCTCTGGGGAGTAGCGAATCCGTCAGCAGCTGTGCTGGATATGTGGAATCATCCTGATAAAGGAAAGGATAAAAAGAACTCATCAGAACAGATAGCAGAAAAGGATACAGACATCAGAAAAGCAGACAGTTATGCAATGTATGTCAGGATTATGAAGTCAGTAGCGGAGATTATGAATGAGACATAAAAACGGTATGCAGATGCAGTCATTATGATCCGAATCATGAATGACATAGAAAAGATATCCCAGGACCGGGTGGATGAAAGGATAAAATATTGGAATGAATGGGCAGTATTTGTGGAAAAGGACAGAAGATGCTGAATTTGACCTGGCAGAATTGCTGTGCGGTTTTTTTATGCAGTGGAAACAGATTACAGTCTGTGCGCTGGCAGCAGCTTTGATTCTGGGCACAGCCGGATGGATCAAAGGCAGAAATGTATTAGAGGGAATTGAATCAGGAAAAGAAGGAATGAATCTGACAGAAGCAGAAGCGCAGGCTGTTGAAGATGCAGTCTGGCTGGAAAGTGAAATGAGAGGACTGGAAACATATCTGGAACATTCAATACTTATGCAGCTGGACCCTTATCATAAAAATAAAACGGTTATGCTTTACTGCATAAAAGACGCAGAAAGCAAAAAACTACAGACAATTACAGAAAGCTATATCAATTTTGTATTAAACGGAGGAGCTGCAGATGCTCTGCTAAAAAACGGTAACAGCGAAAAAATGGATAAAAGCTGTCTTGCCGAGCTGATATCCGCATATTCCAAAACATACAGTTTTCCTTATCAGACCGTAATGAATGCCGCAGATGAAAGCAGCCTGGTGACAGAATCTTTGTTCTATTTGGAAATAACGGGGAAAGATGCTGAAATGGCTGAAAAGATGGCTCTGGAGATGCAGAATGTGCTAAAGGCCTATTCCGGTGAAGTTAAAAGATCAGCAGGGGAGCATAAACTGACACTTGTAAGCAGTATGGAAAGCGTGACTGCAGACAGCAGTCTGCTGGCGCAGCAGCATGATAAGAAGGCAGCTCTTATATCAAATAAGACAAATTTAAGAGGAATGACGGATGCTTTCAGCAAAGAACAGATGGCAGTTTA
Organism: uncultured Eubacterium sp.; assembly: GCA_910580075.1. GTDB lineage: Bacteria > Bacillota > Clostridia > Lachnospirales > Lachnospiraceae > Eubacterium_J. The sequence continues at coordinate 11,312 of CAJTVR010000062.1, read as the reverse complement.
TATGGAATCAGCAGGTGTAAAATCTGATGACGGACAGGAAGAGATGCAGATATCTGCCTCTGAAACTGCAGAATCTGGAGAACGATCCAGTCCGGACTTCAGATCTGTTCTGAAATATTTTCTTCTCGGATTGATAGGAGGTATCTTTGCGTATGGTTTTGTATATACAGGTCTGTATATTTTTCGGGATGCAGTAAAAAGTACCGGAGAAATGAAACGTCTGTATACATTTCCGGTTTATGGCGGGATTCCGCTGGAAGGCAGACATTCAAAAAATAAAGCTGTGCTGCTGGCGTCACAGCAGGATACGTATGGGTGTACGCAGATGCAGACGCTGAACCGGATAAGACTTGCATGTCAGAAACGAGGCATCGTAAAACTATGTGCAGCGTCCGGCTTTCCGCTATCCGCTCAGGAAAAAAAGTGCATGGAAAACATGGCAGACCAGCTTAAGGAATGGGGGATTTCCATGACAGTAGCTGAAAATGCCGGCATGGATACAAAAGTGTGGGACAGCATGGCAGAAACAGGAAATATTCTGCTGGTATGCAGGGCTGGCAGAACCACACACCGGATGATTGACGATGCCATGAGCTTTTATATGGAAAACGAAATTGCCGTGTCGGGTGCGGTTCTGTTTATTTAGCATAGAAATAACGGCTATTAAAAAACTGGAACTGACTGTGAGAGTCTAAAGGCTGCACAGCAGGAAAAGGGTAATAACGGTGTGCCAGAGAGGCACAAAAGAACCTGGAATAATAAATGACTGCAGGAATGGCGAAGCATGCCTTTATGGATGTGCAAGCAATCGGACAGCAGAAACAAAATAGCGAATAGATAAGGGAAATGAAAAGAAAATGCCACAGACAGTTTCGGCAGATAAAAAGAAAATACATGGAAAAAATACAGCAGTCAGGGACATGTATCTAACGATGCAGCACGAAAAGTCCGAAGGCAGCAGAAATGCCGTTTTGATACTGGCAAATCATGCTGTGGCTGTATGCAATGTCCGCATGGAATTGATGGAAAGGCTTATTGCAGACGGATATGAGGTGCATGTATCATGTCCAAGCGGGAGCGGAACGGACAGTCTGACCGCTATGGGAGTCAGGTTTCATAAAATTAAAATAGACCGCCACGGGATGAATCCTTTTGCAGAACTGTCTGTTCTGAATGAATACCGCAGGCTGGTGAAAAGCATCCGTCCGGCGGTTGTGCTTACATATACAATCAAGCCGAATATTTATGGCGGTATTGCAGCCGGTGAAGCACATATTCCGTACATTGCGAATATCACGGGCCTTGGTTCAGCACTGGAAAAAGAGGGCATAAAAAGAATGTTTCTGATGCTTTTATATAAAGCAGGGCTTTATCATGCGCAGAAAGTATTTTTTCAAAACCGGGCTAACCGGCATTTTATGCTGAGACACCGCATTGTTACGGGTCCGCATGAACTGCTGCCAGGTTCAGGCGTCAATCTCGAAAAACACAGCCTGGAAGAATACCCGGGGACATCAAAAGGCCTGGTCTTTCTTACAGCAGGACGCATTATGAAAGACAAAGGCACGGATGAACTGCTGGAGGCTGCAGCAGTCATCAAAAAGAGATACCCGGATGTACGGTTCTGCCTGACAGGTTTTTTTGACGATGATTACAGGGAGAAAATAGCATCAGCAGTAAAAGAGGGCCTGATCGAATACACCGGGCAGCAGAACGACATGCATCCGTATTTTAAAAATTCGCATGCCCTTATCCACCCGTCGCATCATGAAGGAATGAGCAATGCAATTCTGGAAGCTGCCAGCACAGGGCGTCCGGTGCTGGCAGGCAGGATACCTGGATGCAGAGAGGCTTTTGATGAGGGAGTCAGCGGATTCGGGTTCCGGGCAGGAGACAGTGCCAGCCTGGTAAGGGCAATTGAAAAATTTATCCGGCTTTCCAGTGTGCAGAAAGCAGAAATGGGAAAAGCAGGAAGAAGAAAAATGGAACGGGAATTTGACCGTCAGACAGTGGTTGAAAAATATATGAGGGAAATAAACAGGATCAGGAGGCGGCAGGATGGATTTATATGAGAAGCTGATAAGCAGGGAGGAAAAACTGTCACTGGTAGGCCTTGGCTATGTGGGCATGCCGGTTGCTATCGCTTTTGCAAAAAAGATTGATGTAATCGGGTTTGACCTGAGCAGAGAAAAAATCGAACTGTATCAGGCAGGCAAAGATCCGACAAAGGAGGCCGGAGATGAAGCCATAAGAAATACATCTGTACAGTTTACAGCAGATGAAACAAGGCTGAAAGAGGCAAAATTCCATATCGTGGCGGTTCCGACACCAGTCAGCGATGACCATACACCGGATCTGGCTCCAGTGAAAAAAGCGTCTGAGCTTCTTGGCAGAAATCTGACAGAAGGTTCTGTTGTTATTTTTGAATCGACAGTCTATCCGGGCGTTACGCAGGAGGTATGTGTTCCGATCCTGGAAAAAGAATCAGGCCTTGCATGCGGCAGAGACTTTAAAATCGGATACAGTCCGGAACGCATCAATCCAGGCGATAAAGTACACAGGCTTGAAACAGTCAGAAAAATTGTATCAGGAATAGACGAAGAAACGCTGGAATGTGTGGCCAGAGTTTACAGCCTGGTTGTAGAAGCCGGCGTATATAAAGCAGAATCTATTCAGGTGGCAGAAGCGGCAAAAGTGATCGAAAATGCACAGAGAGATATCAATATTGCATTTATGAACGAGCTTTCCATTATATTTCATAAAATGGGAATCGACACACAGGCAGTTCTGAAAGCAGCAGGCACAAAGTGGAATTTTCTGAATTTCTCACCAGGGCTGGTAGGAGGGCACTGCATTGGCGTTGACCCGTATTATCTGACATATAAGGCTGAAATGCTGGGCTACCATAGCCAGGTTATTTTATCAGGCAGGAGAATTAATGACGGCATGGGCAGATATGTGGCTGAAAACTGTGTGAAACTTCTGACTGCTGCAGACAAGACAGTCAAAGGCGCAAGGGTGGCAGTTCTTGGATTCTCTTTTAAAGAAAACTGTCCGGATACGAGAAATACAAAGGTTATTGATATAGTAAAGGAACTTAGGGAATACGGCATAAATCCGGTTATTGCAGACCCGCAGGCAGATGCGGACGAGGCCGGAAGGCTTTACGGTATTTCGTTTACAGATACTGCTGGCATTCAGGATATGGATGCGGTTATTCTGGCAGTAGCTCATGAAAAATTCCGCCAGCTTACGATGACAGACATTGGCGGATTTTATAAAAATGGACGAAAAGTGCTGCTGGATATCAAAGGGCAGCTGGATAAAGATGCATATGAAGCAGAGGGTTATCTGTACTGGAGGCTATAGGAAAGACAGGAGAAAAACATGAATTACAAAGAACTGAAATTTCCACAAGACAGCCTGTTTCTGATAACGGGAGGGGCAGGATTTATAGGATCGAATTTATGCGGGGCAGTGCTGGAAATGGGATACCGTGTCCGCTGCCTGGACAACCTCTCCACAGGAAAGCGCAGGCATGTGGATTTGTTCCTAAAACATCCGCGTTATGAATTTATTCCGGGTGACATTCAGGATTTAAATACCTGCATGAAGGCCTGTGAAGGAGCAGATTATGTCCTGCATCAGGCTGCATGGGGTTCTGTACCCCGCTCGGTTGAAATGCCTGTTTTTTACTGTGCCAATAATATCACCGGTACGGTAAATATGTTAGAAGCAGCAAGAAAGAACCATGTGAAAAAATTTGTATATGCAAGCAGCTCATCTGTATATGGAGATGCGCCTGAGCTGCCAAAGACAGAAGGCCGGGAAGGAAATCTGCTGTCACCTTATGCAGCGAGTAAAAGGGCAGACGAGGAATGGGCACAGCAGTATACGCTGCATTATGGCCTTGATACTTACGGGCTGCGTTATTTTAACGTATTTGGAAGGCATCAGGACCCGGACGGTGCATATGCTGCCGTAATTCCGAAATTTATCAGGCAGCTGTTAAGCGGCAGCCGTCCGGTAATCTACGGTGACGGCGGACAGAGCCGGGATTTTACTTATATCGAAAATGTAATACAGGCAAACCTGAAGGCCTGTCTTGCCAGTCATGAGGCAGCAGGAGAGGCTTATAATATAGCAGGCGGCTCAAGGGAATATCTGTCTGACATTTATGATATGCTTGCTAATGCACTCGGAGCACAGGATGAGAAGGGAAATCTTTTAGAGCCGCAGTTTCAGGCAGCCAGAGCCGGAGATATCAGACACAGCTGCGCAGACATCAGCAGGGCGAAAGAGCATCTGGGATATGAGCCGGAATGGAATTTTGAACAGGGGATCAGAGCAGCCATTGCCTGGTACAAAGAGAACTTACAGGAGACAAAATAGGATAAGAAAAGAAGATGAATTTTAAATTTAGCATTATTGTACCGGTATATAATGCGGAGGAGTTTTTGGAGCAATGCATTCAGAGTGTATTAGCGCAAAGCTATAAACAATATCAGCTTATTTTGGTTGATAATGGTTCGAAAGACAGCAGCAGAAATATTATTGAAAAATATGAGCATGACAGACATATAGAAAAATACACGATTTTAGTCAACGACGGGATATCCGGTGCAAGAAATCTTGGAATACAAAAGGCTTTGGGAGACTATATCGTTTTCCTGGACAGCGATGATTTTTACATTGATCCGTATTTTTTAGACAGGCTGAACCGTAAGCTGAATCACAGACAGACTGATTTGGTACTGTTCAAATCAGTAGAATACCTGGATTTGGAAAAAAAGTACGGGAAATACCGGTCGGATTTTAATGTAAGTTATCTGAATGGTATTTCGGAAAAAAACGATGTGATTCTTTATCTGGCTAAATCCGGTTTTTTGAAGAGTGCATGCTGGGACAAGGCTGTTTCCAGACAGGTTCTGATGGATGCGGGTCTGTATTTCAAAGAGAGGATCAGGGGAGAAGATGTGGAATGGTATTATCGTGTGCTAAAAAATATCAGATCTATCAGTGCCTTAGATGGAAAAATTCATGCCCATAGAATCGTAAAGACATCGGCATCTATGCAGCCAATGACTTTTGTGATATGGAAAAATATTTATGGATTTTTACGAAGCGGATATTCTGACATTGATGTTACAGATATGTATCAGGCGGCAATGCTGGACAATTATGTGAATTTCTGGTTTATACTGCTTGCGATGACCAATTTATATACTGGAAGAAAGAAAATGCTGCAGAGAAAATTAAAAAATATGGATCTTTATATGAAGATCGGGATGAGCAGAAAAAATCAGATCTGCCGTCTGATTGTAAACTTATTTGGCTATCGTACCGGGTCCAGGATTTTATATAGATATATTATGAGGAAAAGATGATAAAAGTATTGATGATTGGCTTAGGAAAGATGGATCAGGGTGGAACGGAAAGCTATTTAATGTCAGTGTTCAGGAATACAGATCATAACAGTATTCAGATGGATTTCTTAGTACACAGGCCGGAAGAGGGATGTTATGAGGAAGAAATAAAAAAAGCAGGCGGAAAAATAATAAAGCTGCCCCGGCTGCGGGAACATCCGTGGAGATATTGTTACAGGCTCTTCCGGGTGATCAGAGATGGCAGATATAATATCGTTCACAGGCATTCTACTGCGTCAGTTATGTGGATTGATTTACTGATTGCCATGACTGCCGGAGTCCGGGTAAGAATCGCGCATTCCCATAATACAGACTGGGAAAAACATTTTATTCATTATATGGGCATTCCAATTCTTAATCTGCTGGCAACAGACCGGTTCGCATGTTCCAAAGAAGCCGGGCGCTGGATGTTTGGCAGGGCAAAATTTCATATTATGAAAAATGGAATTAATACCAGGAGGTTTGCATTTAATCAGGACAGCAGAATCAGATACCGTGAATTGCTGAATATTGGACACAAAACGGCTGTATTAAATGTAGGAAGACTTGTTCCGGAAAAAAATCAAAAGTGGATTATAGATCTGGCTTCTGCAATGAAGTCAGATCCAGACATAGAATTTTTTATTGTCGGAGACGGGCCGCTGAGAGAAGAATTAAATCTCACAATACACAAGAAAGGGCTGAGCAATAAAGTCCATTTACTGGGACAGCGCGAAGATACAGCCTGCATTATGATGGCCTGTGATATGCTGATTCTTCCCTCTGTATTTGAGGGAATGGGTATCGTATTGATAGAAGCACAATGCACAGGACTGCCCTGTATAGTATCAGATGCACTTCCAAGGGAAGCAGATGCTGGTAAATGTATTTTTCTTAAGCTGGATTTGATGAAATGGAAGCAGATGATTTTAAAAATGGCTGGAAACGTAAATGACAGGTCAGACAGTTACCAGTCAGCAGTTCGTGCAGGATTTGAAGAAAAAACAACGGCAAAAAGAGTATTGGAGTATTATAAACGATGTCTAAAGTCTACATCATGATGTCAGCTTATAATGGCGAAAAGTATATCAGTGAGCAGATCGATTCTATCCTGAGGCAGCGCGGGATAGAATTTAAATTATTTATACGTGATGACGGCTCTACAGATGCTACAGTAAAGATCATACAGGAATACAGGAAACATGACAGCCGGATTATTCTGTATCAGGGAGAAAATATAGGATGGAAAAGGAGTTTTCTGCGGCTGCTGTCTAAGATTCCGGATGATGCAGATTATTATGCATTTTCTGACCAGGACGATATATGGCTGGATGATAAAATACATAGGGCTCTTAAAATTTTAAAGAGAATGCATGGAAAAAGAAAATGCTACTGTTCGGCGCAGACATTTGTGAATGAAAACCTTGAGCCATTTGATTTTCATATCAGGAAGAGACTCAGATACCCGGATGAATATCATTGTATCACAAACGGGTATGGAATGGGATGTACGCTCGTTTTTGACAAAGATCTGCTGCTTACACTAAAAGAAGGCAGTCTTTTAAAAATCAGAAATATTTCACATGATTTGCTTGTAAGCGTAACAGCAGTATATCTCGGAACCATATACAGGGATCAGAAAAGCAGGATTCTGTATAGACAGCACGGGTCGAACGCAGGAAGCAGAAGCGGACATGAAAATTTATATGAGCGTATGAACCGTGTTCTGCATTTTGACGGTTTCTTTGTCCGGGAAACTGCAGACTATATGCTGAATTACTATCAGAAACAGCTGACAGAAAAACAAAAGCACATATTAAGACAATTTGCAGATATAGGAAAATGGAAAAATAAAATAGCTTTAATTTTCAACAGATCGGTGTCCAGAGATACGGTTCCTGGGACGTTAAAAGTTAAGGCATATATATTAATTTCAAGGTGAATGATGAAAGTTGTTATTTTAGCGGGAGGGTTTGGTACGCGGATATCCGAAGAGTCGCATCTGAAACCAAAACCGATGATTGAGATTGGAGACAGGCCTGTTTTGTGGCATATTATGAAAGGATGCAGCTATTATGGCCTGAATGAATTTATTATATGTTCCGGATATAAGCAGCATGTAATTAAGGAGTGGTTTGATGATTATTTTCTGCATAATTCTGATGTTACATTTGATTTTTCATCAGGAAAAAAAGAGGTCACAGTTCATCATAAGCATATAGAACCATGGAAAGTAACGATTGTAGATACGGGATTAAATACCCAGACAGGCGGAAGAATTAAGAGGATCGAACGGTATATAGGAAATGAAACATTTATGCTTACTTACGGCGATGCTGTTGGAAATATCAATATACCGGAATTGCTGCAGTTTCATAAAAATCACGGAAAAACTGGAACAATATCTTTGTATAATTATTCCCAGAATAAAGGTGTGATCGAAACGGGTGAAAATGGAATTATTGAGGCATTTCGTGAAAAATCAGATTTTGACGGTAATTTAATCAATATCGGGTATATGATTTTCGAACCTGTTATTTTTGAATATATCAAAGGCGATGAAACAGTTTTTGAACAGGAGCCTGTCAATAAGCTGGTAAAAGAAAAACAGCTGGCGGGTTATGTTCATAAAGGATACTGGCAGTGTATGGACACACTGCGGGAAAAGCAGCGTCTGGAAAAGCTGTGGATGTCTAAAACTGCACCCTGGAAAATCTGGGATGAATGATCAATACATGTTTTGGAAGGATGTGACAGAATGAAAAAAATCGTAGTTACCGGAGCAAATGGATTTATTGGAAGAAATCTGATCAAACGGTTATTGCTGGACGAATGCAGAATCTATGCTGTTTATAGAAAAAAAGAACATATGCTGTTTGCTGATTGCAGGAATGTGGTCAATATCGAATGTGATTTAAATCAGATCTGTAATTTAGCTGATTTGATTCATGAGGAGGCAGATGTGTTCTATCATCTTGCATGGGATGGAAGCACGGGAGAAAAAAGAGGCAGTTATTCTTTGCAGCTTGCTAACGCCGGGTATGTCTGCCAGGCAGCTGAAATTTCTAAAAAAATAGGATGCAAAAGATTTATTTCGACAGGAACAATTGCAGAAAAACTGGTTCCTTTCTGTATTCAGAATCACTATACTTCGGATAAAATGGCATATGCGATTGCTAAAAGTACAGCTCATATGCTGCTGAATACCGTATGCAGCTGTCATGGGATTGATTACTGCTGGGTTCAGTTATCTAATATTTTTGGAGGAGATAATACAAATGGAAACCTGATTTCATACACCGTTCATTCGTTTAAGAAAGGGATTGTGCCAGAGTACGGGCCGTGTAATCAGCCGTACGACTTTCTTTATATTAAGGATGCCATAGAAGGACTGGTGAAAATTGCATTCTCACACCACTGCAGTAACGAATATTTTATGGGCAGCGGCCAGCCTGGGATTTTGAAAGAGTATATTCTGTCAATTGCAAAAAAATATAAAGCACAGGCAGGTATAGGACTTAGAGAAGCAGACGGATTAGAGTATCAAATGGAGTGGTTTGATTCACAAAAACTGAGAGATGAGATTGGTTTTGTACCATATTATTCATTTGAGTCAGCAGTCGATGAGATGATAAAAGAAGAGGAACAGCATGCAGTCATATAAATTTCAGGAATTGAGACTTAAAGGGGCATATTTAATAGAAACATTTTTTGCGGAAGATCAAAGAGGCGGTTTTGTAAAAGACTATTCCAGAGAGATTTTTGAGCAGAATGGAATCAGGCATGATTTACAGGAAACTTTTTATACAATCTCACATAAAGGCGTGATCAGAGCGCTGCATTTCCAGGAAGTGAAGGAACAGGCCAAGCTGGTAAGGTGCATTACAGGAAAAATTTATGATGTGATTGTAGATTTAAGAAAAGATTCTGATACATATAAGCAGTGGCAGGGATTTTATTTATCAGGTGAGAGGTTTGAGGAATTACTTGTTCCGGAACATTTTGCACATGGATACCTGGTACTTCAGGATTCGATTGTTTCATACAAATGTGCACAAAAATTTTACCCGGAATATGATACCGGAATTATCTGGAATGATGCAGGCATAGGGATAGACTGGCCCATAGAAGAGATTGGCGGGCTGCAGAATCTGATCATAGCCGATAAGGATTTAAAGCTGAAATCTTTCAAAGAGAAATTTGAACAATAGAACAGGCAGTATTAAAATGAAAATAAGATTGAGTAAAAGTACTTTTACAAGCGGATTTGCAAATATCGTAATACTGGGATACTGGCTGTTAATGCTGGTAAATTATACTGCCGGGATTCCTTATGCCTTATATACCGGACTGATTGTTCTGATCAGCATGGTATCATTTCTGCTTCTTTTTATGAAGAATAAAAGCCATGCAGAGCGTATGGAAACTGAAAAAGAAATTTTTTTATTAGTGATAGTAACCTGTCTGGGATGGTTATCCTGTCTGTATAATCAGAACCTGTCATACCATACTTATATTTATATGATATTTTCCTCAGGAAGTCTGGCAATGCTCATGAAGCATTTTAAATTAAACAGTGTAATCATGACTTTTTTATTCTCCATATACAGTATGTATTTTATATATGATTATTATGTTCATGGAAATTTTAATTATGTATTTGATGCAATTAATGTTTCGAGAAACTACATCTCGGTATTTTTATTAGCATTATTACTGCTTGTATTTCTCTCGTACAATTATGAGCGAAAATTCAGGTATCTGGTTTATGCTCTTATAGCACAGATTTTCTGCTCCATGGCGCTTGGCAGAGGAGGCATACTCTCATTATTTGTTCTAAATATGCTGCTGATCTGTCTGGTGTTTGAAAAAACGGAAAATAACAGAATCAAAATTTTTATTTATTTTATATTTATATTGTTTTCAATTGTGATGATGCAGATATTTACGAATCTGGATCTTTTAACTTTTGTGCTTGGAAAATTTAAAAATGCAGCAGGATTTGTAGAAGCAGGAAGAGCCGGGATGATTTCAGAATATGTTTCGGATTTTTCTGATGTATGTAATTTTTTATTTGGGAGCAGTATCCAGGGACGCAATATGCACAATACCTACATTATGTATCATTCAAGATTTGGCATACTGGGATTGGGGCTTGTTTTATTTTTTTCAGTCAGAGCAGTTATTATCACATGGATAACAGACAGGAAAATACTGACTGCTGTTATTATTGCAGTTATGCTTCGGATATTTACAGATGCTGTATTTAGTATATCAGTTTTCGACAGTATTTTATATTATATCATGTTTACGGGAATGGATAGCAGGAAAATATACTTTATAAAGGGAGATTACGTGCAGCGCACAAGTAAAAAGAATGGAACATATATCAGATAAAAATAGAAACATCGATTATATTGCCACATGTACAAGCAGCTGGCATTTCACATCAGTTCTAGGTTTTCTGACTGGTTTAAAAGCAAAATCAGACAGAGACATGGAAGGCATTATTTATATCTGCAGACATGAAAATGGAAAATTAATGATAGATGAAAAACTGCTGTCGCTGCCTTCCGGTCTGGGGGTTCATTTTTGTTATTCCACAGATGAAATTATATGCTGCCTGGACTCATATAAAAAGAATAAAACTGATTTTAAAACGTTATATGTAATCTCGCCTTTTGCAGCATGGACGAAAATGTGTCTGCGCTGTAAAATATTATACCGCCGCAATACGGAGTGTATTGTAGTAGATGAGGGGATTGGATCATATAAATCATTTTCGGAGATTTTGAGGGAACTGTATGGGTGCCATAGCCATCCATACCGATTCAGTTTATTTGTATTAAAATATGGTAACTGTTCAGGACACCCATTATCCAAAGATGAAATCTGGATTTCCTGAAA
>CAJTVR010000061.1 GCA_910580075.1 uncultured Eubacterium sp. | reverse complement strand
TTTCTTACTGTTCGAAGGCGGAACAGAAAAAGGAAAAAATTTCTCTTCCCGTCGTCCGGGTAACCTATAGTCCTCCTCCCCCCCTGCAGCAGGCCATATTCCGCTGCATGCAGGGGTTTCTCAAACAAGTCCTGACGGAATGCTATTTTTTCATCCGCTTCATCATCTGTATCATGCCCCTTGCTTTTTTGCTTTCTTCAGGTGATAAATTTTTAAGAAGGACTTCTAACATCATATCGCGTTCGGATTCACTAAATGAAACTCCCTGTTTTTGTGCAGAATTTGAAGCGGACATTAATGATGCCATCATATCTTTTGCATTGCCTCCTGACTGCATATTTGACATAGCTTTTAAGAACGCAAGTTTTTCTGGTGAGATGCCGTTTGTGTTTTTGGCGTTAAACACTTCATCAAAATTCATAATTTCTCCATCCTTACCTTGTTGAATTATGTACTATTAGCATATGGCTGACCTATGTAAAATGTGCAGAGTTTCATGAGAACATTGTCTCATAAGTTGTAAACATGGAAAAAAGATTCAGAATCATATCAATGTGTTCCTGTTCTTTTTCGCTGCAGAATTTTCGTATATCATTTAACATATTCAGCGTATTTTCCATTGGATTATCCGTAGAGCAGATGGACAGGGATGTATCGTCACTGTCGATCAGTTCAATGGATTTTTTCAGCTCCATGGATTTGATGAGCATAAGAATCTGCTTTTGTCTGGAACCTTTCAGATATGGAAGTGCGGTTTTTAAAATCTGCAGATCTTTATTCTGTGTCTTTTCGTCAAATGAAGTTGGTATGTAATTGTTGTCCATAAAAATTCCTTTTTTATTTAATGTATGAAACAGATACATCAATTATGACACAATGAGCAGTATTTCCATATAATAAGTCAGGGAGGTCTTTTGCAAAAATAAATATAGAAGTAAAATTTATATGGGACAATACTGATTATGGGAAAATTAATCATTGATGGAAATAAAGTGTATACGGTTGATGAGGCATGTCTGAAAAGAAAAAATATGGTGCTGCCGGAAAGCAGAATGAAAGACACTGCTGATGCAAAAAGAAGAATGCATGAACACGAGAGAAATAGAAGAAGATAAAGGTGCATAATTCAGACATTAAGTACACTGGTCTGGGTGTGCGATGGTGTATGACAGTATATCTGTATGTGAATCTAAAAACAGCCGCCTGATGCATTTACAAAACAGCTGCACACTGTGGATATGGTTATGTAAAGTTTCAAAATGAGCCTGTAATGCCGCAATACAAAATTGAGGGGCTGTGCCTTAAGAAAATTGATACAGGATATAGCTGGCTTGAATCATTTTTATACTATATCTTGTATATGTTTTGCTTAGTGCGACAGCTCCTTAAAATTTATACTCTCAAAGTGGCAAAAATAAAGGCTTTTCGGGTAGACAAAAATATCTATTTATAATAAACTTTTGAAGAAGGCGGAATCAGGCCGCTTAGTGCGCTATGCGCTTCACTGCCGTTTGGAGGTTATGTAATGATTGGATTGAAACGAGGAACTGTAAAACTGTATGAACACGAAAAAGAATGGGAAATTGAAGCTCAGAATACAATTTGCCGTTTAAAGAAGATTTTAGGTAATGCCGTTAAGGATATCCAGCACGTAGGAAGTACGGCGGTACTTTCTATTAAGGCAAAACCTATCATTGATATTGCTACAGCAGCTGATGACTTTCATGATATTCTTGCTCTTGAACAGGAACTAAAAGACGAAGGGTTTTATTACAGGCCAAAATCGGATCTTGGAGAGCAGTTATTATTTGCGTCAGGAAGTTTTTATGAAGGTACGGGGGATTTACAAACCCATTTTATCCACGTAGTCCATACCAATAGCATGGATTGGATAAACTACATAAATTTCAGGGATTATCTTAACAGTAACCCTCTGGCTGCAAAAGAATATGAAGATCTAAAGGTATCCCTTGCCCGGCAGGCACCTGCTGATCCTGGCAGACAAATGTATCTTAATGGTAAACACGGTTTTATCGTTTATACATTAAGAAAAGCTCTTGTGAAATCATACCTTGGCAAAACAGCTGAAATCAGAATAGACAGGCCTGTTGGAAGTACACATCCTAAATACCCGGATCTTACCTATCCTGTCAATTATGGTTACATACCGGATGTCTTAGGCGGTGATGGAGAGGAACTCGATGTGTATCTGCTAGGTGTAGATATCCCGGTTAAAGAATGCACTGCCCGTATTATTGGAATCGTTCATCGTCATAATGATGTTGAAGATAAACTTGTTGCTGTATCTGGAGAAACGAATTTCACGAAAGCCGAAATTGCTAAAGCAGTACATTTTCAGGAGCAGTATTACGATACTGAAATTGAAATATACGCATGACAATTCTTTCTGTAAGACATTCTGGCTGGATATGATGCCGCATTGGAATACACGATAATCAGCCGGTTATTCAGCGCTGGGTTAAAAAGAAGGATATTTTTGGAGAAATTCAAAAAGCATTTTCCATTGAACTGGATCAGGCAGCGGATATCAGGATGCTTAACCGTAATAAAACAGAATAGAAAAAAATGGCACCAGTATGTTATATACTAAAAGGGGAAATAGATGACCATTGAAGAAGTTTTAGCATTTGATGAAATGCAGATATTTGACCGTAAGAGTATAAATATCGATCCAAAGGCGCTGGCAGTTACGCTGGTTGCTTTTGCGAATGCCGATGGAGGAACAGCGGCCATCGGTATTTCAGATAAAACCAGAAGGGTTGAAGGGGTGGATTATAATGTGCAGCAGCTGAATGATCTGCTCAGGGTTCCATATGATTTTTGTGAACCTACGGTGCAGGCAGCCATAGAAAAAGTACCATGCACAGATTATAAGGGCAGGGATAACCACGTCATATTAATGCATATAGAGCCGGGGCCTCATGTGTATGCAAATCAGGCAGATGAAGTTCCTAAATTTGTACGGCAGGAAATTATTGTTAATGCAGTAACTCACCGGGCGTACAGCATCAGTGGGACAGATATTCAGATTAAGATGTTTGATGACCGCCTTGTTGTGGAAAGCCCTGGTAGGCTGCCGGGACTTGTCAGGGCAGATAACATAAGGCATACGCATTTTTCAAGAAATCCTAAAATGGCAGAATTTTTAAGGGTATTTAACTTTGTTAAGGAATATGGTGAGGGTGTAGACCGTATGTGTCTGGAAATGGAAGCAAAGGGGCTGCGGGGGCCAGAGTATCATTCGAATGCGTTCCTGCTTCAGACAGTTGTTTATAATGCTGCGTCTAAGAAAGTGCAGGTTATGTCAGAAAAACTGGCTATTGGAACAGAAAAGCCGGCTATTCAGGATAAAAAACCGGCTTTTGGAAATAAAAAGCTGTCTATTGAGATTTTAAACAGAGCTATTGAGAAACAGCATTATAATGAACCGACGAAAACAAAAATAATCTTAGTATATAATATGATTGAAATAAACCAGATTTTTGGTGCACCAGAAGTAAAAGGTATACTTAAATGTTCTTCATCCTCATCTAAAGATATTATGAAAAAATTACGCGATATGGAAGTTGTAGTGACAGTAAAGGGGAAAGGAAAAGGAAAATACAGGTTTGCATATGATAAAGAGATAAAAAAGTAAATGTGGAAAAGGTCTGTGTATTTCACACAGAAAACAGCTGCCAGGTTCACCCGGCAGCTATTTCCCAGTCAGAATGTTTTTTAAGAATTTCTGCGTACAAGTATTTCTCTGATTTTTCTAATTTCTTTCATGCCTGGCGGAAAGCACTGCTTTCCGCCAGATTCAGGCATCTTTTAGAAAAAGCCGTTACCAAAGCCATTGCCGCAGCCGCAAAGAAGCAGTAAAATCAGCCAGATACAGCTGTTTTCGCCACATCCGCAGCCACCGCCGCAGCCGCCGCCGATAGATCCGCCGCCGTTATTTCCACAGCAGCAGAATAACAGCAGGATAATCCAGATAAAGGAGCTGCTGTTACCGCCGCAGCCACAGCTGCAGCCACATCCACAGTTATTTGTTTCTCCACATCCACAGTTTGTAGCAGCTAAATCACTCATATTGATTGCCTCCATAGTTTTGATTTGTTTTATGGTTTATCTTATGAGGGCTGCTTGTATAGGTTTCCAAAAAAAAGAAATAATAAAGCGTACATGCATTGACAAACACCGGAAACTTTGTTTAAAATATTTTGGATGCCGGAGCGTGTTTGAAAAATCATTCCCGCAATCTGTACTCCCTGCTTTGCGGTTTGTAAAATCTGGGATAAATTCTCTGCAGACTGTGAAGCACATCCTTCGGAAAGCATTTTTCAAACACGCTCTAAAGACACGCTGACAGAAGCGCATGTATTTAGATTAGGAGGATACGAAATGGACAAGATTAAAATGATAACGCCGCTTGTAGAAATGGACGGAGACGAGATGACCAGAATTCTGTGGCAGATGATTAAAGATGAACTGCTGCTGCCATTTGTCGATTTGAAAACGGAATATTATGACTTAGGACTGGAACACAGGAATGAAACAGATGATCAGGTAACGATAGATTCTGCAAATGCGACGAAAAAATACGGAGTGGCTGTCAAATGTGCAACTATTACTCCGAATGCGGCCCGTATGAGTGAATATGACCTGAAAGAGATGTGGAAAAGCCCGAACGGTACAATACGGGCCATTTTAGACGGCACGGTATTCCGTACTCCGATTAAAGTAAAAGGCATTGAGCCGTGTGTTAGAAACTGGGAAATGCCGATTACCATTGCAAGACATGCCTACGGCGATGTTTATAAAAATGTAGAAATCAAAGTACCGGGTGAAGGTACGGCAGAGCTTGTATTTACGGCCAAAGACGGTACACAGATCAAAGAGACTATATTTGATTTTGAAGGTCCTGGCATTATTCAGGGCCAGCATAATATTACGGCATCCATTGAAAGTTTTGCCAGAAGCTGCTTTACTTATGCACTGGATATGAAACAGGAATTGTGGTTTGCGACAAAAGACACGATTTCTAAAAAGTATGATCATACATTTAAAGATATCTTCCAGGAAATTTTTGATGCAGAATTCAAAGATAAATTTGAGGCAGCAGGCATTACGTATTTTTATACATTAATCGACGATGCGGTAGCACGTGTCATGAAATCAAAGGGAGGATTTATCTGGGCATGTAAAAATTATGACGGAGATGTCATGAGCGATATGATTTCTTCAGCATTCGGCTCCCTTGCCATGATGAATTCGGTACTCGTATCACCGGAAGGCTATTATGAGTATGAAGCAGCACACGGTACGGTGCAGCGGCATTACTACAAACATCTCGAAGGCGAAGAAACTTCTACAAATTCTGTGGCAACCATTTTTGCATGGAGCGGTGCTTTAAGAAAACGCGGAGAGATGGACAGCCTGCCAGAACTTATGACATTTGCTGATAACCTGGAAAAAGCCTGCATCAGCACCATTGAATCCGGAAAGATGACAAAAGACCTGGCTCTGATTACAGATCTGGAAAACCCGGTAGTTTTAAACAGCGAAGGATTTATTAAAGAAATCCGCAGTGAGCTGGAAAAAATTTATTGCTGATTGAAGACGGGCCGGGGAACACTGGCCAGTCGCTGCAGGTATCCCGGTTTACACATGCCGGCAGTGTTTTTTAAAACGAATAAAACAGCGGTACGCATACAAAAAACAGCCGGATAACAAGGTACGTGTCTAAGCTGTCTGGTATTCCAAAACCAGATCAGCCAGACAGTTTAGATACGTGTTTTTTAACCTGTGTCTGATGCCTGTTTCAGCCACTGCTTCAGACATCTTCCTGCCTTTAATTTAGCCATTGATTCAGGTATTGACGGCTATCGCTTCGGGCATTCATTCAGGCATTGCTTCAGCCATTGATTCGGGTATTTATTCAGCCATCAATTCAGGCATTGCTTCAGCCGTCAATTCAGCCTTTAATTCTGTCATCATTTCTGCTTTCACTTCTGTCTCTTTCATTATAAGCCCATTTTTTTCCACTTCTATTTGACGATCACCCGATAATTGATTATAATTACCAGATGCAGCATTCTGCGAAAATCAGAACCTGGCAAAACAAATTTTACAGAATCGGAGGTTTCACATGATACTTTCCTGTCAGAATATATCAAAATCATTTGGTACAGATGAAATTATAAAAAATGCATCCTTTCATATAGAGGACCACGAAAAAGCAGCCATTGTCGGAATTAACGGAGCCGGAAAATCTACGCTGCTTAAAATTATTGTGAAAGAATTAGAGCCGGACGAAGGCATGGTAACGACTGCCAAAGACAAGACCATCGGTTATCTTGCCCAGAACCAGGTAATCGACAGCGACCGGACGATTTATGAAGAAGTACTGTCTGCCAAACAGTCTGTGATTGAAATGGAACAGGAAATCCGCCGTATGGAACAGGAAATGGAGTCGGTTGCACCTGAAAAGCTGGAGGCATTTATGGAAAAGTACGAACGGCTTACACATCAGTTTGAACTGGCGGACGGTTATGCATACCGCAGTGAAGTGACCGGGGTGCTGACGGGACTGGGCTTTTTAGAAGAGGAGTTTCAAAAAAAACAGAATGAACTTTCCGGCGGGCAAAAGACCCGTGTAGCGTTAGGCCGTCTGCTTGTGACAAGTCCGGACATTCTGTTATTAGACGAGCCGACGAACCATCTGGATATGGAATCTGTCCAGTGGCTCGAGAATTATCTGCTAAACTACAAAGGAGCCGTGCTGCTTGTATCCCATGACCGTTACTTTCTGGATAAAACAGTGTCTAAGGTCATTGAAGTATTCCACCAGAAAGTGCATACGTTTTTGGGAAATTATACGGACTATGCACAGAAAAAAGCCCAGGTACGCGCAGCAGAACTGCGGGCATATTATAACCAGCAGCAGGAAATCCGCCATCAGGAAGAAGTTATTGCAAAACTAAAATCTTTTAACCGGGAAAAATCCATTAAACGCGCAGAAAGCCGCGAGAAAATGCTGGATAAAATCGAGCGTCTGGAAAAACCGGCAGAAGAGATGACCGATATCCATCTGCGTCTGGAACCATGCATTCAGAGCGGAAATGATGTGCTTAAGGCTGAAGGACTGAAGAAATCATTTGACGCAAAAACATTATTTGAACAGATTGATTTTTCAGTGTTCCGGGGAGAACGCGTAGCGCTGATTGGAAATAACGGGACTGGAAAAACGACGATTTTAAAAATTATTAATGACATGATAAAGGCAGATGCCGGAGAAATTACGCTTGGAACCAATGTACACATCGGGTATTATGACCAGGAACATCAGGTGCTTCATGCAGAAAAGACGCTGTTTGATGAGATTTCCGATGATTATCCGAATCTTACCAATACACAGATTCGAAATGTACTGGCAGCATTTTTGTTTACGAATGACGATGTGTTTAAACGGATTGCGGATTTAAGCGGCGGGGAGAGGGGACGTGTTTCGCTTGCAAAACTGATGCTTTCGGAGGCAAATTTTCTGATTCTTGATGAGCCGACAAACCATTTAGATATCACATCAAAAGAAATATTAGAAAATGCTCTGGTACATTATGAAGGGACTGTTTTGTTTGTATCCCATGACCGCTATTTTATTAACAAGACCGCTACGAGAATTTTGGACCTGCATGAACAGCAGATTTTAAATTATATAGGCAATTATGACTATTATCTGGAGAAAAAGGATGTCCAGCGGGCTGTGCAGAGCAAAGAGGCGGATGCACTGCCGGAATCTGAACCGCTTAAAAAAGAATCGGACGGCAGACAGGACTGGAAACAGCAGAAGAAAGAACAGGCTGCAAAAAGAAAACTGGAAAACGAGCTGAATAAAACAGAAACACGCATAGAGCAGCTGGAAGAGGAAAAAAAAGAGCTGGAAGAGGAAATGTCAAAACCCGAAGTAGCCGTAATATCTGCAAAAGTCATCGGCCTGCACGACCAGCTGCAGCAAATTGAGAAGGAATTAGAAGAGCTGTATGTCCGCTGGGAGGAATTGACAAATCTGATATAAATTTATATAATTTACAGGGAACACTTTAGATAGAAAGTAAAAGAGGAGAAGAAGTTGGGAAAAGAAATTTCGCAGGCGGTCATTCGCAGAATGCCGCGCTATTACCGCTACTTGGGAGATTTGCTGGATGAAGGGGTTGAAAGGATATCTTCGAATGAGCTGAGCGAAAAAATGAAAGTTACAGCGTCCCAGATCCGGCAGGATTTAAACAATTTTGGCGGATTCGGGCAGCAGGGGTATGGTTATAACGTACAGTATCTGTATGATGAAATCGGAAGGATACTCGGGCTTGAGCAGCAGCACAATATTATTATCATTGGTGCAGGAAATCTGGGACAGGCACTTGCAAATTACAGTAAATTTGAAAAGCTCGGGTTTATTATTATCGGCCTGTTTGATATCAATCCAAAGCTCAAAGGGCAGGCACCGAGGGGGATTCCTGTTATGATGCTTGAAGAACTGGAAGATTTTGCATCATCCCATAAAATTGATATCGCAGCGCTTACGATGCCTAAATATACGGCAGACTCGATTGCAAACCGTCTGGCGGGGCTTGGAATCCGGGCAATCTGGAACTTTGCGCATGTAGATCTGGATCTTATGGATAAAAATGTGGTTGTGGAAAATGTACATTTATCAGACAGCCTGATGCAGCTTTCTTATAATATGCTGCAGAGCCGGAACGAATGATACCGGCAAAAGCATGTCTTAAAAATCATTCCTGCAAAACAGGGAGTACAGGCTGCGGGAATGATTTTCAAAACATGCTCTAAGGAAACGGCTGGTTTTATACAGAGGCAGGATTTTATGAAAAGAATTGTAAACAGTGAAGAAATGAAATATTGCGACAGCAATACGATATCCCATTTTGGAGCTGCGTCACTTGTCCTGATGGAACGGGCGGCTCTTAGTATTGCCGATTCTGTGCCCTGGGAATTAAAAAAAGACGGACCGGTTCTGATTGTATGCGGGAATGGCAATAACGGTGCGGACGGGCTTGCTGCTGCCAGACTCCTGTATCAGAGGGGATTTGATGTCACAGCTGTCCAGATGCCGGATAACGGGAAGCGGACAGATGAAAATAAAATACAGCGGGATATTTTAAACAGGTATGGGATTAAGGTGCTGGATGCCATACCTGAGGATACCGGTTATTCCTGTATTATTGACGCATTGTTTGGCATTGGTCTGTCCAGAGCACCAAAGGGTGCATATGCCGGATGGATACAGCAGATGAACCGTCTGCACGGATATAAAATAGCGGCAGACATGCCAAGCGGGGTATCCAGTGATAACGGTGAAGTATATGATCCGTGTTTTCAGGCAGGTCTGACTGTTACGTTTGCATATAAAAAAGCCGGACAGATTTTCTATCCGGGCTGTGAAATGTGCGGAAAAGTCATTGTATCGCAGATCGGGATTACGGATGACAGCTGGCTGTCCCGCAGGCCTTCGTGTTATGCGTATGAAAAAGAAGATCTGCGCAAAATTCCTAAAAGGCCGGCAAGGTCAAATAAAGGAACGTTTGGACGCGTGCTTGTCATTGCAGGAAGCCGTAATATGGCCGGCGCTGCCATTTTGTGTGCACAGGCTGCCTACTGTACAGGCTGCGGCCTTGTAAAAGTTTATACCCCGAAAGAAAACCGCGTGATTTTGCAGAATGCTGTCCCGCAGGCTGTTCTGGATACGTATGATACCGAAGCCCCGCTGAACAACAGGCAGCTGAAAGAGGTGCTTGGCTGGGCGGATGTTATTGTAATGGGGCCGGGACTTGGAACCGGAAGTTATGCGTGCCAGCTTGTAAGGGATGTGCTGCACCAGGCACATGTGCCGCTGATTCTGGATGCAGACGCTTTAAATATCATAGCTATGCAGCCGGAGCTGCTGCTGCAGACAGCGGCAGAGCTGATTCTGACGCCGCACCCTGGCGAAATGTCCAGGCTTTGCCAAAAACCGGTTGAAGAAATCCTAAAATCCATGCGGGAAACGGCTGAAAATTTTGCCAGGAAATATCATGTAATCTGTGTATTAAAGGATGCTGTGACCGTTACGGCAGACGATGACGCCGTATATCTTAATACATCCGGCTGCAGTGCCCTTGCAAAAGCAGGAAGCGGGGATATTTTAGCGGGAATGACAGCCGCACTGGCCGCTTTGGGAATGCCGCTTCATGAGGCTGCGCCAATGGGTGTTTATATTCACGGACTAGCCGGAGAAAAAGCAGCAAAAACCAAAGGGGAATACAGTGTACTGGCAGAGGATATTTTAAATGCAGCCGGACAGGTACTTTTGCAGTAACAGTTTTCGATACACAAAATATAGATGATAAAGGGGACCGTTTTATGAACCCACACAGCCGCGTTTACGCTAATATAGATCTGGACGCATGGAAACACAATTTAAAAGCAGTCCATGCACTCCTGTCTGAAAATACCCGGATTATAGCAGTCATCAAAACAGATGCTTACGGGCATGGTGCTGTGCAGACAGCAAAAGCAGCAGAGCCTTATGACTTTTTATACGGTTTTGCTGTGGCTACTGCGGAAGAAGCGTTATGTCTGCGCCGCCATGGCATAACAAAGCCTGTTCTGATTCTTGGATATGTGTTTCCGGAACACTACCAGATGCTGGCAGAATATGAAATCCGTCCGGCAGTCTTTACGCTTGATACGGCCCTGCAGCTGTCCCAGGCTGCCCAAAAGGCAGGAAAGGATATGCGGATTCATATCAAAATCGATACTGGCATGAGCCGTATCGGCATGCAGGTAAATGAAGAAAATGCAAAAATAATTGCGCAGATTGCGTCCCTGCCGCATATAATAACAGAAGGAATTTTTACTCACTTTGCCAGGGCAGATGAAGCGGATAAGACGTCTGCCAGACATCAGCTGGCACAGTTTGAAAAAATGATAAGCCTCACAAAAGCACTAGGCGTTACCATTCCTTACCGTCACTGTTCAAACAGCGCAGGGATTATAGACCTGCGCCAGGCAGATATGGATTTTGTCCGTGCCGGCATTATTCTCTATGGTCTGTGGCCTTCCGATGAGGTGAAAAAAAGCCGTATTGATTTAAAGCCGGTGCTGGAATTAAAAAGCCATGTGGCCTATGTAAAAAAGCTGGATCCGGGAAGGAGCATTTCTTACGGAGGGACTTATACCCTGACGGAAGAAAGAACCGTTGCAACCATACCTGTCGGCTATGGGGACGGATATCCAAGAAGCCTGTCCAATAAAGGATATGTGCTTATACACGGGCAGAAAGCGCCTATACTTGGAAGAGTCTGCATGGACCAGTTTATGGCGGATGTTACACAGATCCCGGATGTAAAAACAGGCGATACGGTAACACTGGCAGGAAAAGACGGAAATCTGATACTGACACTGGAAGAACTTGGAGAAATATCCGGCAGGTTTAATTATGAATTTGCCTGCTGTCTTGGAAAAAGAATTCCAAGAGTTTATTATGAAAACGGGGTATTGATTTCACAGCAGCAGTAAAAATCATCCGGCTTTGATGAATACACTCGATAAAACTGGTAATACTCACCGTATAACCTATTTTGTGGAGTGAACGATATGTTAATAAGACGTGGAGATATTTATTATGCCGATTTACGGCCGGTCGTGGGTTCGGAACAGGGCGGCGTGCGTCCGGTTCTGATTATTCAGAATGATGTAGGAAACCTGCACAGTCCGACTGTCATCTGTGCAGCGATTACATCGCAGATGAATAAAGCCAAACTGCCGACACATGTGGAATTATCCAGCGGCCGGTATGCGCTTGTGAAAGATTCAGTCATTTTATTAGAGCAGCTTCGTACCATCGATAAAAAGCGGTTAAAAGATAAGGTATGCCACTTAGAAGGCGATATTATGAAAAAAATCGATAAAGCATTGTGCATCAGTCTGCAATTAGCTGCTACATAACTTGACGGAATGCGCGAGAAATGATATTTTAATATTGGTACAGTTCAGAAAGACCCCCGCAGCAGGCTGACGGGGCATCTACAGGAATTACAAAAAGGAGAGAGGATTTTATGGACGACGGCGCGAGTCCCAAGTTACATTACGCGGAAAGAAACAGCTGGTTTGGAGATTTTTTAAAAAAACTCAGCCGGAGAAATTCAGACAGGATTACAGAAAAAGAAATCATATCCATTGTCAATGAAGGCCATGAGACAGGTGTCCTTCAAGACAGCGAAGTGGAGATGATTCAAAACATTTTTGAATTTACGGACAAAGAAGCAAAAGATATTATGACGCACCGCAAACATATCTGCGCACTGGACGGGCAAAAGACCCTGCGACAGATATTAGACCAGGTGCTGGCAGAGCCTTATTCAAGATTTCCGGTATATCTGGATGATATAGATAATATTATCGGCATTCTGCATATCAAAGAAGTCATGGCTTTCAGCCAGAAGGAAGAGTATATGAACTGGAAGGTCAAAGATATCCAGGGCCTGTTTTCACCAGGTGAATTTATTCCGGAGACACGCAAAATCAGCGACCTGTTTCAGAAGATGCAGTTAAAAAAGGCGCATATGGTGATTGTCGTGGACGAGTACGGACAGACTTCCGGTTTAGTAGCCATGGAAGATATCTTAGAAGAGATTGTCGGAAATATTTTTGACGAACATGACAGAGTAAGACAGTTCATTGAAAAAACTGCAGAAGGATGCTATACCATGCACGGCATGACGCCGTTAGACGATGCGGCAGATGAACTGGGCATTACATTTGAAGAAGAATACGATACGCTGAACGGTTTTTTGATTTCAAAGATTGGCAAAATACCATCTGACGGCGAAACATTTTCCATTGCATATGAAGGATATCAGTTCGATGTGACAAAGGTGGAAAACAAAATGGTTCAGACAGTGCAGATTACCCGCAGCATGCATGCTTATGACAGCGGGAACCAGGAATAAATCCATTGAAAATGCACCGCTTTTAATCTGCTGTAATCAAAGAGAGTTCTTGTCATCTGTCAGAATAAATGATAAAATAAAAAGAAGCAGAGTACTTAAAAATAGAAAAGGGGATTACTATATGTCAGGACATTCCAAATTTGCAAATATCAAACATAAAAAAGAAAAAAATGATGCTGCAAAAGGGAAAGCATTTACAATGATCGGACGCGAAATCGCAATTGCTGTGAAAGAAGGCGGTCCGGACCCGGCCAATAATTCCAAATTAAGAGACGTCATTGCAAAAGCAAAAGCAAACAATATGCCAAATGATACAATTGAACGCGGCATTAAAAAAGCAGCCGGAGATTCTGGCAGTGTGAATTACGAAGCCGTTACATATGAAGGCTATGGTCCGGGAGGAACGGCTATCATTGTAGATGCACTGACTGATAATAAAAACCGTACGGCAGCAAATGTGCGCAACTGTTTTACAAAAGGCCAGGGAAGCATCGGCACACAGGGATGCGTTTCTTATATGTTTGACAAGAAGGGACAGATCATCATTGACAAAGAAGAATGTGACATGGAAGCTGATGATCTGATGATGTCTGCACTTGACGCCGGGGCAGAAGATTTTGCTGAAGAAGAAGACAGCTTTGAGATTACGACAGACCCAGCTGATTTTGCCGCTGTCCGTGATGCTTTAAAAGAGCAGGGGATCGAAATGACCCAGGCAGAGGTTACAATGATTCCGCAGACTTATGTAACACTTGAACAGGATACAGATATTGCAAATATCCAAAAGATTTTAGATCTGCTGGACGAAGATGATGATGTACAGACGGTGTATCATAACTGGGATGAATAACATAATGAAAATTAAATGGAGGAGTTTTTTATGAAAAAAATACTTTTTGCGGCATCTGAGTGTGTGCCGTTCATCAAAACCGGGGGACTTGCAGATGTATGCGGGGCATTGCCAAAAGAATTTGATAAGGAAAACTGGGATGTACGGGTGGTAATTCCAAACTATACCTGCATTCCTGAGCGTTTTCGCAATGATTTTAAATATGTGACTCATTTTTATATGGGAACAGGCCCGATGCTTCCGGAAAAATACGTAGGAATTCTGACTTATGAATTAGACGGTGTTACATATTATTTTATTGATAACCAGGAATATTTTAACTGTGCAGTTCCTTACGGCGATATCCGGTGTGATATTGAAAAATTCATCTTCTTTGATAAAGCAGTCTTATCGATGTTAAAAGCGATTGATTTTCAGCCTGATTTAATACACTGTCATGACTGGCAGACCGGACTGATTCCTGTATATTTAAAGAATGAATTCCAGGGCGATATGTTCTACTGGGGTATGAAGTCTATTATGACGATTCATAACTTAAAATTCCAGGGGATTTGGGACAAAAAGGTATTCCAGGGACTGAGCGGACTTCAAAACGCCCTGTTCGTACCGGATAAGCTGGAATTTAATAAAGATGCAAGCATGTTAAAGGGCGGACTTGTTTATGCGGACTATATTACTACGGTCAGCGAGACCTATGCACAGGAAATCCAGACTTCTTATTACGGGGAAGGATTAGACGGACTGTTATCTGCAAGACATCTGGATATGCAGGGAATTGTAAACGGTATTGATTATTCGATTTACGACCCGGCGACAGACCCGAAGATTTACTGCTGTTATGATGCCGGCAACTGGCGCAAGAAGAAAGCTAATAATAAAGTAAAACTTCAGGAAGAATTAGGCCTTGCAGTTGATAAGAAGAAATTTATGATAGGTCTTATTTCCCGCCTGACAGACCAGAAGGGACTGGACCTGATTAATTATGTAATTGACCGGATTGTAGATGATTATACACAGCTGGTTGTAATCGGAACCGGAGATCCTGGTTATGAAAATATGTTCCGCCATTATGCATGGAAATACGGCGACCGTGTTTCTGCAAATATCTGCTATTCAGATGACCTGGCACATAAACTGTATGCTGCTGCAGATGCGTTCTTAATGCCATCGCAGTTTGAGCCTTGCGGCCTGACACAGCTGATTTCGTTCCGCTATGGTACAGCACCGATTGTACGTGAAACAGGCGGCCTGAAAGATACAGTACAGCCGTTTAACGAATACGAAAATACCGGCGACGGCTTCTCATTCTCGAACTATAACGGAGAAGAAATGCTCAAAGTCATCAACTATGCAAAGAAGGTTTATTATGATATGAAGAAAGACTGGAATCATATGATTGACCGCGGCATGGCAAAAGATTTTTCATGGAATGCTTCGAAATTTAAATATGAAGGACTTTATAATTATCTGATTGGAGATAAATAAAAGGAAAGCCGGATATAATGCCGGCAGAGGATTTTCTTAAAAAGGCTGCAGTGTGCCGAAAGGCATGCTGGAGTCTTTTTTTTTGTGCCGTAGTTCTGCTGTTTGTGAAAAAGGACGCCTGCAGGTATACAGACTGGATTTATTTACTATAAATATATTATGTAAACTATTTAATTGCAAATGTTTTTAGATAGAAAGAGGATGAATTTTATTCTGTATTTTGATATAAATAACGGTAACGATTTACAGCCAGAAATTTATATCAGCGCTGGTATAGGAATCGTATCGATTTTTTGGAGCAGCTGCATATGATATTAAAAAAGAATCCGGAGAGTTTAAAGTTATGAGAGATATCAAAGCACTGCATCCAATACTGCAGCAAAAAATTGCAGGCCTGATAAAATTATGCGAAAAAAACGGTCTGAAAATAGGCATTGGAGAATGTCTGCGTACAGCCGCAGAACAGGATGCACTTTACGCACAGGGAAGGACAAAACCGGGACAGCGGGTGACGAACGCAAAAGGCAGCACGTACAGTTCCCAGCACCAGTGGGGGATTGCGTTTGATTTTTACCGGAATGACGGAAAGGGAGCTTTTAATAATGAAGGAGGATTTTTTGAAAAGACCGGGGCACTTGCAAAATCGCTGGGGCTGGGCTGGGGCGGGGACTGGAAAAGCATCAAAGACATGCCGCATCTGTATCTGCCGGACTGGGGCAGCACTTCTGCCGAACTGAAAAGAATTTACGGCACTCCTGGCAGATTTATGCAGACATGGGCCCATCCGCTGTTTGAAACAGGAAGCACTTATAAAACAACACAGGCATGTTATTTAAGAAGCAGTGCCACAGGTGCGCAGAAAATTTTATACAGTACGCTGTCAGCAGCATTGAAAAAGAAATGCCGCAATAAACAGGGATATGCAGTATTTCGAAAAGGGAAAACGTTCCGCCTGGTGCAGACCAGACAGGCGGGAAAGAATATTTTTGGACAGATGCAGTCGGGATACTGGGTACCGCTTGTATATCAAGGGAAAACAAGAGTGAAGAAGAAATAAAAGCAGCAGAAAAACCGGAAGGGAGCTTATGATACACCTGGATTTTTCAGATCAATCCGTATAATTTTTCGGACTCTGTGCATACTTTTTGTAAAACTAAAAAAGAGGTGTGTCAATGAGTGATGTAAAAGAAAAAAAAGAAGAACTCGATAAGGAACTGTCGGATAACGAAAATATTAAAAATAACGGGGAAGTTACGCTGGAGGAAAATCATCATAATCACAGAATTTATCTACTGTCTGTAATCGGGGAAATCGAGGGACATGAGTGTCTTTCCTCGAATACCAAAACGACAAAGTATGAACATGTGCTGCCAAAGCTGGCTGAGATTGAAGATGCTGATCATATAGACGGTGTGATGCTTTTGCTCAACACTGTAGGAGGTGATATTGAATCAGGGCTTGCGATTGCAGAGATGGTAGCATCACTGAGCAAGCCTACGGTATCGCTTGTGCTTGGCGGAAGCCATTCCATTGGAGTGCCTTTAGCTGTATCTACAGATTATTCTTTTATCGTGCCGACTGGAACAATGGTCATTCATCCGGTCCGGATGAACGGTATGGTGATTGGAGCGCCGCCAACCTACGATTATTTCAAACAGATGCAGAACCGCATTATCGGTTTTATCGCCTCACACTGCAATGCAAAAGAGGACAGGCTGGAAAAACTGATGATGAACACGACAATGCTGACAAAGGATCTTGGAACGATACTTGTCGGAGAAGATGCCGTAAGAGAGGGAATTATCCGTGAAGTAGGAGGAATGAAAGAAGCGCTGCGTAAGCTTCATGAACTGATAGAGCAGAAATGACTGTCTGCATGTTCACACTGACAGGGCAGAAATAGTTGTTTGCAGTCTGCCTGAACTGTTACAGACTGTCATCTGTATTTTCGAAAATTTTTCTGAAAGAGAATGACATTTGCTCCAACATATGGTAATATAATTTCATATGATTATTCACAGCTGAAACGGAAACAGTTCGTTTTCGTTTTTTGCTGTCAGCAGGGAGGCATACTATGTCATTATTGGAAGCGATTATCATGGGACTTATCCAGGGTATCACAGAATTTCTGCCAGTCAGCAGTTCGGGTCATCTGGCTTTATTTGAAATTGCATTTGATCTGGAAAAAACAGGGCTGCTGTTTGACTGTCTGCTGCATTTTGGCACGCTGATTGCTGTATTTGCGGTGTATTTTCGTGATATCTGGAAAATGATCTGCGAGGGGTTTGGCATTATCGGAGATTTCTTTTTGAATGCAGCAGCTGCAGTATCAAGGCTTTCAGGTAACAAAGAGAAAAAGTACCGTAAGATTATCTGCAACGGTTACCGCAAATTTGTCATGCTTGTGATTGTCTCTACAATACCAACCGGCATTATCGGAATTGCAGCCAAAGATTTAATTGAGCTGGCATCATCTGTGCTGATTGTGCCAGGCATCTGCCTGATTATTACTTCGATACTGCTGTTTATCGCAGACCGGTGCAAAGAGGGGAGTAAGACACCAAAGCATGTCAGCTATACGAATGCATTTATCATCGGTATCTGCCAGGGATTTGCGACACTTCCTGGAATTTCACGTTCCGGGACTACGATTACGGCATGTCTGTTAAGCGGGTTTGACCGCAGATTTGCCGTTAAATATTCGTTTATTATGTCCATCCCGGCAATTTTAGGATCAGTTGTACTGCAGCTGTTTGATTTAGATATAACACAGATTACATCATCAGAATGGATCAATTATCTGGCAGGCACGCTGACGGCTGCAGCTGTCGGATACATATGTATCAAAATCATGCTGTTTGTCGTAAAAGAAAAGAAGTATACGATTTTTTCTATTTACTGCCTGATTGTCGGTGCTATTTCCATCGGTGCTTTTTTTATTCTGGGATAACAGGCGTGAAGATAAATCTGTATTATTAGATGCAGGCATCAGTAAAACTATTAGAAACGGAGAAATGAAATGGCAAAAAAACGTTCCTCATCAAAAATGGCTGATCATGCCAGCCCGCCTGCTCCATTTAAATATGAAGTGATTCTATGGGCTGTGCTTGCCGTATCGGTTATTTTGTTTATCAGCAGCTTTGGGATTGCCGGAAAGGCAGGGGATTTTATCAGCAGTGTCTTATTTGGACTGTTTGGCTTTACAGCATACATATTTCCGTTTCTGTTATTTGGCGGAACGGCGTTTGTGATTGCAAATAAGGACAATACGGCGGCAGTCATGAAGGAAGCGGCAGCTGCTGGATTTTTTATTTTCGTCTGTATGTTCTTAGAATTAATCGGCGGTGACCCGCAGGCACAGAATCCAGCAGATTCGTATATATGGGCATCACAGCATAAATTTGGCGGCGGGCTGGCCGGCGGGATTTTAACATGGCTGATAAAGCCGCATCTTGGGACAGTCAGCGCTTTTGTGATTGATATTGTGATGCTTATTATCTGCATGGTTCTTATTACACAGCGGTCTTTATGGAAGCCGATTCAGTCTGGCGGGAAAAAGATGTACGCGACTGCAAAGCGGGAAACGATACGCCAGCATGAGCAGTATACACAGTGCAGACAGCGGCGGATGGACAATAAAGTAACTGGCGTTTCTGCTGATACAAGCATCAAAAATGCTGTAAAACAGGCGGTATCAGACAATCTGAATGAAATCCGCCCGGATACTGCACTGATGCCGGACTTTCCGATTCATATGATGAATCAGAACCAGCAGACGTCTTCGGCAAAAACACCGCAGCAGGTACAAAGGGCAAAAGAAGAAATGCCGCAGAGCCAGGCTGTGGGCATGGAATATGCGGATGTAACACAGTTTCAGGTTCATACGAAAGCGAAACAGGAAGTACAGGACAAGATTGTTCCGATTAAAAATAAAAAAGTTGCACTGAAACCCAGTCTGCCTTCAGATGAAGCTGCAGATGACTCAGTGTCTTTGAAAAACGATACAGATGCTTTTTTCGATCATACAGCCAGTATTTTTTCGGAGCTTATGCCGGCTGCAGAAACGGGCGCAGAGATGCCGGCTGCATCTGAAACAGGCTGGAAGGTACAGGAAAACATGATGCCGCAGATGCCGGAAGCCGTACAGGAAGCACCCGGACATACATCTGCAATGAATGCAGATCTTTCGATTTCAAATTCAAATGGAGAAGAGCCGGAAGAAGAGCTGAATTTTGACAGTATGGACTTTTTTGGCATCGATTTGCAGGAACTGCAGACAAATGCAGGCGGCAGTTTGGCACAGGATATGGCACAGGCACAAGGCGGAGGCCTGAGTCTTAGCCTCAGCCAGCATCCGTCCGCCGGCCTTATGCAGGATGCAGATTTAGATGCCGGTACAGGTTATGCTTCAGCAGCCGGACATGGACTTCAAAGTTATGCGGATACAGAACATGATCTGGATACCTGGCAGGAAGAAGGCCTGGATACAGGCGCGGCAGACGGTTATGATATCAGCCGGGATATGGAACCAGAGTCTGATGCTGCGGCAGTGACGGCAGAAGAACTGATTGCGCAGCAGCTTATGACCGCAAAAACAGCTTCTGTCAAAACGGCAGTTCCTGCTGTAAGGGCTTCAGAAACGGGAAGCAGGCCGGGAAGCGTGCAGCATAAAAATCCAAAGCAGTCTGAGGCCGGCATAGCTTCGGCCACAGCGGATATTGACGTGCAGCTGCATAAACCGCAGCCGGTGGTAAGGCGGGAATATATACTGCCTTCACCTGAGCTGCTAAAACGGGCGGATCCGAATCAGACAGGCGATTCCAGGGAACACTTACAGGAAACAGCATTTAAACTGCAGCAGACATTAAAAAACTTTGGTGTCAATGTAACGATATTAAACGTCAGCTGCGGGCCGTCTGTTACCCGTTATGAAATCCAGCCGGAAATGGGAGTTAAAGTAAGCAAGATTGTAAATCTGGCCGACGACATTAAACTGAATCTGGCTGCTGCGGACATCCGTATTGAAGCACCGATTCCGGGTAAAGCGGCAATCGGAATCGAGGTGCCGAATAAAGAAACCGTTCCGGTTATGTTTCGTGAACTGGTGGAGTCGGAAGCATTTAAAAAGCATCCGTCTCCATGCGCATTTGCAGCCGGGAAGGATATTGCCGGACAGACTGTGGTGACTGATATCTGTAAAATGCCGCATGTTCTTATTGCGGGTGCAACAGGTTCCGGGAAATCGGTATGTATCAATACGATTATTATGAGCATTATTTATAAAGCGAATCCGGATGATGTCAAACTGATTATGATTGACCCGAAAGTTGTGGAGTTAAGCGTATATAACGGCATTCCGCACCTTCTGCTTCCTGTCGTAACAGATCCTAAGAAAGCAGCCGGGGCACTGCACTGGGCTGTTTCTGAGATGATGGACCGTTATCAGAAGTTTGCAGATTACGGAGTCAGGGATATGAAAGGCTATAATGCAAAGGTCAAAAAGATAGCAGATATCCCGGAAGAAGACAAACCGCAGAAAATGCCGTATATTGTTATTATTGTAGACGAGCTTGCAGACCTGATGATGGCAGCTCCGGGGGATGTGGAAGACGCGATCTGCCGTCTTGCGCAGTTAGCAAGGGCTGCCGGCATTCATCTGATTATTGCAACCCAAAGACCGTCTGTAAATGTCATTACCGGCCTGATTAAGGCAAATATGCCGTCCCGTATCGCATTTTCTGTAACTTCTGGTATTGATTCCAGAACTATTTTAGATATGAACGGAGCTGAAAAGCTGCTGGGCAAAGGCGATATGCTGTTCTATCCGCAGGGACTTCCGAAACCGGTGCGCATGCAGGGAGCGTTTGTATCTGATTCAGAAGTTTCTGATGTTGTGGAATTTTTAACTGCACAAAACGGGGCATCCGGTTACAGCAGCGAGATTCAGGAAAAAGTTGCCAGTGCAGCGGTTTCGGCAGGCTCCTCGTCAGCTGATTCTTCGTCAGGTGATGAGAGGGATGTTTACTTTGCCGATGCAGCGAGGCTTTTAATGGATAAAGAGAAAGCATCGGTCAGCATGCTGCAGCGGTATTTTAAAATCGGATTTAACCGTGCGGCACGAATTATGGACCAGCTTGAAGAAGCAGGCGTGGTAGGGCCTGAAGAGGGGACAAAACCGCGCAAAATCATGATGAGTCCGGAACAGTTTGCACAGTATGAAGAAGAAGTTCTTTAAACATCCTGCTGCCGCTGTCAAAAAGCTTTGGACTGGCAGGCAGGATGACATAGATAAAGGAATGGATAAGAAAAAGAGAAAAGGAGAGAATGTCATTGGCACAGTTAATTGATGGGAAACGTATTTCAAAGGAAATTAAAGATGAATTAAAAGTTCAGACAGCCCGGCTGAAGGAACAGGGGATACAGGGATGTCTCGCGGTCATTCAGGTCGGTGAGGACCCGGCATCCAGTGTTTATGTGAGAAATAAAAAGCGCGCCTGTGAATACATCGGGATTGCATCACTGTCTTATGAGCTTCCAGAGGAAACGACTGAGACTGAACTTCTGCAGTTAATTGAAAAACTCAATGCAGATGAGAAAGTAACCGGAATTTTAGTACAGCTCCCTGTGCCGGATCAGATTGATGAAAACAAAATCATACAGGCAATTGCTCCGTCAAAGGATGTGGACGGATTTCATCCACAGAATACAGGTGCGCTTGTAAGCGGACTTCCAGGGTTTGTTTCCTGTACGCCGGCGGGCGTGATTCAGCTGCTGAAGCGTACGGATATTTCGATTACCGGAAAAAACTGTGTGGTAATCGGCCGGAGCAATATTGTCGGCAAACCAATGGCCATTTTAATGCTGCGGGAAAATGCTACGGTTACAGTCGCACATTCAAAAACTACGAATCTGAAGGATCTTTGTAAAAATGCGGATATTTTAATTGCAGCTGTTGGAAGGCCGAAGATGATTGATGCTTCTTACGTGAAAGAGGGCGCTGTCGTAATTGATGTAGGCATACACCGGGATGCACAAAACAATCTGTGCGGCGATGTCGATTTTGACAGTGTATTTCCGATTGCACAGGCAATTACGCCGGTTCCGGGCGGAGTAGGACCGATGACAATTGCGATGCTGATGAATAACTGTGTAGAAGCGCTGATGCGGTAAGGAGGAGCGAAAGCCATATGAAATGTTCAAAATGCGGAATGGAACTTTCTGCTTCCAGCCAGTCCTGCAGCCGCTGTGGCGAAGCGGTTTCAAAGGGGTTTAATTACAGCAATATGGAAAAGGAACTGCTTCATACCGTATGGGAGGAAGAAACTGTGCCGGATTTTTCCGGCAGCTCCCTGTTATACCGCCAGAATGCATTCGATAATCCCAAAAAAGAAGTCATGAGAGTGAGAGATAGAAATCAGATGAATCAGATGAACCAGTTACAATATACACAAGAGGATGAAGAAACAGAGGAATTTAAAAAGCAGCCCCTGAAACTGGCAGTATCACTGATTGCCAGCGCAGCGGTTTTTGCCGGAACCGCTTTTTTTCTGCAGACGCTGCCATCCGGTTACAGTTATGACCAGACAGAAACAGAATACCAGAACTGTCTGTCCATGATGGTGAAAGAAGATTATGACCAGGCATTGAAATCAGCAGATCTTCTGCTTCAGAAAGAATCAGACAGCCTGGAATACCTTGCTTTAAAAAATACAATCTGTGAAAAAAGCGGTGACATCAAAACACAGACAAAGGTGCTGAAACAGATTATTGCTGCGGATAAAGATAATTACCAGGCTTACGAAAAACTGATCGGAATTTATGCAGCAGCAGAAAACCAGGAGGAAATTGTAAAGCTGGCAGATCACGCGCCTAATTCCGCAATTTCCGCAATGCTGGAAGAGTATTTAATTGAAACACCGTATCTGGAGCTGACACCAGGGCTGTATGACGCAAGCCAGACGCTGGTCATTACGAGCGAAAAGGGAAACAGCATTTATTATACACTGGATGGTACTTCTCCTCAGGAAAAAGGAGTTTTATATACGGCACCGCTTTCCTTAGAGCAGGACCGCTTTTATTCAGTAAGGGCAGTGTGTAAAAATGAAAGCGGTGCATATGGAGAAGAAGCGGCAGGAGAATACCAGATTGGCATTGATGCAGACCGCAATTCCATGGTGACAGCAGTCAGCCAGCCGCAGGTCTATCCGGACAGCGGAACTTACAGCAGCCAGCAGAGCATTACTATTGATGTGCCCATTGGCTATCAGGCATATTACAGCTGGTCTGTGCAGACAGAGCTGACGCCGGAGAACGGAACTTTGTATACAGGAGGAATTACCATGCCGCAGGGAAGTTCCCAGCTGTCAGTAATTGTAACAGACGGAAATGGAAACTGCAGTGAGGTGAAACAGCTTAACTATACGTATCAGCCATAAGCCTGCCAGTAAGGCCTGCCGGACGATGTAAAATGTCCGGGAGGCTTTATCTGTATGCTTTTAATGCACTTATTTTACCAGTTCAATGACGTTTTTGTCTAACCGGGCAATCCGCACCTGAGAATAAACATGAAATCCCTGTTCCTCCAGCTTATTCCGTCCGGGCTGGAAGGATTTTTCAATCAGTATTCCGATACCGGCTATTGTGGCATGTGCTTTTCGAATCAGGCGGACCGCTCCGGTAGCTGCTTCGCCGTTTGCCAGAAAGTCGTCTATAATCAGCACATGGTCCCGTTCGCTGATTAAATGGCTGGCCAGGGTCAGTTCATAGCTGTTTCCCTTTGTATAGGAAGTAACGACAGTCTGGTACATATTTTGATTGAGCACTTTGGAAGGTGATTTTTTCAGAATCAGCAGCGGTACATGTAAGGCGGCAGCGGTCATAAGAGCCGGGGCAATGCCAGAGCTTTCTATTGTTGCTACTTTAGTAATTCCACGGTCTTTAAAGTGATCTGCAAAATCTTCCCCCACCGCTTTCATTAAAACCGGGTCTGTCTGATGATTGATAAATCCGTCCACTTTTAAAATGTTTTCATTTAAAGCGATGCCTTCTGTCAATACTCTTTCTTCCAGTAATTTCATGTGTTTATCCTCCTCGTTCATCTTGTGTTTTCCCGTTAATTCTGCGGAAATAATTCTTCATAGAATTGTTCTGTCAGATATTCCAGAAAAGATTCTCCATAAACCGGGAACTGTTCTCTGAGTTTTTGTCTGATAAAATAACTGCGTTTAAAATAGGTCTGTGCTTCTTCGTCTGAAGGGTCTGTGCCGGCAGACAAATCGACTGCTTTTGCGGAATAATTCTCAAAAAACCAGGTTCTGGCTGCGGCAGTATCTTCGAGCTCCTTTTGTACCTGCGCTTTTAATGGAGAAAGCTGCAGGAATGAACGGACTCCGATGATCAGAAAAATCAGGAACATTCCGCCCATTACAATTCCCATGATACTTTTCATATATGCTGCAAACTGCAGCGGAATAATGCCTGCAATCACAAGAATCATAAAAAGAAATCCCCCGGCACCTACCAGCAGAAAAGAATAGGCAGTGGATTTCATATCTTCGTATTTTGTACTCATTTCTACATACGCTTTATTCCCGTCAGACAGTGACTGTAAATTTTCACGGCCATCCAGACGGTTTAAAATCCGCACCTTATTTTCTGCGTCAGACGCATCCATTTCTTCTGGAAGTGTTTTTACCAGAGAAACGCCGCATTC
The DNA here is from genome assembly GCA_910580075.1 of uncultured Eubacterium sp. Taxonomy (GTDB): domain Bacteria; phylum Bacillota; class Clostridia; order Lachnospirales; family Lachnospiraceae; genus Eubacterium_J. Next base: position 1,902 of record CAJTVR010000061.1, on the reverse strand, counting down.
ACCGCATACGGAAATTCCGTCCCGGTATTCTGCTTTGCATTTTGGACACCACATAATATTCTCCTCTCGTTATACTGTACAACCGGGCGCAAATCCGGTATGATAATAGAAACAGGATCTGTTTTTGCCAGATATGCTTCCCGTCTCTTTCATATACAGAGGCAGGAAAGATGTTACTATTATAACATATTTTTATACAAAATCTACGATAAAATGCAGACAGGAGCAAACGGGATGAAAATAACGGTTTTAGCTGTAGGAAAAGTGAAAGAATCTTTTTATCGTGAGGCAGTTATGGAATTTAAAAAACGTCTGAGCCGGTATGTTAAACTGGAAATTTTAGAAACACCAGACGAAAAAACACCTGACCAGGCTTCCATGCAGGATCAGGTCCGCATAAAGGAGCGGGAAGGAGAGCGCCTGTTAAAACTGCTGCAGGAGGATGCTTATGTGATTGCACTCGCTATTGAAGGAAAGATGTATGATTCTCCCGAATTAGCAGAAAAAATCCGGACTTTGGGCGTAAACGGAAAAAGCCATATCGTATTTATTATCGGAGGCTCATTAGGACTGTCTGATGCGGTGTTAAAGAGGGCGGATCTGCGGCTTAGTTTTTCCAAAATGACGTTTCCGCACCAGCTGATGCGGGTCATTTTGCTGGAACAGATTTATAGAAGTTTTCGGATTATCAGCCATGAGCCGTATCATAAGTGAGGGAATCCTGAAAAATTAAAAGAAAAAATGCTGGCAGATGGATTCAAAGCTTATTGTAATTTGCCGGATGGCTGTGTATAATAAAAATAGTTTACGAGGCTTTTGTGCCATACAGATTTTTATTGCAGGATTTATTTGAAAGAGAGCAGGAAGATAAATGAGAAAAATGGAAACAAAGCAGATAATATGGGAAGAATTAAACATATCTAATGATTTTCTGTTTGGAAAGGTTATGCAGAATCCAGAGCTATGCAAAGAGCTATTGCAGAGGATTCTCCCGGATTTGATGATTGAACGCATTGAGTATCCGGAATTACAGAAAAGTATCAATATGAATATGGATGCCCATAGCGTAAGACTGGATGTGTATGTTAAGGACGACAGGGAGACTGTTTACGATATAGAAATGCAGGTCAGTGATACAAAGGAATTGCCGAAGAGGAGCCGGTACTATCAGGGTATGATAGACCTTCAGCTTGTTGATGCAGGACAGCATTATAAAAAGCTGAACAAAAGTTACATCATATTTATCTGTCTGTTTGATCTCTATGGGAAAGGGCGGCATATTTATACCTTTGCAAATACCTGTAAGGAAGATAACAGTATTTTGATGGGGGACGAAGCAGTAAAGATATTTTTGAATGCAGATTCTGCAATGAACGATGTCAGCAGGGAGCTGAAGGCATTTCTGGATTATGTATCAGGGCAGATGCCGGAGGATTCCTATGTTGAGAAATTGGAAGAAGCTGTGCAGGAAGCCAGGAAAAACAGGGAATGGAGGCATGAGTATATGACGTTGTTGATGCGGGACCAGGAAAACGTGGAAAAAGGAAGAGAACAGGGAATATTGGGAATGATCTCAGCTTTGAGAGATTTGGATATACCAGACAGTATAATATTGCAAAAACTACAGGAAAAGTTTTTTTTGACCAAAGAAGAATCGCAGAAATATTTAAGCCGGTGATTAAAAGAAATAAGTTAAACATTCCAGGCAGAGCACTTTCGTGTTCTGCCTGAAATCATGCTGCCAGATATCCAGTCTTACGTGTACTAATCCATTCCGGTTTTTCTTAAGGAAAATTTAATAGAACTGTGTGTATGTTTGTGATAAAATAGTGGTACTGCAATTTGTACGTTACTTTTCACACCCACGCCAGATTTGGGCATAATGATGAAATTAAAAAAATT
>CAJTVR010000060.1:24258-27189 GCA_910580075.1 uncultured Eubacterium sp. | reverse complement strand
TTAGAATTTCTTACTGTTCGCAGGCGGAACAGAAAAAGGAAAAAGTTTCTCCGCCTGGCGTCCGGGTAATCAATACCCTATATTCCAGACAGCTATGTAAATATATGCAAATTTATCCAAAAACCTTGCATCTGCACCAATTATATGTTAAATTTAGGTAGAAACAAAAACTATCAAAAAGTACACTTATTGATAGTCTGATATTCTCTTATCCTTCGCAGTTCCCGCAGTTTTCTGTAAAATGTAGCCTGGCTCATCCCGCTTTTTTCCAGTGCCTCACCAAACGAAATCCTTTTTTCCTCCCACTCTTTTACAATCACAGGAAACTCTCTGGGCACCACTGCTTCGGGTCTGCCAAACTTTACCCCTTTTGCCTTTGCTGCAGCAATTCCCTGTACCTGCCTCTTTCTGATATTATCCCGCTCGGATTCCGCTACAAATGAAAGTATCTGCAGTACTAAATCTGCTATAAATGTCCCTAGCAGATCTTTTCCGTTACGTGTATCCAGCAGAGGCATATCGATCACGCAGATATCTATTCCTGTCTGCTTTGTCAGAATCCTCCACTGCTCCTGCACCTCACTGTAATTGCGTCCCAGTCTGTCGATGCTCAGAATATACAAAAGATCTCCCTGCCTCAGTCTTTTTCTCAGCTGCATGTACTTTGGACGGTTAAAATCCTTTCCTGACTGTTTGTCCACATAGATATTGCATTCTTCTACTCCCGCTGCACGCATTGCCGTCATCTGACGCTCCTCATTCTGATCAGAGCTTGATACGCGCACATATCCATACACCTTTTTTCTCTCCATATCATTTCAGCCTCCTTATCGTTCGTATAGTTCCAGCTGTCTAAACACTTCTGCGTAAAAACTGCCGGATTCCACTGCAGTCTGCGTACTTTATAAAATACGATAAATCAGGCAGTCTGCCAGGAAGGTGAATAACAATAGAAATCTGCTCTATCAAGAGGCATGAGCTTTTATAAAAATAAAGTCTGCTCAGTCTGAGTATTTCCATTTAAGCTTTAATTATGAATTTTATTTGATGAAAAGAATCCGGGGAATACGAACACTTACTAAAAAAGACATTCACCATAATGGCAAATGTCTTTTCTGCGCAATTTCTTTAAATTCAGATTATATTGTCGTATAGTTCTTTGTAGGCAAATGTTTACCTACATAGCCTATAATGCCAACGCCTTTCTTCGCATCTGGAAGAAAATATATCCTTCCCGGAAAATTTCCAGGAAAGCTGATATGCCAGGAAAAAAATGCTTTACTTTTGTCTGGAAGCTCAAAAACTCTCATTTTTCTCAGCCTGTCATTATTTTTTACACTCTCTGATTCTTCCCTGCATCCAAAACCAGCTTTATCTTTTTCAAACCTCCCATCGTAATCCATAAAATAATCTTCCAATACTTGTAATTTTTGCATGATCATCTTAATATGTAAGGAATTTCTCGCTTCTTCTAACTGCTTTTTCACACACTCACAAAAGAGCAGATGCGGGTAAATACTTTCTCTTTTTTCCCACAATTCCCTGCCTGAAGATACCATGCGAAAGTTTTTTTGTCTCTCCTCTTTCAGCAGACTGTCTACATGTTCTGGCAAACAGCAATTTCTGATAACTACTCTCCTATCATCCTCTTCAGCTGAAATATAAATTCCTTTAATTTCTTCCTGCTCCCATATTGGAAGCGTCTGCATACTTATTACGTAACTTTCCGCCTCATAGGCTGCAAGACAGCCGACTGCACTTACGCTTCCATTCGGCATTTGTACTGTAAACTCACTGCTCCAATAATGACTTTTATCTAATAACTGATGCTTGTTGGCCATCCTGCGGAATAAATCCTTTTCCCTTTTTGGCACCTGAGGATTTGCCAGCCAGCTATAAATCGTATATCCTGGAGCAAATTCATCTAAAAACAGCTCCTGTGTATAATAAAAATCCGAATCCTTTTTGACTGTTATGATCTTATGACACACACTTAAAAAGCAGCTCATAATGCTGTCAAATTCTTCTTTCCCATTTTTCACAGGCATAACAGATAGTTCATTTAAAATCATATATGTCTTTATCCTCTGCTTAAAAAAGTAAATCTATCGCCTTATCCCATTCATCAAAAAAACCCTCTGGCCAATTCGTCAGGCTTCCATCTTCCAATATCTCCGGCGATGTTTTTTCATGTTTCCAGATTCCATTCTCCTCATACACGCCAAAATAATGGATACCTACCTGTTCTGGCTGGATTTTCTTCTGTTTTACTGCAAGTCGTACTCCATTCAGTACATGGTCACTATGAGTTTCCATAATAATCTGCACACCATTAGCCGCCGCTTTTGCCGCTAGTTCGCCAATCTGCCTTTGTCCCTTCGGGTGAAGATGCGCTTCGGGATTTTCAATAATCAGCAAGTCACCTTTTTTCGCTTTCAGCAAGGCAACTATCACTGGAAGCACATAAGAAACCCCATATCCCATATTGATAGCATTCGTAGATTCCTCGCCCATCCTGCTCTGCGTTGCATAACGCAGTCCCATTATATCTGCTTCCAGATATGGTACTGCTTTCACCTTTATACCCGGTGAAATCTCGGACATCCAGGCATTGACCTGCAGTTCTAACGTGCTGCTTTCTTCCTTGTTATGTTTCATATTTTCATATACTTTCAGGCTGCTGCCCAGGAAATAAAGACTGGAGATAGCATGTTCACCATTTACTCCAACCTGAGCAGATGAATAATAACCCTCTCTTTCCAGGTTATCATAGTATCTCCTAGGTCCCAGACGTTCTGCAGAAATATATTCAAAGCCCTCGCCCCCTAAACTTTTTATTTCTGGCTCTGATTTAATAAGCCTATATGTTACATCCAAAGCTTTCTTGTTCAAATCATATCTGCATTCAAGCTTGGCTATATCTTCTTCTAT
>CAJTVR010000060.1:0-24248 GCA_910580075.1 uncultured Eubacterium sp. | reverse complement strand
AAAATACGGATCTCATCATCCTTTTTGTACCAATAAGAAATGTCTTTCAATGTTCCAAGGCTTACATATTTTCCATTCAGAAGCGCATGATTCTCTCTCCCTTGCACAGCTATCTCACTTGTCTGGCGTAAAAGAAGCAGCGCCTGAATAATTGTAGATTTCCCCATTCCATTAATGCCCGTAAGCAAGTTTAGCAGTCTGCATTCCACAGAAATCTCTTCAAAGCACTTAAAATTTTTCATATAAATAGTTCTAACCATGACTCCTCCGCTCAATACGTTATGATACTGCTTATCAAATTTTGAATATCTCCTATTCTCATATATACCATCTTACGGTCAGGAGCTTTCAGCCGATAAAGATAATCACTATTTTCACATAAAACCATATATTTTTCCTGGACCTTATCCCGACGATATACCAGACGCTCTACTTGTTCCTTCGATAGATTTTTGATAACGTAGCACCATGACTCAAAAACCGCCTTATTAATAGGCCTGCGCCGGCCATCCCTGCATATTTTTCGAAATGCGTTTCTTCCCATAATGCAATGCATACTATCCATAACATAAATAAATTCAGACCGGATTTCCTGTAATAAATCATCCGCAGCACAGTTTAAATATTTCATTCCTTCGTTAAGAAACTCATCAATATTTCCTGTATAATTTTTTAAGTCTAAATAACAGAATGATATATATCGTAATACAAATTCCCGGTCTAACATCCTCTCGCTTTTCACACTGCCATCTGTAGCTGTCAAAAAACTGTCCAGACCAGCACATTCCTTCAAAAATATAGCGGACTTTCCTTGAAACAGTGCATTTCTGATTTCTTGCGGTTCCAATTCCAGTCCCCCTGTATTTATTCTTTTAAAAATATTGAATTTAACATTTACAGGTGTCGCCGGATTAACCAGATAAACGTTAATTACAGTTTCATCTATCCGTCTTTGAAATGCCCGTGGAAGCTGATCATAGCTGCACCGGTTTAGCTCTGGGAAAAATTCCATTTGCTCTAATATTAATGTTTTTTCCACCACAAACTCCCGCAATGCTGATACCCGCTGTAAACCATCTATAATCAGCCAAAGCCCATCATCGGATGCATCAAAATAAAACGCCGGTAACGGTATCCTTAAAAAAATTGACTCAATCAGCTGACTTTTCTGCCTCCTATTCCACAGCCCCGCTTTCCGCTGGAAAGAAGCGTCAAATTCTATTTCATCGTTTTGAATTCTTCTTAACAGTGAATCCAAAGTTAATGGCTTCATTGTTATGTCTATCTTAGAGGGATCAAAAGGCCTGAATTTCTCTCCCTCACAGGAATAAGCCGGTACATCCGGTTCTATATCATCTTGAATCATTGTTATGCCCCGCTCCGAAAAAAAATTCATTACCTTGTCATAATTCTGCTCATTCAGAGTAAGTGTCATATAAATCAAATTTAAATTTATACAATCATTCTGACTTCTTGCAATTGCTAAAAGTTTCTCTAAATTTTCCAGTTCGTTCTGTTTAAGTATACTTTTTCTTATAATCGAAGTCCCCATCTTCTTCTCCTGTATAATATTCCCTATGAACACTAATCTATACAAATTCGTACTAATGGTAAAAATACTTTGGATTAGTTCTGTTTATCAATCCGTAAAATTCATATACACTGCTTCCTATCATCACAGTCTATGTGCCTTATATGATACACTATGCACATATCTTCTCCATACTGCTTTGTTCATGAAATAATATCAATCATACACATTTGTATATTCCTTTTTTACATTCAATTATTTCACTCTCAAAACAATCAGCATAACGCTAACTAATATACCAATAATAACATATAACACCTCTTTTGTAACTATATATTTTAAGTACATCAGATCCCCGTGTATAAAGTGTCAGTTAAAAGTATATATGATCCGAACGCCGGGCAGAGAAACTTTTTCCGTTGTGTATCGTATACGGGGTTGTATTTTTTCCGCTTTATGCATATTTTGCAGGCGGAAAAGAAGGTGTTAAGAAAATGGTGAAAAACATTGCGAACCCTGCCGTAACTGCATTTGCGACACAGAGCTCTGTCGCAGCACTGCCTGTCAATATGGAATCATACAGCCGCATCGGTTTCTTGCAGATATGGATGATTTTGCCGGATTTAACGAAGTATACGCAAAGTATTTTACTTCGAATCCTGCAAGGAGCTGCGTAGCAGTTAAATTAAAAAAGAAAGTGAGAGAATCATTATGAAAGTTACAGTAATTGGAAGCCGCCTTTGCCCGGACACATTATATGCACTCAATCAGCTGTCAGCAGCAGGCGCAGAAGCCAGTTTCAAGGATATCCTGTCCTGCCATGCTGATTTTATGGAGTATCTGTTATTAAGAGAGACCAATGCCGTTTATAGCGAAATATGCGGGAAAGAGTGTCTTGGCGTGCCATGTTTCATACTGGAAGACGGCACGGTGACGCTGGATATCAAAGATGTCTTAAAATAAAAGCAGCTAATACTTTTTGTGGCCGGTTGTACCAGGAATAGAAAGCGCTTCCTGGTATTTCGTGACTGTGCGGCGTGACGGCCGCGATTTATCTTCGCTGTTTATCAGCTCTGTAAGCGCTCTTTGGACATCCGGAGTATGTGCTTTTACAAAAAAGCCGTCATAGGAAAAATTCCCCACGGACATTGCAGATATTTCCGGCTACAGGCTCTGCTTACAGTCGAAACGTGCGATATCTGAGGCGGGAAATAATTATGCAGCTGCGCTTGGGACTGCTGCAAATCCTGAAAAAGGCCTGAAATATCTGGACGGAATTACGGAAGCTGAAAAAGAGGCTGCCCGCAAAATGGCAGAGGATCAAAAAATTACGGTTGAGATGAGTGAGATTATCAGCCGTATTTTTATAGAAGCAGCTGCAGAGGGGGAAATTCCACAGCTGTAGTAACCATTCGTGATGCCTATACAAATATTGTCAGGATTACCGAAAATGGAAATACCGTATTTGAAAAGGAACCGGAACAGGATTGGGAATATAAAAACTCAGGAAAAGATGAGGAAGGCTGTCTGATTCACCGATATACATTACAGCAGATCTATGATTATGCCACAACCGTTCCGGCAGGAGAAATAGAATTTATCCGCGATTGAAGCCAGGGTAACAGGCCTTTCCAGGCCGGCTATGAGCATTACCGGGTCCGGAGCTCACGGCATTATTGCTTCAATGCCCCTTTATGCAGCTTATAAAGTACATGGATATTCAGAAGAAGCTCTGCTGCGTGCAACGGCTCTTAGTTATCTTGTTTGTATGTATATCAAAGAATATTCTGGAAAATTATCAGCATTCTGCGGATGTGCCATTGCAGCGGGAACAGGCATGGCTTGCGGGCTTGCTCTGCTGCGGGGAGGAAATCCGCAGGTGATGGAAAAAGTAATCAGCAATATGGCCGGAAGCATTACGGGCATGATCTGTGACGGCGGTAACCAGGGATACACAATGAAAGGCATAGTGGCCAGTAGATGCCGCTTATGCGGCTGCAGATATGGCTATGCAGGGCGTATCTGTGAATCCGGTACATGGAATTCTTGGAAAAACCCCCGAAGAAACCATGCGCAATATGGGCCGGATTACTTCACCCGGCATGACTGGGACCGAAAAAACAATTGTGGAAATTATGCAGGAGAAAAAAGCACAGAAAAAAGCACAGAAAGAAGGAAGGAGCTGATAAAATGAACCGGACAGACAAAAAATACGCAGCTTATTTACAGATTCTGAAAGAAGAGCTCGTACCGGCTATGGGATGTACAGAACCGATTGCGATAGCATATGCTGCTGCGAGGGCAAAAAAAATTCTGGGAAATCTGCCTGACAAAGTGGAAATCGGTGTAAGCGATAATATTATAAAAAACGTAAAAAGCGTGATTGTCCCGAATACAGACGGCTTAAAAGGAATTGAAGCCGCCGCAGCAGCAGGCATTACAGGCGGACAGGCGGAGCTGGTTTTGGAAGTTATTTCCAGAGTAACGCCGGAGCAGAAAAAAGAAATGAAAACATTTCTGGAACAAACGCCGATCCAGGTAAAGTCTGTAGATAACGGTATGATTTTTGATATTATCATTCAGTTATACCGGGGAGAAGAATCCGCGAAAGTGCGTATCTGCCAGTACCATACGAATATCGTCTATATGGAGAAAAACGGAACGGTTTTGTATGATGTAGAAATGCAGAAAGGGCATGCGGATGAGACAGAAGAAGAAACCGGCCTGGCGGACAAAACGCTGTTAAATATCAGGGATATTCTTGAATTTGCCGATACCTGCGAAATCGAAGATGTGAAACCGGTTTTAGATACTCAGATTCAGTATAATACGCTGATTGCAGAAGAAGGGCTGCTTGGAGACTATGGTGCAAATATCGGTTCTACATTTTTAAAATATTATGGCTATGATGTAAGAAACCGTGCCATTGCAAAGGCAGCGGCCGGCTCCGACGCAAGAATGAGCGGCTGTGAGATGCCGGTTGTCATTAATTCCGGAAGCGGAAATCAGGGGATTACCGTTTCGGTTCCAGTGGCAGAATATGCCAAAGAGCTTTCTGCTCCGAAAGAAAAATTATACCGTGCACTGGCTGTTTCAAATTTAATCGCCATTCATGAAAAGACGGGAATCGGCACGCTTTCTGCGTACTGCGGGGCCGTCAGCGCGGGATGTGCGGCAGGATGCGGCATTGCCTATCTGCAGGGCGGCGGCTATCAGGAGATTGCACATACACTTGTCAATTCCCTGGCGATTGTATCCGGCATTATTTGTGACGGAGCGAAGCCTTCCTGTGCCGCAAAAATTGCATCCAGCGTGGAAGCCGGAATTCTTGGCTATCATATGTACAAAAACAATCAGGAATTCAAAGGCGGAGATGGCATTGTAAAAAACGGGGTGGAAGCCACGATTAAAAATATCGGACGTCTTGGACAGGACGGCATGCGCCAGACGGATAAAGAAATCGTAAAAATCATGATGGATCAGGAGTAAATATATGAAAATCAGAAATGCAGCAATAAATGATCTTGCAGCAATTGCAGCTGTAGAAGCAGAATGTTTTCCGAAAGCAGAAGCAGCAGACGAACAGTCCTTTGAAAAAAGGCTTTCTGTGTATCCGGATCATTTCTGGCTATTGGAAGATGAAGACAGAATTGTGGCATTTGTCAACGGAATGACAACGGATCTTCCAGATCTTACCGACGAGATGTATGAAAATGCACAGATGCATAAACCAGACGGAAAATGGCAGATGATTTTTGGAGTGGATACGGTTCCTTCTGAGCGCAGAAAAGGCTATGCGGGCATGCTGATCAAACAGGCTATTGCAGATGCAAAAGCCCAGGGCAGGGAAGGGCTGGTACTTACTTGTAAAGAAAAGCTTCTTGCATATTATGCAAAATTCGGTTTTGTCCAGGAAGGCATATCGGAATCCGTACATGGAGGAGCTGTCTGGTACCAGATGCGGCTGAGTTTCAAAGAATCCTGACCTGTCACTGGGTTATCACAAAAGAAAGTGTGTTAGCGGCAGCTATTTTGGCAGGACTGAAAGCATCAGGATTACAGGGTCTGGCATACGCATCACCGTTTTTCTCTGTAAAATAAATATTAAAAGCTGACCGGATTACAGGCCGGGATCTAAAAACTGGTTCCCGGCCTTATTTTTACTTTCTTTCCCATTATCCGGAAACTGTCTTCACCTGTACTTTCGCCTCATAATTCAGATTTTCCATATATTCATCTATCCGGTCTCTATATTCATCATAGACATCCGGCGCAAGCATTGCAAGACATCTGCTGCTGTCAGATAAATCGATACCCTGAAGCTGGCAGCTGACCCGGCAGGCTCTCTCAATCTTATCTTTAACTGCCTGTTCGATTTCTTCCTCTGATGCTTTTCCTGAGACCTGTTCCGCCTCAGCTGTCAGGATCAGCTGCTGCGTAACCTCTCCGGCTGACAGAATAAAATTCCGCCTGCATTTCAGATGACTCAGACGCACCTGGTCGTTTTTATCTAACTGTACATCCATCCGTTCCAGCTGTCCTGCCAGCAGATAATAAATCTGTGCTTCCTCTGTACGGATTCTGCCTTTCGGTTCAAAATTCTGCAGTACTTCATATGCATAAACTGCCGGCAATCCGTTTTCCTCCTGAATCACCGGAATCAGAATCGTACGGCTGGCATTTGCCTGTTCATTCAGCAGCGTACCAAGCGTCACAGCCGCCTGTTCTTTCAGTTCACGCTCATTTTCCGTCATCTGCTCCAGATAGCTGCCAAGAGGAACTTCCAGGGAACGGTTAAGCTTTGCCAGCTGCCCCATGCTGCTGTCTGAAAGATAGACAAGCGTATTTCTGGCATACGTGTTTTCCCGGCGCACTGTTTCCAAAAAAACCTCAAACGTATCGCTTTCTATAAAATCGTTCCGGAATATGAGCGCCTTTGTATGTGACATGTCCAGCCGGCAGCGGTTATTTTTTTCAAACGTATTGTGTGTTTCATAATACGTACTGCCCTGTGCACTTTCCGCAGTCATATTGCCTCCGTCTGCCCGCTCGTTCGCCACCTCGGACAGCTGCTGTGACAGATAGCAGGCCTGGTACTGGCCGTCTTTTTCATTGATCAGCACTGCCAGAGGAAAACTTTTATTTTCCAGTTCTGTAGCGCTGCATCCGCTTAAAAAGCATGCAGCAGCCAGCGCGCACAGGAACATATATAATTTGTGTATGTTTTTATTCAGCATAACAAAGCTCCTTTTTCCTGGATGATACTTCGAATTCAAAACAAACATAGGCATTGTAATTACTGTACGCTCACCTGCGTATCCTGTTTAAAATCAGTGCTCCCGCCGGTACAATAACCAGAAACGGCACTCCTATCAGATAAAAAACTTCATACACGGCTGCCTGGACATCCGGATCCATATGAAACCAGTACGCCATCCCGTATACCGCCACAGTTACAGCCAGAAACCAGCGTTTTTTGCCCCTTTCGTATGCCCGTTTCGCCTTCAGGCCTTCCCTTCCATGCTCATTTCTTTTTCCAAACACCCTGCGTGCCGTATCTGCTCCATAATACAGGCTGCTCCCGATCAGTGCATATAACGTAAAAAACCAGACGCCGACCATCACCGCATCCAGACGTTTTACAAATTCACCAGGTATTTTCACCATTCCCATCAGCGTTACGACCGGATAATCTTCTGCTGCAAGCGCTCCGCTGCCAAAAATGCCAAGCAAAATCAGATAGATAACCAGAACTGCAGCACCGCTGGCTGCTGCTGCCTGGTATGCTGCCCGCCCGGTTCTTTTTTTATCTGTTACATGCGGTATTAAAAACAGCAGAAACGTCAGCGGCAGAAATGCAGCAAAACACTGCAGCATTCCGATAAAAAACCACATCCCGCCATTTTCACTGTCTGTTACAGACATCGGAAACCACTGAACTGCCTGTACCTGCCTGATACACAAAAGCAGCATAATAACCAGCGGAACCACAAGCACCCAGAACATAATCTCATACACTCTTGCCCTGGCCTCTAATCCGCAGATTCCGCCATAAAACGCCAGTAACAGGATAACAAAAAGAGCTGCGGAAAAATTGCTGGTATCCAAAAGACTGTCGCACATTAATTCCGTCAGCAGCTTTGCCGCCCATGCACATGCTGTCACGCAGATTACGGCGTAACAGCCATAAAAAAGACGCGACATGATATTTCCCCATCCGGATCTGAGATAGCCCAGATAGTCCTGCGGTGCCTGCTCGCAGCAGGCTAAAAGCATCCGCAGATAACATTCTGCCAGAACAGTCCCTGCTGCAATGCTCCAGATTCCGGCTCCGTCTCCTGATTTAGCCAGCTGGGCCGGGAGCAGCAGGGAGGCTGTTCCGAACAAGTCAAAAATCAGCAGTCTTTTTATCTGGCGTGACGATATTTTATCATTGTTGGAAAACACGTTTATCGTTCCTTCCCTTTATTCTTTTTCGTCCCAAACGTCAGCCTGAGGCGCTGGCCCCGTCTGGTATATACCGGCCTTTTGCGCATCATTGACATCGGATACCGGATCAGGCTGTCCCGTTCGTCTTCGTAGCCAGTCAGCTCAGCTCCCACATAAGGCATCAGATAAGGGATTCCAAAACTTTTCAGTGCTGCCAGATGAATCAGTATGCTCAATGCTGCTGCCAGAAATCCAAACAGCCCCAGCCATGCAGACAGTGCAATCATATAAAACTTGAGTATCCTAAAAGCTGTGGCCAGCTCTTCATTTGGAATCGCAAAAGAACTAAGCGCCGTAAACGCTACGACAATGACGACAATCGGACTGACCAGATTGGCCTCTACTGCAGCCTGCCCGATAATCAGTCCGCCGACAATTCCGATTGTATTCCCCATTGCTCCCGGAAGGCGTACCCCTGCTTCCCGCAGCAGTTCAAACGACAGCTCCATCAAAAGCACTTCTACCACAGCCGGAAACGGGACTCCCTGCCTGGCTGCAGCAAACGACAGCAGCAGAGATGTCGGCAGAATCTGCGTATGAAAATTGGTTACCGCCAGATAAAACGCCGGAAGCGCCAGAGCCATAATCGATGCCGCATACCGTATAAACCGCTCCAGCGAAGCAATCTCAAACCGGTTGTAATAATCATCGCTCGTCTTTAACAGCGAATTATAGTCCGTAGGAAGAATCAGTGCCGTCGGCGAATTATCACATAAAAGCACAACCCTTCCCTCCATCACCGCAATTGCAGCCCGGTCCGGGCGCTGTGTCGTCTGAAACTGCGGAAACGGAGAATACCACTCCTCTTCCGCAAGCTGTTCAATCACACCGCTGTCCATAACACTGTCTATTGTATAAGCATCCAGCCTTCTTTCAATTTCGTTTAAAAGGCTTGGATACACGAGCCCGTCCATGTATACCAGGTCAATATTTGTATGAGAATAAAGCCCTGCCTTTACTTCCTTTACCCGCACTTTGGAAGAACGTATGCGCTTTCGAATCAGCGCTGTATTTACCTTCACAGAATCCGCAAATCCCTCCTGCGAGCCCCGGAGTACTTTTTCAGAATCAGGCTTTGTCACGCCCATATTCGGATATCCCTTATCCGGAATTTTCAAAGCGCTGCAAAACCCGTCAATAAACAGTATCACATCGCCTGTCAGCATCCCGTACTGCACGGCATCTTCGATATTGTCAAACGGAGTCACATCACACAGCCCCTGTCCGTTTGCAGCAAGTGATTCATAAATCTGGTCTGCCGGCAGATATGCCAGATCGTTTAAAAGTTTTCCTATCAGCGAATTCTCAAAAGCCAGTGATCCCGCCGTAATCTCTATATATGCCGCCAGACAGTGTACACGGTCTTTTCCCAGCACCATTTCACGCATTTTAATATCCGCACTGCTGCCCAGCATTTTTTCCAGTATGTCTTTATTTTCACTGACATGTTTAGAAACCGGATGAATCTTTTCCTGCGTTGTCAGCCGGTCCATCTGATTCACCTTCGCCTGCCTTGGAAGATCTGCGGCCGCCTTATCATTCTGCAGATGTGCCGCCTGTCCGCCGCCTGCCTGCCGTTCTCTGGGCGCTCTGCTGCGCTTTGACGCGGAGCCTCCAGGCATTTTGCCGGCTGGCTGACTCTTTTGTAAGTGTTCCTCTGTATTTTTATTCATGTGACAGCTATTCCTTTTACTTCATTATAATTTCTTTACCAGTATCTGCTTTTTCCTGGTAATTATACAGGGAAAACATGAATTTCAGCCGGACGCCTGGTGGAAAAACTTCTTCCTTTTTCTGTTCCGCCTTTGATTAGTAAGGTATCTTATTCTGCCACTTTATACCGTTGTGCATCTTCCGGCTTTTCAATTGTCATCTGAAATCCATAATTCCCGCTTCCATTATCTTTAATAGCAAAGTAGCACATCCGTCCGTCTCTTTCTACAGCCACCCTGCACACACCGTCTTCCTGAAAGCTGTCTGTGATATCTATCTTTTTATCATACGTGTACAGCCAGATTCTTCCGTCTTCATCCACTTCTACCTCATCACAGATGACATTTAAGACATCCTCTGCCGGAAGCGCAGTTTCATTTCCAAATTCATCAAAAGCAGCTCCGCCCCCGCTTATTTCCTTCGGTTTTCCATCTGCATCCTTAAAATGAGCCGTTATTGAACCGTTCCCTCTGTCCGTGATTTCAGCTTCTATCTGCTCGCCGTGGAACCAGATCATCATTTTTTCCCTGATTCCGCCAATGTCTGCCGCATATACAGCAGTCATACTCCCCAGAATAACTGCTGCCGAAGCACATGCCGCCAGTACTTTTTTCATAATATATGCATTCTTTTTCTTATTCATATTTTCTTCCTCCATTGAAATACTGCCGGAGGCATGTAATACAGAAAACGCTTTTTGATATTTTTCTTTATTCGTCATCTCTCCATTCCTCCTTTAATACCTGTCTGAGCATATTTCGTCCTCTGGAAAGTCTTGCTTTTACATTACTCTCTGTCAGTTTTAGCAGCCCGGCAATTTCATGTACAGAATAATCTTCATAATAATACAAATGTATAACAATACGGTATTTTTGCGGAAGATTCATAACTGTTTCAAACAGTTCACTGTCTTTTTGTGTTTCAAATGCCAGTGTCTCCATATATTCTTCTAATGAGACCTTATGCTGCCGCCAGAAAGAACGGGTTACATTTTTAGCTTTATTAATTGTTACCCGTATCAGCCAGGCACGGATATGCTGCTCACTGTCAAATTCTTTGTTTGCTAAATAATACTGCATGAAGGTTTCCTGTACAATATCATCCGCATCCGCCGCATTTTTGCATACATTAAAAGCGACGGCAAACAGATTGTCCTGGTAACGCTCCACCAGATCCTTTATCAGCTGTTTCATGAGTGATCCCTCACTTGTATATTTCTTTGAAAGGCCCTTTCATCAGTAATACACATAAGAATCAGAAATGGTTACAAAAAATATGAAATTTATTTATTAATTATTTAATATAGAAGTTATAAGTGAAATACACGCAAAAAGGGGCTGTACAGCCCCTTTCATAAAAACAGCCCTCCCATCCAGCCTGTCACATTTTCACACAGTCTGGTAAAAGAATCCATCCGCTACTTTTCCGGCACATCAATCACATACCGTTCAAAAGCATTTATCACCCTCGTCTTTCCATATGCATCTTCCCGCACATGATTCCGCCCATAGTTCAAATGTACATGCCCGTGGATAAAATATCCCGGTTCATATTTATTCATCAGTTCATTAAACACATCAAATCCGTGATGCGGCAGATCTTCTCCGTCATGAAGCCCCTTTGCGGGAGCATGCGCCAGCAGAATGTCAAATCCCTTGCTGCGCCATAAAGGAAACCGCATTTTCCTTACTCTTGCCCGCATCTGTGCTTCTGTAAACTGCCAGTCATCATTTTTATAGCGCATGGAACCTCCCAGTCCCAGTATACGCAGTCCTTTGTAATTATAAATCGTATCGTCAATGCAGATACAGCCTTCCGGTTCCCGTACACGGTATTTTGCATCATGGTTCCCATGCACATACAGTACCGGAACCGTTGCCATTGTCGCTAAAAACGACAGATATTCCGCATTCAAATCGCCGCTTGAAAGAATCAGCTCGATTCCCTCCAGCTCCTCCTTCCGGTAAAAATCCCACAAGGCTTTGCATTCTACATCAGCCAGCAGTAATATTTTCATCAGAATCCCCCCTGCAGACGGACAAACTCTTTCACTTCGTCTTTTAGTTCGCCCAGCTCTGGAATCCCTCCTTCAACATTGTCTGCCAGATAATTCATTTTGAAAATATCCTCTGACTCTAACCGGTGTCCTGCCTCATTCGTCACAGATCCATCCTGTTTTGTCCATGTAAACTGAAACGGACTGAATTCTTTGCGGCGGATATTTTCGGTTAGTGTATCAATCAGCATCCTCGTACCGTCCGGCAGCTTCTGGGAACATACTATTTCCAGAACGCCGGAAGAGATTCCCCACCAGTAATTTAGTGCGCGGTTTTTATTTTTACCGCTTTCTTCTTTCCATGCTTTTTCCAGAATACTGCGGATAATCAGTTCGTAAAACTTGCCCCAGTGACAGATCGAAGCTGCGATATTTTCCGCTCCGTCACCTGCAAGCCTGCGGTAAAGCCCGTATTTTCTCGTCGGATGTTCCGGATTAATGCTGTCCTTATCCGATATAATCTGAACGCAGTCAGGAAATTCCCTCTGAAACTCGTCTTTTACCGATGCCCACCGCAAATGCACTCTGCTGCGCGGATTGACCATCTGCGCTCCAAGGGAAAATGCATTGACATTCGCAATCGTACTGTAAATCGGATAATCTGCCATATACCCGATATGGTTCGATTCTGACAGCGCTCCCGCAATAACACCCAGCAGGAATTTGCTTTCGTACATGCGGCAGTAGTACGTCCGGATTGCCTGGTATTTAGAATTCGTAGAACAGTTCAGTATTTTAACATCCGTATGCTTCAGCGCTGCTTTGACGCTTGCATTAGCCAGCTGTGCTGCTACCGTAAAAATAATCTGGTTCCCGTCTTCGATCGCCGCTTCGATAATATCCTCAGAATTATTTGTAAATTCTGCATGTTCATAAATCGAAGTCTTTACCCGGTTCCCGAATACCTGTTCCAGATGCCTGCGTCCCATTTCATGCGCATAATTCCAGGCAGAGTTTTCCACCGATTTTTCATAAATAAATGCTATTTTAAGCTGTTTTGGTACTTCGCTTACAAGCAGACGGTTTAAAATCGACCGTCCGCTCACGGATTTTTCTTTCTGGTGCGGCTCTAACACGATCTTCATAGCATCGTTTTGTGAGAGAGTGACAAATTCTTCCCACATCTTTGTCAGATTTCCGCGGATTTCCTCTTCTGTACCCGTCTGTATCTGCCAGGCCGGAAACAATTCTATATAAGCTAAAAACGCGTCTCCGGACGTAATATTTATTTTATCCCCGCCTTTAGCCTTGTAAATCTTGCGGAAGGTCAGGTATTCGCTCCTTAGTGCAGTCCTGCTTTCATCGGACCATTTTTGTCCTTTCTGATACCCATAACGGGCAGACAGCTTTTCATAAGACCCTTCCTTAGAAAACCAGATGTCATAAATGCTGGCATCTTCATAAAAGTCCATAAACTCATAATAAATCCGGTTCTCTAAATCATCTGTTTTCTTTGGGATAATCCTAGTTACTTTGGCGCTTATTTTAACTGCTTTCAGGCTTTTTAATACACTGACGCGCTTATTGCCTTCCATAATAAAAAAGCGGTGCATATACTCATATGCCACAATCGGGTCACGGATTCCTTCATCCAGCTGCGCTTCATATAAATCTGACCATTTGAAGGCAAATTCCGTCTCTTCACTTAAAAGCGGCATAAAGTTATTGGCAAATGAATTCTGTCTGCCGGCTGTTTTCGTTCCAGCCACAAGGTCAAGCGGAATTTCTATCAGACCGATATATTTTTCTCCTGCTGTTTTTTCATAAGGAAGAAAATCATCCAATGCGCTCAGATACGGATATTCTCCTTTATTAATCGCTGCGCGGTATGCTTTCAGCGCCTGTTTGTTTGCTGCCTGGTAGGCTTCTAAAGACATAGTGTCCGGCTCCTTTCTGTCATGCTGATGTAGTTAAGCTGAAACACCGCTGCCTGTGTAAAGCTGATAATATTTTCCTTTTTCTTCCATCAGCTTTTCATGGCTGCCGCGTTCAATCACACGGCCTTTTTCCAGCACAATAATGCAGTCGCTGTTGCGTACAGTAGACAGCCTGTGTGCAATCACAAACGTTGTCCTGCCGCTCATCAGTTTATCCATGCCATCCTGCACAATTTTTTCTGTTCTTGTATCAATCGAGCTGGTAGCTTCATCCAGAATCAGTACCGGAGGGTCTGCAATTGCCGCTCTTGCTATCGCAAGCAGCTGCCGCTGTCCCTGGCTGAGATTTGCACCGTCTCCTGTCAGCATCGTCTGATAGCCCTGCGGCAGATGCCGGATAAAGCCGTCCGCATTCGCCAGCTTTGCAGCTGCAATCACTTCATCGTCCGTTGCATCCAGTTTACCGTAACGGATATTTTCCATAACAGTAGCTGTAAATAAGTGCGTGTCCTGGAGCACGATTCCGAGCGAATGCCTTAAGTCATCTTTTTTAATTTTGTTGATGTTAATGCCGTCATAGCGGATTTTACCGTCCTGTATATCATAAAAACGGTTGATCAGATTCGTAATCGTCGTCTTTCCGGCTCCCGTCGAGCCGACAAAAGCGATTTTCTGTCCGGGTGTGGCAAACAGGTCTACATTATGCAGTACGATTTTTTCCGGCACATATCCAAAATCCACATCATCAAACACAACGTCTCCCGTCAGCTCCTGATAAGTCACGGTACCTTCCTGCTGATGCGGATGTTTCCATGCCCAGAGCCCGGTGCGTTCGCCATCCGGCGCTTCTATAATTTTGCCGTTTTCTCTCTGTGCATTCACAAGTGTCACGTAGCCGTTATCTGTTTCCGGCTGTTCATCTAAGAGCTTAAACACACGTTCTGCCCCTGCTACTGCCATGATAACTGCATTTAACTGCATGCTGACCTGGTTAATCGGCTGGTTAAAACTCTTATTAAAGGTTAAAAAACTTGCCAGCTTTCCAATAGTAAATCCGCCAGCGCCATTCATGGCTAAAATTCCGCCTGCAATCGCACACAGTACATAGCTTACATTTCCTAGCTGGGCCGTCACAGGCATCAGGATATTGGCAAACCGGTTCGCCTGATAAGCGCTTTCAAACAGCTGGCCGTTAAGCTTCTTAAAATCTTTGATAGATATCTGTTCATGGCAGAATACTTTGACCACTTTCTGCCCTTCCATCATTTCTTCAATATAACCATTGACTTTTCCAAGATCCTGCTGCTGCGCGAGGAAGTACCTGCTGCTTAATCCAGCCAGGCGTTTTGTCATATACAGCATCACTGCCACCATAAAAAGCGTAAGCGCTGTCAGCGGCAGGCTTAAATAAATCATGCTTCCAAGCACACTGACAATCGTAATAGCGCTTGAAAACAGCTGCGGGATACTCTGGCTGATCATCTGGCGCAGGGTATCTGTATCATTCGTGTACACAGACATAATGTCCCCGTGTGCGTGAGTATCAAAATAGCTGACCGGCAGCTTTTCCATATGGGAAAACAGATCATTCCTTAAATTGCGCAGCGTTCCTTGGCTTATATAAATCATGATTTTAGCCTGGGCATAACTGGCAATCACAGCAATTCCATAAAAAAGTGCAACCCGTAGAATCGCCTGAAGCAGATTTTCAAAATTCATGGATCCGCTCTGCAGTAACGGCTGAATATAACCGTCGATCAGTTCTTCCATAAATAAAGTCCCCTGAACGGTTGCAAATGCCGTATACAAAATACAGACTATGACCACCGTCACTGCCAGCGCATAATCCTTCAGCACATAAGCAGACAGACGCCGGATAATCTTCCATGGATTTTCTACCTTCGGTTTCGGCCGCGGGCCAGGTCCTCCCGGACCTTTCTGCTCTTTTCCATGAACTGGTTTTTCTTTTTCCGCCATTAACTGTCACCTCCATGTTCATCAAAGTCTCCGCCTCCTCCGGTCTGGGACTCATACACTTCGCGGTAAATATCGTTTGTCTTTAACAGCTCTTCATGTGTACCGCACCCATTCACAGATCCATGATCTAAAACAATAATTCGGTCTGCATTCTGCACAGATGAGATACGCTGGGCAATAATCAGTTTTGTCGTGCCAGGAATTTCTTCCGCAAAAGCCTTTCTGATTTTTGCATCTGTCGCCGTATCTACTGCACTGGTAGAATCATCCAGAATGAGTATTTTCGGCTTTTTCAGCAAAGCCCTGGCAATACACAGCCGCTGCTTCTGTCCGCCGGACACATTCGTACCGCCCTGTTCGATATAAGTCTCATACCCTTGCGGCATTGCTTCGATAAATTCATCCGCACATGCCAGCCTGCAGGCTCTCTGGCACTCTTCCTCACTGGCCTGCAAGTCTCCCCAGCGCAGATTGTCATAAATCGTACCGGAAAACAGGACGTTTTTCTGCAGCACTACCGAAACTTCATTTCGCAGTGTCTCGATATCATACTGTCTGACATCCCTGCCTCCCACCTTTACGCATCCATTCGTCACATCATACAGGCGGCTGACCAGATTTACCAGACTGGATTTCGAACTTCCGGTTCCACCGATAATTCCGACTGTCTCGCCAGAACGAATGTTAAGATTAATATCAGATAATACCAGGTTTTCGCTGTCCTTTGGCCCGCTGTCCTGGCAGCCGCTTTTCGTTCCATAAGAAAAATCTACATGTTCAAACTGGATGCTTCCATCTGCCACATGGTACTCCGGCTGCGGCGGATTTACCAGTGTGCTCTCTTCATTCAGCACTTCCGCAATACGCCTTGCACTAGCCGAACTCATTGTAATCATTACAAAAGCCATGGAAAGCATCATCAGGCTCATCAGAATATTCATGCAGTACGCAAGAAGGCTCATCAGGTCTCCTGTCTGCAGCTCTGTGGCATTTGTAGACACAATAATTTTAGCCCCCAGCCAGCTGATTCCCAGAATACAGCTGAACACTGTAAACATCATAGCCGGCGCATTATACGAAACAACGCTTTCTGCTTTTACAAACATCAGATACAGATTTCCGCAGGCTTTTTTGAACTTGTCAGTCTCATAGTCTTCCCTTACATACGCTTTTACTACACGGATTGCCGAAATATTCTCCTGAACACTGGCATTTAAATCGTCATATTTATCAAATACGGCACTGAAATATTTATATGCACTGACTGTAATAACCGCTAAAAATCCTCCCAGTACAATCACTGCCACTAAATAAACCGTAGCCAGTTTCGCAGAAATAAAAAATGACATTACCATTGCAATCACCAGTGAAAACGGCGCACGCACACACATGCGCAGAATCATCTGATAGGCATTCTGCAGATTTGTAACATCCGTTGTCAGCCTGGTCACAAGCCCGGCTGTAGAGAATTTATCAATATTTTCAAACGAGTAATCCTGAATCTTTACAAACATCCCTTCCCGCAGATTTTTGGCAAATCCTGCTGATGCCCTCGCTCCGTATTTACCGCCCATGACACCTGTTGTAAGCCCTATAAAAGCTGCGACAGTCATCCAGATTCCCATCATGTATATATGCTGAATATCCCCTTTTTCCACACCGTCGTCTATAATTGACGCCATAAAAAGAGGAATCAGCATCTCCATAATAACTTCCAGTATCATGTATACCGGAGTCATCAGAGAATCTTTTTTGAATTCTTTAATATATGAAGCCAGTGTCTTAAGCAATCACTCTCACATCCTTTCCTTAATTTTCAGCCAGCATCTAATCTTTTCATCCGTTTTAACTCTGCCATTGCTTTTCTGACAGCATCCGGCAATTCTTCGTATTCACTGCCTTTTTACTCTGCCATTGCTTTTTTTATCGCATTCAGCATTTCTTCATAAGTTTCAAAAGCCGGCAGCTGCGGGTAGTCTGCCTTAATCTGCTCTGTACTCCTGAATAAAAACCCATACCTGCTGGCCTGGATCATTCCAAGGTCATTATAGCTGTCCCCGCCGGCAATCGTTTCAAATCCTGCCGACTGCAGTGCTTTTACCGTTGCATACTTCGAATTTTCCACACGCATCTTAAATCCGGTAATTTCACCATTCCCGGCTGCTTCCAACGTATTGCAGAAAATCGTCGGCCACCCGAGTTTTCGCATCAGCGGCTTTGCAAACTGTTCAAATGTATCACTGATGATAATCACCTGTGTCAGGCTGCGGAGCTCATCTAAAAATTCCTTTGCACCTGGCAGCGGGTCAATTTTTTCTATTGTTTCCTGGATTTCTTTTAACCCTAAGCCATGCTCCTTTAAAATCCGCAGACGCCCCGCCATCAGTTTATCATAATCCGGTTCGTCCCGTGTCGTTTTCTTAAGCTCCGGAATGCCTGCTGCCTCAGCAAATGCAATCCAGATTTCTGGTACCAGTACGCCTTCTAAATCTAAACATGTAACATACATTTTTTATACCTCCGCACGATCTGTTTTCATTTATATACAGCAGCCGGGAAAGCTGCTGTATTTGCTTCTATATTTTGCCACAAAATAATAAGTTGTGCAAGGCATATCTCACATCAAAAGCTAATTAAAATCAACAATCCCCAGACCGCTTGTCAGATACAGCATGACATCCTTCCACACACTGGCCGGATATGTCCCGCCGTACAGGCTGCTCAGCGTCTTTGGCGTATCATATCCTACCCAGACCGCAGCCGTATAATACGGCGTCACTCCGCAGAACCATCCGTCTTTGCTCCCGTTCGTCGTTCCTGTCTTTCCGGCAGCAGGCATATCCGATACCTGGCTCCAGCCCATGCTTTTTGCCGTCCCTTTTGTTAATACACCCTTTAAAATATCCAGCATCGTGGAACAGGCATCCTCTTTGTAGACTTTTACGGGCTGATCCTCCTTAAAGAGTTCTCTCCCATGCTTATCTTTGACAGATACCAGGCAGGAGGGATTGCGGTATTTGCCCTGATTCGCCAGCGTGCAGTAGCCGCTTGCCATCTGCACGGTTGTCGTGCCGTAAGTCAGTCCGCCCAATGCTGCCGAAAGTGTATAGTCCTGGGGCACAATTTTATCAAACTTCATTTTAGTTACAAATTCCAGACCGTAGGACGGTTTTATATCATAAAACACGGAATATGCCACACCGTTTTTACTCTGCTCCACAGCGTTCCGTAAAGACATTGCATTTCCACGGAGCCCGGAGATATCTACACCCGGCTGCTGCGCTGTCTTTACATCAATGTCATATACTGTCGTTTCCGGCGTATATCCATACATCAGAGCCGGTGTATAAACTGCCAGAGGCTTAAATGTGCTTCCTGGCTGGCGGTAACTCTGATATGCACGGTTCAGGCTGTATACATTATTCAGATTCTCCTGGGAACGGCCCCCTGCCACAGCAATCGTCTTTCCTGTCATATTGTCAATCACAGTCGCCGCTCCCTGCAGCTCGTACACATCCGTATCCGGATTCGTCTCTGTGGCAAAAGCCAGGTTATTGTCCAGTGCCTGCTGCACGGCATTCTGGGCGTCTGTCCTCAGACTGGTCGTCACCGAATACCCATTCGCATACAGGTTCGTTTTTTCGAGATTATAAGCTGCTTCATAAGCCTCCTGATACTGCTTATAATCTTCCTCGCTGGAAAATTCATACCGGAAATCAAAATCATGCAGTTTCATCAGATATTCCACCGCACAGTACACTGCATAGGTCGTTTCGTAGTTATAAAATTCTGACTCCTGTTTTTCGATTTTAATTTTTTCTTTACACGCCTCCTTATAAGCCCCCGCGGAAATATAGCCTTCGTCCTTCATATCTTTTAAAATCTTATCCCTACGCTCCAGTGCACGTTCCGGATGCCGGTACGGATTAAAATATTCCGGACGGTTTGGAATTGCACACAGATATGCTGTCTGGGACAGCGAAAGCTCTGACGCACTTTTGCCAAAAAATGCTTTCGAAGCAGCCTCCAGACCGTAAATACCATTGCTGAAGCATGCTGTATTAATATAAAATTCGATAATTTCCTCTTTGCTGTATTTCTCCGTCAGACGAATGGCCACCATCATCTCTTTAATTTTACGTATGACCGACCGCTCCCTGGTCAGATAAATCGTCCGCGACAGCTGCTGGGTAATCGTACTGGCTCCAGCCATATTATCGCCCTTTGAAGTAATAAAATCCAGAGCCACACGCACGATTCCTTTAATATCAATCCCGATATTCCTCCAGTAACTGCGGTCCTCAATTGCTATAAATGCATGAACCGCATGTTTAGGGATTTCCTGATATTTTAAATACCTCGACTTTCCATTGCCGGAAGACAGCTCTGCAATCTGGCTGCCGTCCGCTCCATAGATATAAGTGATCTCATCCATGCGGAAATCTTCAGCACTGCTGTTTTCTACAATCTCATCCGCTTCTTTTGCAAAAGAGCGGTAATCATCCCCATACCGCACAAATAAAACCACAGAGACAACAGCTGTCAGAATCAGCCCTGTCAGTGTAACCCATTTGAATACATGCCATAAGTAATAGAAAAAATCACAGAAAAAAGCCCCTGCAAGCTGAAATCCATATGCGCCGTTCTGCTTTCCAGGCTTTTGATGTGCTTTTTTCACCCGTGCCAGCATTGACTGGCGTTTCTGCTTTTCTTTCTTTTTAGCCATATCTGCTCCTTTAGTTTAAATTTTACAGAATCCGTCCAAAACAGTTTTCGTTTTGAAACGGATCATACTTTACATTCCTGTCCTGCCTGATTATTCTAACATAAAAAAAAGATTTCCGCTACCATTGTGAATTTTATAACTATATGGCATATTCTTGCCATCAATGGAATTTTACTATATGATGAACAGTAGAAAATTTTTCATCACCGTATATCGCTGCCTGACAGTGATTATAATTAAATCAGAAAAGAGGTATTTACTATGTTAAAAATCGGTTCCCATGTCGGCATGAGCGGCAAAGACATGTTTTTAAACTCTGCAAAAGAAGCCGCTTCCTATGGCGCAAATACTTTTATGGTCTATACAGGCGCTCCGCAGAATACACGCCGCAAAGAAATTAAAGATTTAAATATCGAAGCTGCTCATTCCTATATGAAAGAGCACGGCATTGACAGTTTCGTTGTCCATGCCCCGTATATTATCAACCTGGGAAATTCCGTCAAACCGGAAACATTCGAACTTGCTGTGGAATTCCTTGCCACAGAAGCAGAACGTACACTTGCTATGGGCAGTAATATCCTGATCCTTCATCCGGGCGCACATGTCGGTGCCGGCTTAGAAGCTGGAACTGCCCAGATTATCAAAGGATTAAACGAAGTCATCACTGCTGATTCCCAGTGTCTGTTCGCGCTGGAAACAATGGCTGGAAAAGGTTCTGAAATAGGCAGGTCCTTTGAAGAACTGGCTGCTATTTATGATGGCGTTGTGCACAATGACAAGCTGCGTGTCTGCTTTGATACCTGTCACACTCACGATGCCGGATATGATATTGTCCACGATTTTGACGGCGTGATCAGCCAGTTTGATAAGATCGTCGGCAAAGACCAGATTGCCGTCTTTCATATTAACGACAGCAAAAATATCTGCGGCGCTTCCAAAGACCGCCATGCAAATATCGGAGACGGGGAAATCGGGTTCGAACCGTTACATGCAATTGTACATCACCCGGATTTTCTGGACATCCCTAAGATACTGGAAACACCGTATATTCCTGATCCGGAAGATGCTAAAAAGAAATATCCGCCTTATAAAGATGAGATTTCCAGACTGCTGCAGCAGCCGGGATAAAGTATGGTTCCTGGATGGAGGATGATGGATACCCGGACGCCGGGAAGAGACACTTTTTCCTTTTTCTGTTCCGCCTCCTAACAGTAAGAATTTCTAACTGTTCTCCGGAGTCACAGAAAAAGGAAAAAGTGTCTCTTCCCAGCTGGTACTGGATGAATTTACGTATTTGTCTAACATCCAGACAGGCGTATAAAATTTATCCGATAACAGACCGGCTGTGGAATTTGCCCGGAAAGCGATGCCGGTCAGGCATATAAAATTCATCTGATACCAGCTGGCTGCCATTTTCCAGACAGATTCCAAAAGCACGGAAACCACACGTTTATTCTTCTGCTGACAGCATTCAGATGCTTTTGTGCCGCGCTCTGTCACCCTTCAGATGCTTTTATGCTGCGCTCTGTCAGATTTCAGATGCCTGCATTCTATGATCTTATCTCTCCTAACGCAGCAAAGAAATTTCATCCGTATCACTCAGCAGCTCCCAGTCCCGGCAGCACATGTTTCAGGCATACACTGCCAGACAGCTTTTCTTCCGCAAAAGCATGTTCCTGCGTTTCATCGTCTAATACAGCTCCGTTAATCAGCCTGACAGGAAACAGGATCAGCTGCACTGCGCCCTCATTCACGTTCACACAGGTCAGCAGATCGTCTTCGTCGTCATGCACCCGGCTCAGTACATAATAATGCATATCCTTTCCTTTCACATAATAATGTGCCAGTACCGGAATATTTCCTACTTCCTGCGCATTCCAGTCAATGTCCGTCTGTTTCATATTACGCTCAAAAACTGCATCCACTTCGTCTGCATCTGCCTGTTCAAAACGGGCTAATTCTTTTTCAGTAATTAATTCCGACATTTTTTCTCCTATCTTTATCATCTTATGATTCATCAGTGAATAAATATCATACCGCTTTTAAAATCATCCAGTACCAGTATAACGGAATACCAGCTTCTTTACAAGTGCTGTGAAAGTTACGGAAAAAGGCTGCAGCACCTGAATCAGATACCGGCTGTGGGAAGCTGGATATCCTGCCCTCGCAGCATCTGCCAAATGTTCATGCAGGCACGATACCCGGCTCATTGCCTGCATGAATAAAATTCACTGTCAATTACAATAATCATTAAATATGTGCTAGTCCAAGTTCTGGCATCTAAGCTACACTATTTTTATATTTCGCTGCCTGTTATACATATACGCCTTATAGTTATGACCCTCATTACATCTTTTGCGATATTTTATCATTCACTAAAATAGTCTTCATATTACATATGAGGAGATTGGAGTTGTACAATGAGAGAAGATTATGTTTTGAAAAGAGTCACACAGCTTCGTGAGGAGAGAAACTGGTCACTTTACCGTCTGGCAAAAGAATCAGACATCAGCTATTCCACTTTAAGCAATACATTTCATCGCAATAATGTCCCATCTGTATCTACACTGATACGGATCTGCGAAGGTCTTGGCATTACTCTGGCTGAATTTTTTGATGAAGATGGTTCTGTACCAAAACAGCTGACTGTTTCGGACCAGCAGCTGCTTTCTGATTTCCACCGTCTTCCCCGCAGCGATAAAAATCTAGTGACTGCATACATGCAGGGATTACTGAAGGTTGCATCTATACGGGAGCTGGAAGACAATATCTAACTGGAAATCTGTCAGGTTTATATCATAGGAAATCGTCAGAATTTCCTATGATATAAACCTAAAATCATACAAGATCTACGTTTCCTTCTGTTTCTCCATTTACGACATAATATGCCTTGTTATCTTCCGGCTTTACATAAATCTTAATGTCTTTCAGTACCGCTTCACTGCCGCTGTTTTTATAATCCTGTCTGGCTTTTTCAGAAATCGCAGCCACTGTCACTTCCTTTTCACCAAACTGCAGAATCATCTCCTCTGTCACTGCTGCTTCCGGTGCTGCTGGCGCTGCCGTTTCCGGGAGCGTTTTTACACTTTGCGTTAATGCTGCTAAATTATTTTTAGAGCCTGATCTTCTGTTCTTTTTCACGGTAAATCCTCCTTTATATAAAACTTTCGCTGTAAATGCGTTATGCAAATGCCAGCTTTCCAATACTATACCCTTTTTCTGCAAAATAGTCAAACGCTATTGTGTAAATCATTATCCGGACGCTGGGAAGAGACACTTTTTCCTTTTTCTGTTCCGCTTGCGAACAGTAAGAAATTCTAAATTTTCTGCTTCCAGGCTGTGGCAGCGGACGGACCGGTGTCTGATGCCCTGACGTTCTGGCATGCTTTATGTTCTGGTACTGGCAGGCACCTTTTGGGGCTTCCAGGTTATCAGCCGCGGCAGACAGTGTGCCCCAAATCCTGTGCATCAGGCAGAAAATTAAGAATTTCTAACTGTTCTTCAGAGTCACAGAAAAAGGAAAAAGTGTCTCTTCCCAGCTGATACTGAGTGAATTTAAATGTGTCTGTCCGGTTTCCGGCTGTCTGTGACATAGTAAACGTCCGGTTCTGCCTGGCTGCAGCAGGATATACGTCAGGCTGGCAGACCGCTGCTCAAAGGCGGCTGATACCTGGCTGCAGCAGGATATACGTCAGGCTGGCAGACCGCTGTTCAAAGGCGGCTCATGCCTGGCTGCGGCACAATAATCGTCTGGATTCCATGTTTCGGAATATGTCTGGGAAGCGGCATCCAGGCAGACGTATAAGTTCATCCAGTACCAGCCGGGGCGGAGAAACTTTTTCCTTTTTCTGTGACTCCGGAGAACAGTTAGAAATTCTT
>CAJTVR010000059.1 GCA_910580075.1 uncultured Eubacterium sp. | reverse complement strand
CTCTGTTTTTCACAAAAAGTCACATGGACTCTATCAGGGGTTCTGAATAGTTACTCTTTGTTGAATAAAGCACGTAATTCCTGTACGGTAAGCACCGCAGGGGTAAATAATTCTGTGAATAAAGTGAGCATTTCCTGAAAAAATTCAGTTGAGCTTTTTGAAAAGTCAGTATATAATATATCCGAGCACTAGAGAGTGTCTTAAAAATCATTCCCGCAATCTGCACACCCCGTTTTGTGGAGATACATTCTCCACAAAGTGCGGGAGTGATTTTTCAAACACTCTCTGGTATGCGAAATATGGATAATCAGGATGTGAGGAAATGAGCGGTCTAAAGCGTAAAGAAGAAGAAATCGGTCTTGTGGAGCTGGATGCAGACAAGGCAGAAGAAACTGCGGATAGGAAAGAGCATGAATTTTTAAGAAGGAAAAGAGCGTATAAAAAAAGGAATGTAAGACTGGCGCTTGCATGTATTATTGTAGGAAGCCTGACATTGATCCTGCTTGGCACGCTGCTGTTTCATATACCGTTAATTGCTGTAGGCATTGTAGTAGTATTGGAAGCAGGGATTGCGGCTGCATTGAATAATTCGGATTTCTGGGTACATATAGCAGTTATGGCGGCGCAGGCTTTCATAGGCATTCTGTGCGGACAGGCACTTTTAATGATTCTGGCAGCAGGATATTATTTCATACTGCTCGTGGCGTTGAAACTGATTGAGCTGGACAGCTGACAGAAGCAGTGTTTCACCAGCCGTATTTCATCTGACAGTCCAAAACTGGCCGGAAAGCGTATGCTCCGGTCAGTTTTTTCCTGAATTAATCAGGGTCGGCAGCTGCCAGTATTTTTTCAAAAGCCAGCCCCGCAAACATCCAAAGCGGGGCATAATCCAGCCGTATCAGGCCGTTAATGTTCGCTTTTGCTTTACTGTAATCCCAGGGGCACATCTGGTGTTTTTTTAAAAAGCTGCCGCTTACATATTCACCCGTAAATATTCCGACACTGTAGATCGCGCCGCGAAGGAGCAGCGGACAGCTGGACAGATGCCGGGATACAGGTGCAATAACGGCAGCCATGCCGTAAATAGGGAACATCCACAAAGAAGTCTGCCCCATCAGGCGTTTATCCCGTTTCCATATGCAGCCCGTAGAAGTAAATAAAATTTCCATGCACCAGCCAGTCAGGCCGCAGATTAAAAAGTTTTGTAATCGTTTCATGCAGATAGAGTGTGCAGAATTTAGGATGTTATGCATGCCCGTGTTTTGCAGTTTTTGTCATTTCAGGCAGTCCTTCTGATACTGATAGTGATTGCTTTATTTTGCCAAAACGAATATAATGATATCAGTTTGCAGAATTTAAAATACAGGTCTGAAGGCAGCATACAGACTGCAGAAATGATGCATGGTATGTGCCTTTTATGAATAAACAAAATATGGAGGTGTTTGAATGACAATACAAAAACCAGCCCTGAACAGGCTGACAGAACATATGGAATACAAAATACTTGCCGAAAACGCACAGGGAGGCATGCTGCAGGAAATTACAGCGCTTGTTTATGATTCCAGAAAAATCGTTCCCGGATGCCTGTTTGTCTGCATCAGGGGATCAGTATTTGACGGCCATACCTGTATCGGGCAGGCAGCGGAGCAGAAAGCCGCTGCTGTCGTGGTGGAGCAGGATATAGAAATTCCCCAGGGCATTACCGTATTGAAAACAGCAGATACAAGGCTTGCGCTGGCTGAGCTGTCTGCGGCATGGTTCGGCTATCCGGCGAAGGAGTTAAAGACCATCGGCATAACCGGGACGAAGGGGAAGACGACGACGACGTATATGATAAAATCCATACTGGAAAATGCCGGACGTAAAGTCGGCCTGATTGGCACGATTGAAACGGTGATCGGGCAAAAGCGCATACCGTCTGCCAATACGACGCCGGAATCGTATCTGGTGCAGCAGTATTTTAGGGAAATGGCAGATGCAGGCTGTGATACCTGTGTTATGGAAGTATCTTCCCAGGGGCTTATGATGCACCGTACGGCAGGGTTTACATTTGACATCGGTATTTTTACTAATATTGAGCCGGATCATATCGGGCCGAATGAGCATGCTTCTTTTGAAGAATATTTATCGTGCAAGGGGATGCTGTTTCGCCAGTGCAGGACCGGGATTATCAATGCTGACGACGCGCATGCAGAAGATGTGGTCAAAGGCCATACCTGCAGCATTGAGACGTTTGGATTTTCAAAAGAAGCAGACCTTCGGGCTGAACATATGCAGTTAATCCATAAGCCGGGGTATCTTGGCGTGGCGTATCAGGCGCGGGGGCTTTGCAGCTTTGATGTGGAAATCGATGTGCCAGGGAGGTTCAGTGTATACAATTCACTGACAGCCATTGCAGTGTGCCGTCATTTTGAGGTGTCTGAGGAAAATATGAAACAGGCATTGAAACATGCAAAGGTCAAAGGGCGCATCGAAATGGTAAAGGTATCGGATGAATTTACACTGATGATTGATTATGCGCACAATGCCATGAGCCTTCAGAGCCTGCTTGGCACTCTGCGGGAATACGAGCCGGGCAGGCTGGTATGCCTGTTCGGGTGTGGCGGAAACCGGAGCAGACTGCGCCGTTATGAGATGGGCGAAGTATCCGGCAGGCTGGCAGATTTAACGATTATCACTTCAGACAATCCAAGGGATGAAGATCCGCAGGCAATTATCGACGATATCAGACAGGGCATTGCTAAAACAGACGGGAAATATGTCGAAATTGCTGACCGCAAAGAGGCAGTCCGCTATGCCATTAGAAACGGAAGGCCGGGGGATGTCATTGTTCTGGCAGGAAAGGGACATGAGGATTACCAGGAAATCAAAGGCGTGAAATATCCAATGGATGAACGGGATCTGATTGCGGATATTTTAGCACAGCCGGAATAAACGGAAAAGGAATCGGTTTTGTACGCAAATATCATTGTAGACATTTCACATGAAAAATTAGATAAAACGTTTCAGTATCTGGTTCCGCCGGAGCTGGAAGGGGAGATTACGGAAGGAATGCGTGTGGCAGTGCCGTTTGGAAGCCGTAAAATAGCCGGATATGTGACTGCGCTGACAGACACGCCGGAATATGATGTTTCCAAAATCAGGCCTGTTCTTTCCATTATAAAGGAATCGGTGGCGATTGAATCGCAGCTGATTGCGCTGGCAGCCTGGATGCGGCAAAACTACGGCGGCACGATGAACCAGGCGCTGAAAACAGTCCTTCCGGTCAAGCGCCAGGAGCACCATAAGCTAAAAAAGCAGGTCCGTCTTCTGGTGCCTTTGGAAGAAGCAAAAAGCATTTATGCAGAATCCAGAAAGAAACATTACACGGCGCAGGAAAAACTGTTAGCAGAATTAATGGAATGCCCTTCCCAGCCGTATCTGCATCTGACCAAAGACCTGAATATAGCCTCCAGCGTCATTCAGAATTTTGTGAAAAAAGGCATTGTAGGCATCCAGCAGGATACTTATTATCGGAATCCTGTTGCACATCTTGCAAAACAGGGTTACAATAAGCAGCTGAACCAGGCGCAGCAGGATGTAGTCAGTGAGGTCATCAGGGAATCTGATGCAGGAAGGCGGCATACGTATCTGCTGCACGGTGTTACCGGGAGCGGCAAGACGGAAGTCTATATGGAGCTGATTGCCCATGCCGTGGCTGCGGGCAGACAGTGCATTGTACTGATACCGGAAATAGCGCTGACATTCCAGACCGTGCAGCGTTTTTATGAACGGTTCGC
Source organism: uncultured Eubacterium sp. (assembly GCA_910580075.1). GTDB lineage: Bacteria > Bacillota > Clostridia > Lachnospirales > Lachnospiraceae > Eubacterium_J. The sequence goes on along the minus strand of CAJTVR010000059.1, from coordinate 23,709 downwards.
AGACCGCGTGTCGATTCTGCATTCCAGACTGTCACCAGGGGAGCGTTACGACCAGTTCCAGCGGGCAAAAAACGGGGACATTGATATTATGATCGGGCCGCGGTCTGCGCTGTTTACGCCTTTTGAACGTCTGGGGTTTATTATTATTGACGAGGAACATGAAAACAGTTATAAAAGTGAAACAGTACCCAGATACCATGCCAGGGATGTAGCGGTCAAAAGGGCACAGATGACGGGAGCGAGCGTCATTCTTGGCTCGGCCACGCCTTCGACAGACAGTTATTACCGTGCCTTAATGGGGGAATACCGCCTTTTGCGTCTTGCGCTCCGTGCAGGAGAAAAAGCCATGCCGTCGTGTGAAGTGATTGATTTACGCGCAGAACTGCGGGCCGGAAACCGTTCGATTTTAAGCAGGCGGCTGCAGGAATTAATGGAGGAGCGGCTTGCAAAAAAAGAACAGATTATGCTGTTTTTAAACCGCAGAGGCATTGCAGGGTTTGTATCGTGCCGTTCCTGCGGCAGTGTACTGCGCTGTCCGCACTGCGATGTTTCCCTGAGCCAGCATAATCATTCCAGGCTGATCTGCCATTACTGCGGTTATGAAATCCCGATGACGGATAAATGCCCGTCCTGCGGCTCTTCTTATATCGGAGGATTTAAGGCTGGCACGCAAAAGATTCAGGAACTGACAGCCAGGCGTTTCCCGGATGCACGGATTCTGCGTATGGATTATGATACGACCCGCACGAAGGATTCTTATGAAAAGATACTGACGTCCTTTGCCAGGCATGAAGCAGATATTCTGGTCGGTACCCAGATGATTGTCAAGGGGCATGATTTTGGAAATGTGACGCTGGTCGGCGTGCTTGCGGCAGACATGTCTTTAAATGTCAGCGATTACCGCTCAGCAGAGCGTACATTCCAGCTGGTCACACAGGCAGCGGGCCGGGCCGGGCGGGGAAACAGGCCCGGGACGGCCATTATACAGACCTACCAGCCGGATCATTTCAGCATTCAGTCCGCCAGGGCACAGGATTACCAGGCATTTTATGACGAAGAGATTTTATACCGCAGGCTGATGCATTATCCGCCCGTGTGGAATATGCTTCATATACTGGCTGCATCCAAAAGTCAGCAGGAGGCGGCATCGTGTATGGAGCAGATTGCAGAGTGGATACAGGCGGAATTAAAAAAAGGGGGAGCTGATAAAGTATGGAAAAATTTTCAGCTCATAGGCCCGGCAGATGCAGCAGTTGCAAAAATAAATGACATATACCGGCGCGTGCTGTATATCAAGCATCCGGATTACCGTATTTTAATCCAGGTGAAGGACTTTCTGGAAAAAAAACTGTCTGGTGCGCCGGAATGGAAAAAAGTCAGCATACAGTTTGACTTTAATCCATGGAACGGTTAATATATTGTTACAGTAAAAAAGGCTGCTGGGCGCTCTGCCGGCAGCCGGACAGAAAAGAATATGAGGAGGAATCAGCATAAAATGGCAATCAGACAGATTCGGATTGCGGGAGACCCAATCTTAAACAAAGTGTGCAAAGAGGTAAAAGAGGTTACACCGATGATCAAAACATTAATCGAAGACATGCTTGATACGATGTATGAAGCAAACGGTGTGGGTCTTGCCGCTCCCCAGGTAGGCATTTTAAGAAGAATTGCAGTGATTGATATCGGCGAAGGGCCGATTATTCTGATTAACCCTGAAATTATTAAGCAGGAAGGAGAGCAGACCGGGGATGAGGCGTGCCTGAGTCTGCCGGGTAAGTCGGGAGAAGTAACACGGCCGAATCATGTAGTCGTACGTGCTTTTGATGCAGACATGAAAGAATATGAGATAGAAGCCGACGAACTGTTAGCAAGGGCATTCTGCCATGAAATCGAACATTTGGACGGGCATATGTATATGGAACGTGTCATAGGCGAAATTCATGACGCGCAGCTGGACGGCGAATAGAAAGCGCAGGTGGTTGAATGAAAATCATATTTATGGGAACCCCGGATTTTGCCGCGGCCATTTTAGAGTCGCTGATTCAGGCCGGCCATGAGACCGTATTAGCAGTTACCCAGCCGGATAAGCCGAAAGGCAGGGGAAAATCTGTGCAGTTTTCAGCAGTAAAATCGGCTGCACTGGCACATAATATAGAAGTATACCAGCCAAAGCGCATCCGCGAACCGGAATGTGCGGCATATTTAAAAAAGTATGACGCTGACATTATGGTTGTAGCTGCGTTTGGACAGATTCTCCCAGAGGAAATTTTAAATATGCCCCGTTATGGCTGTGTCAATGTCCATGCTTCCCTGCTGCCGAAATACAGGGGAGCAGCGCCAATCCAGTGGGCAGTTATAAACGGGGATGAGAAAACAGGCGTTACGACGATGCAGATGGATGCCGGAATCGATACCGGAGATATGCTGGAAAAGACAGAAGTTATGCTGGCAGAGGATGAAACAGGCGGCAGTCTGTTCGATAAGCTCTCTGCAGCAGGAGCCGCACTGTGCGTGCAGACACTTGCCCATATGGAAGACGGGACTGTGACGCGCACAAAACAGGATGAATCCCAGGCGACATATGCGGGCATGATAAAAAAGAACATGGGAATCATAGACTGGACAAAACCGGCAGCTGAGACAGAACGGCTGATCCGCGGCCTGAACCCATGGCCGAGCGCATTTACAGCACTCGGTGCAAAGACGCTTAAAATCTGGAAAGCAGATGTGCTGGAAGGAGGAGACGCCAGCCAGGCCGGTACCGTTGTTGTATCGGATAAAAAGCACCTGGTCGTTCAGACAGGAGAAGGACAGCTGTCTTTGAAAGAAGTCCAGCTGGAGGGCAAAAAACGCATGCCTGTAGAAGCATTTCTGCGCGGATATCCGGTGGAAACAGGAACCGTATTTTCCATGGATGTTTAAAAAGGCCTGAGGCGTACTCTGACAGTAAATGAGCGGCAGCCGGGAACCGGAATAGCCGCAGCACCTGAAAAATATAACGAACGGCATAGAGAGGAGGAATGTCTGATGCCTTATGGATATTATTTTGACCCGACGTATCTGCTTGTAATTATCGGAGCAGTTATTTCCATGATTGCTTCAGCACGTGTAAAATCAACTTACAGTAAATATTCCCAGATGCGCAGCAGGACAAATATGACTGGAGCACAGGCTGCGCAGCGTGTGTTAAGCAGTGCGGGCATATACGACGTCAGAATCCAGCATGTAGCCGGAAATCTGACAGACCATTATGACCCGCGCAATAAGACACTGAATCTGTCGGATTCGGTATATGGTTCCGCTTCGGTGGCTGCCATTGGCGTAGCGGCACATGAGTGCGGGCATGCCATTCAGCACCAGCAGGGATATTCTCCGTTAAATATCCGCAGTGCGCTGGTTCCGGCTGCAAACTTTGGTTCGGCAGTTTCCTGGCCGCTGATTATTCTGGGGATTATTTTCGGCGGTGCCGGGAGCCTGTTCTGCCAGATTGGAATTGTATTATTTTCAGCAGCCGTACTGTTTCAGCTCGTTACGCTGCCGGTAGAATTTAACGCATCCAGCCGTGCCGTGCGCATTCTGGGTGATACCGGGATACTCAGTGAGCAGGAACTGCCGTATACTAAAAAAGTATTAAAAGCTGCAGCACTGACCTATGTGGCAGGAGCCGCAGCAGCGATTCTGCAGTTGTTACGTCTGCTGATCCTGTTCGGGGGAAGGGACCGTGATTAATCAATCGGCAGAGGAATGCTGCCAGGGAGGAGTTTATAATGGAAGTGGCCAGCACAAGGGGACTGGTACTGGATATATTACTGGAAACCAGCCAGAACGGAACGTACAGCCATACTGCTATTGCAGATGTTTTGGACAAGTATCAGTATCTGGATAAAAAAGACCGTTCCTTTATCAAACGCATGGCAGAAGGCACACTGGAATATCAGATACAGCTGGATTATATTATTGGCAGGTATTCCAAAGTGCCGGTACGCAAAATGAAGCCGGTGATCCGAAACATCATCCGAAGCGCCGTATACCAGATTTATTATATGGAATCTGTCCCGGATGCAGCGGCCTGCAACGAAGCAGTGCGCCTGGCGAAGAAAAGGGGATTTCAAAACCTGGGCGGATTTGTCAACGGCGTACTGCGAAGCATTGTCCGGAACAAAGAAAAGGCACTCCTGTGGCCTGATAAAAATAAAGAGCCGCTGCGGTATCTGTCCGTCCGGTATTCGATTCCTGAATGGATCATCGGGATGTGGAAAGAAGAAGCAGGCCTTACATGGGAAAAGGACACGGATTTTCAAAAAATGGAGCGGCTTCTGGCATCATTTTTAATGCCGGCACCGCTTACCGTGCGTACGGATACGAGCCGCTGCACGCCGGAAGAATTAAAGCGGATGCTGGAAGCAGAAGGCATACAGGCTTCCATATGCAGTGAGCTTCCTTATGCCGTGCGCATTTCAGGTTATGATCATATCCGGGCGCTGCCAGGTTATGAGGAAGGACTGTTTTATATCCAGGATATCAGCTCGATGCTGGCAGCCGAAGCAGCGCATCCTAAAAAAAACGACTTCATTCTGGATGTATGTGCCGCGCCAGGCGGCAAAGCCATTCAGTTAGCACAGATGCTGCAGGGAACCGGACAGGTACTTGCAAGAGACCTGACCGCATATAAAGTAAACCTGCTGCGCGAAAATATACAGCGCTGCCAGGTAAAGAACATGCAGGCACAGATCTGGGACGCCAGAATATTTGACGGGACACTGGAAGAAAAAGCAGATATTGTAGTCGCAGACCTTCCGTGTTCCGGGCTCGGCGTGATGCGCCGCAAAAAAGATATCCGGTTCCATATGACATCTGATAAAATCAAAGAGCTGGCCGGGCTGCAGAAGGAAATACTGGATACGGTATGCAGATATGTCAGGCCCGGCGGGCGGATGGTTTACAGCACCTGTACGATCAGCAGGCAGGAAAATGAAGAAAATGTGCAGAGGTTTTTAAACGGGCACAGACAGTTTGAACTTGTCAAAAGCAGGCAGATTCTGCCAGAAGTACATGGCGGGGACGGATTTTTTATAGCGGAATTTCACCGTAAGGACGGCGGCCGGCCTTTATAAAAATTCCGGCTGGCTATTGGAAAACAGCAGCAGTATCATAAATGCAGCAGTGCAATGAAAGAAAAGGAAGAAAAATGGACAATATAAATTATACTCCCGCATCCCTGGAAATCAATTCCTTAAACTGTCAGGAACTGACTGATTTTCTGACTGGCATAGGCGAGAAACCGTTCCGTGCAAAGCAGATCTATGCGTGGCTGCACCAGAAGCATGCGGCTAGTTTTGACGATATGACAGATCTGTCCAAATCCCTGCGCAGCCGTCTTAAGGAAACATGCCGTCTTACCGTATTAAAACCGGTTCAGATACAGACTTCAAAACTGGACGGTACAAAAAAATATCTTTATGCGCTTGCAGACGGAAATATGATTGAAAGCGTATTTATGAAATATAAGCACGGAAATTCTGTCTGCATCTCTTCCCAGGCGGGCTGCCGGATGGGCTGCCGTTTCTGTGCTTCTGCCATTGGCGGGTTTGTAAGAAATCTGACACCGGCTGAAATGGCAGAGCAGGTCTATAGGACCAGCCAGGATACAGGGGAACGCATTTCAAATGTAGTAGTAATGGGTATCGGAGAACCGCTGGATAATTATGACAGTCTGCTTAAATTTATCAGACTGATCACTGACGAACAGGGCCAGAATATCAGCCAGCGCAGCATTACCGTATCGACCTGCGGGATTGTGCCGCGTATCAGGCAGCTCGCAGACGAAAAACTCCAGATTACACTGGCTCTTTCGCTGCATGCGCCTTCCCAGGAAAAACGCCAGTCACTGATGCCGGCGGCATTACAGTATGACCTTGCAGAAGTATTAAAAGCATGTGATTATTATTTTGCAAAAACAGGCAGACGCATTACATATGAATACAGCCTGATTCGCGGCATCAATGACTCGCCCGGCGATGCAGAGCGTTTAAGCATGCTTTTAAAAGGGAAAAACTGTCATGTCAACTTAATTCCGGTAAATCCGGTAAAAGAACGTTCTTTTATGCAGCCGGATGAGTCCGCGGCAGCAGCATTTAAAAATAAACTTGAAAAAAATAGAATAAATGTTACTATAAGAAGAGAAATGGGCCGTGATATCGATGGCGCATGCGGCCAGTTGCGAAAAAAATATCTGTAAAGGTTTGAAACGGTTATATTTCTAATGTGCATAAACGGTGTGAATGGGAGGCATAAAAGATGAAGACATTTTCCATGACAGATATCGGAAGACGCCGGGGCATGAATCAGGATTATATTTATACTTCTGAGACCCCGGTTGGAAATCTTCCAAATCTTTTTATCGTTGCAGATGGGATGGGCGGTCATAATGCAGGTGATTTTGCTTCCAGATATACAGTCGAATATGTAGTAAAAGCAATCGCATCCAGCGGACTGACAGAGCCGGCTGCCCTGCTGGGGGAGGCTTTACGCCAGGCCAATGCAAAACTTCTGAATCTGGCTGATACAAATCCGCAGCTGAGAGGAATGGGGACGACGTTTGTAGGCGCTACGGTTATGCGGGACTGCCTGCGTGTTGCAAATGTAGGCGACAGCCGTCTTTATCTGGTGAATCAGGAAATTACCCAGGTCACAAGGGACCATTCGCTGGTACAGGAAATGGTACGCATGGGCGAGATGAATGCAGACCAGGCGAGAGTGCATCCCGATAAAAACATTATAACAAGAGCTGTAGGAGCGTTTAAAGATATTGAGGCAGATTTTTTTGAAGTGAACTTAAGGCCGGGGGACCGCATTTTAATATGTTCTGACGGGCTTACAAATATGATTGAAGACAGTGAGATACGTAAGATCATGTGCAGCCAGCGTGATCTTGCAGAGAGTGTGGAGCGTCTTGTCGCGGCTGCCAATGAAAATGGCGGGAAAGATAATATATCAGTGATCATCATAGATCCGTTTTCTGATGAGGTGAAAAGATGTTAGAAGAAGGGAAATTTATAGCAGACCGGTATGAAATACTCGCCAAAGCAGGTGCGGGCGGCATGTCTGATGTATACAAAGCGAAAGACCATGTACTTGGCAGGTTTGTCGCTATCAAAGTGCTCAAGCAGGAATTTGCAGAAGATGTTAATTTTGTAACAAAATTCCGTACGGAAGCGCAGTCGGCAGCAGGACTGGAGCATCCGAATATTGTAAATATTTATGACGTAGGAAGCGAGGACGGATTTCACTACATCGTAATGGAATATGTAGAAGGAATTACGCTTAAAACGTATATAGAAAAAAAACAGCAGCTGTCTTATAAAGAAGCCATCAGCATTGCCATTCAGGTAGGACGCGGCATTGAGGCTGCCCATAATAAGAATATTGTACACCGGGATATTAAGCCGCAGAATATTATGATATCCACAGAGGGCAAGGTCAAGGTAACCGATTTTGGCATTGCACGGGCAGCTACCAGCAATACGATACATTCAGATGTCATGGGCTCTGTGCATTATTCTTCGCCGGAACAGGCAAGAAACGGATTTGTAGACGGCAAGAGCGATATTTATTCTTTAGGAATCGTAATGTACGAAATGGTCACAGGACGGGTGCCGTTTGACGGAGATACGACAGTTGCCATTGCGATTCAGCATCTGCAGGAAGAGATGGAGTCTCCGCGCAATTTTGTGCCGGATCTTCCAGTCAGCCTGGAAAAAATCATACTGAAATGTACACAGAAAAGTGCAGACCGCAGATACGCGGCCATGAGCGAACTGTTAGAAGACTTAAGACATGCACTGGTAAATCCGGATGATGATTTTGTCGTTATGGTGCCAGCGTTTGTACAGGACAAAACGCGGATGCTCTCTTCCGATGAAGTGAACCAGATTCGGGAAGAGACTTCTCATATCCATGTCAGCCAGAGGGATATGCAGCAGGAAATGATACCGCGCAGATACCAGGAAGAAGAAGCAGACGATAGTGAGGATGATGACGCAGGCGGCCTTTTAAATCCTAAAATGGAAAAGGCAATGACCATCATGGGCATTGTGGCGGCAGTCATTATCGTCATGATTATTGTCTATCTTGCAGGCAGCATGCTTGGATGGTTTAAATTTTCGCCGGATAATAAAAAAAATGATAACCAGGAGGAAATGACATTTCCAGATCTGGAAGTCCCGGATTCAGATACAGACACAGATACAGATACAGACGAGACATCTGATACAGACACAGATACAAAAGAAAGCGTGTCTATGATCAGTGTAATCGGAAAAGAACTGGATGAGGCACGCAAAGAGTTAAAAGATATGGATTTAGATCTTCGAAGGCTTGGGACAATCGCTTCAGATGAATATGAGGAAGGCCTGATTGTGGAACAGGACGTAGAAGAAGGAGAAGAGGTAGAAAAAGGCACCGTTATACAGGTAACTGTAAGCAGCGGTCCGGCTGATTTTGAAAACCCGAATGTAGTCGGAAATCCGGCAGCTACTGCCAGGGATATGTTAGAGACACGCGGCCTTAAGGTAAACCCGGACTCCAGATATGAATTTGCAGACGCACCGGAAGGCACGGTCATCCGTCAGTCGCCGTCAGCAGGAGCTATGGTGAAAAAGGGAGATACGGTAACGCTTACGATCAGCAAGGGAGTCGAGCAGGTGCAGGTACCGGATATCAAAAAGTGTACAGAAGCCGAAGCAGCAGAACGTCTGCGTGCAAACCACCTGGAACCTGGCAGCGCAGATTCAGAATATGACGATACCATACCGGAAGGCAGCATTATCAGCCAGACACCGGAATCTGGCAGCAGCGTCAGTGTAGGCAGCCAGGTAGATTATGTTGTAAGCCTTGGCAAAAAAGAGATTATCTACCGCATGGAAGACCGCAGAATTGAAGAGCCGCAGGGCAGCGAAATGGTAATTTCTGCAAACATCAGTCTTTTAGATGCCAATGGAACGGAAATCGCAAGATGGGACGGCATACCGATTTCGTCATTCCCGTATGTGATTTCTACCAAAAAAGATATTACGACGAGTACCGGAACTATCGAAATTGAGTGGGTATTAGACGACGGGGATTCCCAGACACAGCAGGAATCTATCCGGTTTTTGCAAAAATAAGCACGAAACTGCAGCGTTAGACTGTAAGGAAAGAAAGATGCAGGGAAAGATTGTAAAAGGCATTTCCGGATTCTACTACGTACACGTGGCAGAATCCGGAATTTATGAATGTAAGGCAAAAGGCGTATTCCGCCTCCAGAATATGAAACCGCTGTGCGGGGACAGGGTAGAGATTGCGGTTATCAGTGAAGAAGAAAGAACAGGAAATATAGAAAAAATCCTTCCAAGGAACAATGAGCTGCTTCGTCCCGCAGTGGCGAATATTGACATGGCGCTTGTTATTTTTGCAGCAGCCAGTCCGCAGCCAAATCTGAATCTGCTGGACCGCTATCTGATTTTCATGCAGTATTCACAGATTCCGGTGACAATCTGTTTTAACAAAATGGAATTAGCAGACAGCGCTTTAAGGCAGCGGCTGGCAGAAATTTACAGCCAGTGCGGCTATCCGGTACTTTTTGCCAGCGTTAAGCAAAAGGAAGGAATTCACAGCCTGAAGCAGGCACTGGCCGCAAAGACTACAGCAGTGTCCGGCCCGTCCGGCGTAGGGAAATCGTCGCTCATTAATCTGCTGCAGCCAGAGGCGCAGATGGAAACCGGAGAAATCAGCCGTAAAATAGAGCGCGGGAAGCAGACGACGCGCCATACGCAGCTGATTCATCTGGAAACGGATGCGTATATTATGGATACCCCGGGCTTTAGCTCCCTGTTCCTGCCTCAGATGGAAAAAGAAGAGTTAAAGCAGTATTACCCGGAGTTTGCCGGCTATGAACATGAATGCAGGTTTTTAGGATGCAGTCATATGAGCGAACCGGACTGCGGCGTAAAACAGGCGGTGCAGCGGGGGCAGATTCATCCGGTGCGGTATGAAAATTACAGGCAGCTGTATGAGGAGCTTAAGGGGAGAAAAAAGTATTAGGAAGAAAAGAAATCTTTTCCGTATCCGGTTAGAATGTAAAGGAGCAGTTTATGAAAACGTTGATTGTCACAGGCGGAACTTTGGAGCACGCGTTTGCGCTGTCTTATCTTGAACGTCATAAATTCGATTATTTTATTGCTGCAGATTCCGGCATCCGTTTTTTTGCTCAAAACAGTATCAGGCCGGATGAGGTGTTAGGGGATTTCGATTCGGCGGACCCGGTTCAGCTGCAGCAGTTTTCTGAGGATGCAGGGATTATCTTTCACAAGTACCTTCCGGAAAAAGATGCCGTGGATACAGAGCTTGCGCTGCAGCTTGCCATCGACAGGGGCAGCAGCGAAATCCATATCTTAGGAGGGACAGGCACAAGGCTTGACCATGTGCTTGGAACGGTACGGCTGCTTGGATTTGCCATGGAACGTGAGATTCCCTGTTTTATGGCGGACGCGCATAACAGAGTCCGGCTGATACAAAAGCAGACGGTTTTGAAAAAAAATGAGCAGTATGGCAGATATATATCACTTATTCCGCTAACGACAAAAGTGACAGGCGTGACACTGGCCGGATTTAAGTATCCGCTCTGTGAGCATACGCTGGATGGGTTTCATTCGCTTGCAGTCAGTAATGAAATTGTGGAACAGGAAGCGGTGATTGATTTTCAAAGCGGGATACTGATTCTGGTGGAATCGATGGATTAAGGGCGGTGCGGAATTATTAACTTATAAAGATTTACCTATTGACTTTCCTCTTTGTGCCTGCTAAAATATAGGCAGAAAGAAAGTTTACCACTGACCGATATGTGGTATATAAATGGTCGGGTTGAAAGTTTACCGCTGACCGATATGCGGTATATAAATGGTTGGGTTGAAAGTGTAGTCCTTCGCCGCAAGGCGGAGGACTTTTCCGTAATGAGGACTGGCAAATGAAAAAAACAGGTTTTTACATTATAAAAGATAAATTTTTTGAAGATATGCCAGACCCATATCTCAAAAGAAATAAGGCAGGAAGCAGACCGCATTATTACTGCTTTGAAGATACGAATACGGATATATACTGGATGATACCATTATCCAGCCGTATTGATAAATACAGGCGGATTATGGTGAAGAAAGAAAAAGCAGGAAAACCTTGCGATATTCTGCATATTGTGAAACTGGATGACAGCCGGGAGAGCGCATTTCTAATACAGGATATGTTTCCAATAACAGAAGACTACATAGAACGGGAATATACAATCGCCGGAAATCATCTGATGCTGACAAGCGAGCATACTGCCAGAGAGATTGAGCAGAAAGCAGGGAAAGTCATGGGTATGCTGAAACGTGGTATAAAGTTCACTGCAACACAGCCGGACGTTATGTCGATCTTGGAGAAATTGAGGGAAAGCCGATAAATTTTCCTTGTTAGTGTAATAATTACATGGTGCTAAATCATTTGTTGTGAAACTGCGCAGCCTGCTTAGAATAGAGCAGTGAAGAGAAAAAGCTGATGAAATGGAAAATACTATCCCCGAGCGTATTTGAAAAATGCGTCAGGATGTGAACAGGCGTGGGAAAATACCTCTGCTGTATGACGGATTTTTTAGACCGTCATACAGCAGATTGCTTGTTGATGAGTATCTTTTGTGCCGCTTCCTTACACAGCCTGATGCTTCTGAAATCCAAGTCTTGCAAGAGGCAGCATAATCACAGTCAGTACCGTATACAGGATAGCTCTCATGGTAAATGCGTCTGCCACAATACCGCTAAACTGATAAGAGAGATATTTTCCAAGTTCCGGCATGGCAGAACGATATGGAAGCAGGAACAAAATCAGGTTATAGATACCCGCTGTTCCATTTGGTGAAAGAAACATTGGAATGAAAAGGACAGGTACAAGTACGATAAGCACAAAGTACGGACTTTTCATTTTTGACGACAGCAGGAGTGTCAGGCCAGTCATGGCAGACAGCACAAGATAAACCACACCCAGGTTTACGAGAACAGCTTGCAGGAATGTAAAGGGGTATGGTATGGCGGTGTTCGCGATTTGCACCGGCAGGTCCCAGCCGTCAAATCCAAATGCCGCAAGTGGCAAACCAAACGCTATAAGTATATGAAGCGTAAAAGCAAGTACACTGAACAGATAGGAAGCTGTGATTTTTGCCGCTGCTAATTTTGTTTTGCCGTATTTTGCGGATAGGATTACTGCGTCCGTTTTGGCCTGATATTCACCGGAGAAAATAGGGGCAGTCACAATACAGACAGCCAGAAGCGGGAACATTAGGAGTTCAAAGCTGCTGATGATAATTTTCCAGCCCTCGCAGAAGCCGTATTGAAAGGGTTCTTCCACTTTACGATTCATGTTCTGCCAATAAGTTTTCTGTTCCGCGGACAGTTCACGGGATGCACTGTCTAGTAGTTTTGTGATTTTTTCCTGTCTTGCACCGTAGAAATCTGTACCATTGGAAATATCCAAATCCGGCAGTGAATTGTAGCCCGCATTCTCACCTGGGCCAGAATAGTTTTTTGCAATCATGTCTAACAGTTCTTCTCTGGGTGCGACACCGTCCCAATAGGCGTTATCAATCAAAAACTTCTCATATCCGTCATATCCCACATACTCAGGATTGTTAAAAAGCTGCCGTACTTCACGGATTGTTTCGGTGATATACTCGTCTGTTAAGAGGACGGAATAGTTTTCAGTCTGTGCCTTTTTGTATTTAATACCTGCAAGTCCATGGATTACTCCCTCTTGATGATAGGTCTGGAACTGTATAACAGGCAGAGCGAATAGAAACGCTGTTACAAGCAGACTGGCTGCCATAACAATGAGTGTTGATTTCTTCCGCAATATTTTTAGAAATTCGTATTTTATTAACATGGTTTTATTCGCTCCTTTCAGCCCTGGCTTCTTCTCCGAAGTGGTATAAGAATAAATCCTCTAAGTTCGGCGAAACAGTAACAGCGTCCGCTGCCGGGGATGTTTCATGTATCATGCGCAGGCGTACTTTGCCGTTTTCATGGTGCAGATTGACAACAGAAAAACGGCTGGTGTATTCTGCGGCTTCCCAGCTGTTTACTAAAAGCTCCCATACTTTGCCTTCTATGCTGTCTGTGACGGCAGCCATAGGCTCCTGCAGCAGAAATGTACCGTTTTTCATCATCAGAATGGTATCTGCGGTATAGGAAACGTCGGATACGATATGCGTTGACAGAATGACGATTTTTTCCTTTGCAAAGTCAGATATGAGATTGCGGAAGCGCACACGCTCTTTCGGGTCAAGTCCGGCGGTCGGCTCGTCTAAAATGAGAATGTCAGGAGCGTTCAGCTCTGCCTGTGCGATACCTAAACGCTGCTTCATGCCGCCGGAAAAGGACTTGATTTTCTTGTCTGCCGCTTCATGCAGATTGACTAATTTCAATAATTCTTCTGAGCGTTTTCTGGCTTCACGCTTTCCAAGCCCCTTGACTGCTGCCATGTATAGCATAAACTCGCGGGCGGTAAAGTCCGGGTAAAAGCCGAAGTCCTGCGGCATATACCCCAGATGCGCGTAGTAGTTTTCCCCCAGTTCTTCAATTGGCTTTCCGTTCAGACAAATCCTGCCGGAAGTGGGTTTTAGAACACCGCAGATGATACGCATTAAAGTTGTCTTGCCAGCGCCGTTTGCGCCAAGCAGGCCATACACCCCCGGCGTAAGGGTGGTACTGACATCATCAACAGCGCATTTTGTCCCGTAGTGCCTGCTCAGATGCTGTAATTGTAATTCCATATACAAAACCTCCTGTCTTTCTAATAGGCGTACCAAAAAGCAGGCAGCCTATGCTTTATAGTATAGACGGCCTGCCTTATGTGCTGCTTTTGCATATCTTAATTTAACCTTAATCTGCATCTGTTCCAAGGGGAAGCAGAATGATAAACTCTGTTCCGTCTCCGGGGTGACTCTTTACAAAAATATTGCCGCCATGAAGCGTAACAATCTGTTTTGCAATGGCTAGCCCAAGCCCGCTGCCCTCTGGACGCTCTTTGGTGTTCGTTCCTCTGTAATAGCGGTTCCACAAGACGGATAATTCCGCTTCGTCCATGCCGTTCCCATTGTCGCAAATGGCAATGGACAGGCTTTGATCCGGGGATTTACTGACCGTTATCCTGACTCTGGTATCAGGAGGATTATGCACAAGGGCATTGATAACAATATTCCCGACAGCGCGGCGCATAAGGCCGGGGTCAGCTGCAACTGTCAATTCCTGCAAACTGCTTTCAAACTCGATTGCCCGGTTTGAAAAAGCCGGGTCATTTGCAATGTCGATTAGCAATTCTTTTAGGAAACGCACGATCCGGGTTTTCTGCAGCGCAAAGGGAAAAGCTCCTGCTTCAAGCTGATAGGTCAGTTTCAAGTCGTTTATCAGCTTTTCCATGTGGTTAACATTCTTCAAAATAATTGTTCCGCAATCCTGTACAGTCTGTAAATCAAGGCTGTGCCCCTCTGAAAGAAGCTCCGCATATCCCTTTACCGGGGAGAGGGGTGTTTTCAAGTCATGGGTGATGCTGGCGATCCATTCTTTGCGGGTATGGTCGGTTTCCTGCTGTATCTTTTCACTGCGCCGGATTTCCATATCCATTTTGTTCAGTGAGCTGTAAACCTCACTGAATAAGCCTGTTTCTCTCATTGGTTTGTAACTGCTGCCCGCTATATCTGTGATACCGCCGATAATAGCTGACAGCTTCCGGGAGAGCCAGAACGCATAAGCAAAGGCAGCAAGAACAGCAGCCAGGGCGCAAAAAAACACCATATTTTTTGTAAATGGCGACAGCCGCGCCACGTTTGCGCCGTTGTAGTACACCATGGCTTTTCCTATGGCATAAGGGAAGCCTATAATATAGTTAAGCGTCCTGTCCGAAAGGGTAATGCTGCTGATGAACACCGTATGCCCGTTTTCATATCTGCTTTCCGAAAGGGTCACAAGCTCTGCCATGCTGTAATGTTTTGGACAGCGGGCGGGTTTATTGTGGGAAAAGATCTCCTGTCCGGTTTCGTCAACAATCTGTATCCACAAGCCGTATTCGTCCAGGCGTTTCAAGCCGGTCTGCTTTACACCGATATTCCCGTCTTTTTCCTCTATCCAAAAGGAAAAATTGCTGGTAAATGTATTAGGCCATGAAGCAAGGCTTAATCCTTCCGGCTCTGGGATAGCAAAGACATAGTAAAACATACCGATTGCAGAAACAGCCAGAATAACAAAAAGGGCTGCTAAAATGACCGCTGTATACAGGATAGGTTTGTGTTTCAGTTTATTTTTCATAAGGATTTACCAGCTTATAGCCCAGGCCTTTCATTGTAATAAGGTATTCCGGGGAAGCAGGATTGCTTTCAATCTTTTCACGCAGGTGCCGGATATGTACCATGACTGTATTATCGCACCCGTAACTATCTTCGTTCCAGACCGTTTCATACAGCCGCTCCCGGCTGATCACGCGTCCGGTATTCTGTGCCATGTATTGCAGGATTTCAAACTCACGGGCGGTCAGCTCAATTTCTTTTCCGTCTTTCATTACCCGGCATCCCTCCGGATCAATGTTCAATGCCCCTATTTTTGTGATTTGCGCCTTTGCCGGATGCTGCCTGTATTCTGTCCGGCGCAGCTGTGCTTTCACGCGGTAAGCTACCTCTTTCGGGCTGAACGGTTTTGTTACATAATCGTCCCCGCCGACTGCCAGGCCAAGTATTTTATCCAATTCATCATTCTTTGAAGATAGAAACAGGATAGGGCAGTGAGAGAATTCCCTAATCTGCCTGCAGACTTCGTAACCGTCAATTCCCGGCAGCATAACGTCCAGGATCACCATATCGGGCTGTAATTTTCTGCATGAGTCTGCCGCAGAAAGCCCGTTATCAATTTTAATAATATTTTGGAAACCCTCAATGGCAAGTGATTTTTCAAGCAGATCCAATAGATCGGGCTCATCGTCAACTATCATTATTTTGTATTTATTCATGTCCGGATTCCTCCTGTAATAGCTTTTGGTTTGTGTTTTTAGATTTTGAGCCGGGGATTTTTGAAATATCCTGTTTTTCCGCTGCCTGTGGTGCAGACATATATTCCATAATTTATTCGTCCTTTCTTCAAAATGTACTAGTATTATTATAGGCGGACAGATGAGCAATATCAAGTGTTTTTGGGGTATGTGGTAAAGGCAGCATAGACGGGGCAGCTATGGCCATGCCAGACTGCGGCAGTGACAAGGTTACTTAAAGGATTTCAGCCAATCGCCGGATTCAGCTACAGAGCGAAAAAATTTAGCAGCTTATATGAAGCGGTTAAAACCTCTGTTCTGTGCTCAGTCATATTCTGTGTGGTTTTTGGATTGATAGCCGCTATATTCCCATCACAGACTATGGCATTGTTTACAAAAGGAGATACAGAAATGATTCGGATTGGCGCAGCAGCGTTACGGGCAGATAATGGGAAAAGCAAAAGAGGACTGCTTTCCCGGTGCCTTCCTTCGGAGGAACTTCACCGGCCCTTTACCCGATACCATTTGTTTCAGAGAACAAGGAAAAGGGGGTGACACAGTTGAACATTTTCTATGCCGTACATTGGAAATATAGAAATCCAATGATTTACTTTTGAGTCTTGATATGCTATACTAACATAGGCGTTAAGGCTCTTTTTTGAAAGGAGCTTTTACTATGGGAAAGGACTTAAAAGGAAAGGAACCTGGCGCTGGAATAAGCAAAAGGTCTGACGGGTTTTATGCTGGCAGATTTACCGCTAAATATGGACAACGAAAACAGAAATTATTTCACAGAGCGTTATGAATGTAACATTGATCCTGTGATCGGAAAGCAGATTTTATCAGAAGTAAAACCGATTCAATGTCAAATGATTATGAACCGGATGGCTGATGAGGGGTATCGTACATCTGCTATTTATCAGGCAGGGATAACATTAGACGGAATCTGGACATTCTAATATTGGTATAACCATGAATCTGCATGTTCACACGACAGTGCGGCGGTCTGGCTCTCAAGGCGGTTTAGAATAATTGGTACGTAACCAAAACTTTGAGAGGCGAAAACCCTATATATAACAAAAACCAAAGGAGATAGAGATAAAATGAAACTAGGTATCGTAGGTCTGCCGAATGTCGGCAAAAGTACATTATTTAACTCGCTTACAAAAGCGGGAGCAGAATCAGCCAACTATCCGTTTTGTACGATAGACCCGAATGTCGGCATTGTATCAGTGCCGGATGAGCGTATTGACAGGCTGGGGGAGCTGTATCATTCAAAGAAAATCGTTCCGGCGGTGATTGAATTTGTAGATATTGCAGGGCTGGTGAAAGGAGCCAGCAAAGGAGAAGGACTGGGCAATCAGTTTCTGGCAAATATCCGTGAAGTAGATGCGATTGTTCATGTAGTAAGATGTTTCGAGGATGAAAATATTGTCCATGTGGACGGAAGCATAGATCCGGCCAGGGATATCGAAACGATTAATCTGGAGCTGATTTTTTCGGATATTGAAATCTTAGAGCGCAGGATTTCAAAGATTGCAAAACAGGCGAGGATGGACAAGACGCTTGCCAAAGAATTAAAGCTGGCAGAAGCAGTCAAAGCACATCTTGAAGACGGCCATATGGCAAAGACATATGAACTGGGTGAAGATGAAGACGATCAGGCATGGTTTAGGATGTATAATCTTCTGACGGCAAAACCGGTTATCTATGCTGCAAATGTGCTGGAAGACGATCTGGCAGATGACGGGGCTTCGAATAAGCATGTGGAAGGCGTGCGCAGTATGGCTGCGGAAGAAAACAGCGAAGTATTCTGTGTCTGTGCACAGATTGAGCAGGAAATTGCGGAACTGGATGATGAGGAACGCTCCATGTTTTTGGAAGAGCTCGGGCTTAAGGAATCCGGCCTGGACAAACTGATCAGGGCAAGCTACCGGCTGCTGGGGCTGATTAGTTTTCTGACTTCCGGCGAAGACGAAACAAGGGCGTGGACGATAAAGGAAGGTACAAAGGCACCTGCCGCAGCCGGTAAAATTCATACAGACTTTGAGCGCGGATTTATCCGTGCGGAAGTTGTGGCATATGAAGACCTGATAGAAGGGGGCAGTATTGCAGCAGTAAGGGAAAAAGGGCTGGTACGTCTGGAAGGAAAAGATTATGTGGTAAAGGACGGGGATGTTATCGTATTCCGGTTTAATGTATAATACGAAACATGCACTGTGTCCGGCACGCAGTCTTATGCATATAATAAAAAAAACGGATGTTTGAGTTTATGCGTCTGCGTGAATTACAGGAAAAAAGTGTTATTAATATGAAAAACTGCAAATGCCTTGGGAATGTCATAGATCTTGATATCGATGAAAAGGATGGGTGCATCCGTGCACTGATTCTTCCAGGACCAGGGCATTTTTTTGGTATTTTCTGCCGGGAATATGAGCTGTTTATTCCCTGGTGCGATGTAAAAAAAATCGGGCCGGAAATTATTCTGGTCGATGTTGATGAAAAAGAAGCAACTCATAAATTATAATGCTAAAAATGGAAAAATCCGTTGACAGCTATCGCATGAAAGGTTAAACTGAGCCTATACCATATAGAAGTGTGAAGCACCATAGATACCGTGATACCTGAGAGTATGCCGTATAGAAGTGCGAAGCATCATAGATACAGGATGCCGAAAAGACGGAGGGGAAAAGCCAGCATGAAATGTCCATTTTGCAGCAGTGATAATACAAGAGTTATCGATTCGAGACCAGCGGATGATAATAATTCGATACGCCGCCGCAGACTGTGTGATGCATGTAAAAAACGTTTTACAACTTACGAAAAGGTGGAAACCATTCCTCTGATTGTAATCAAGAAAGATAACAACAGGGAACAGTATGACCGTTCTAAAATAGAAGCGGGAATTCTGCGTGCATGCCATAAACGCCCGATTTCTGTGAATGAGATCAATAAACTGGTGGATGAGATCGAAACAGAGATATTTAATAAGGAAGAAAAAGAAATTCCAAGTACCGTAATTGGGGAAATTGTCATGGATAAACTGAAAGATTTAGAGGCTGTAGCATATGTGCGTTTTGCTTCGGTTTACCGGGAATTCAAAGATATCAATACGTTTATGGATGAGCTGAAAAAGATACTGGATAAATGACGGCCTGGCACAAAAGCAGTGAAAAAGGCCGCGCAGCAGACGGCTTGTGATACTGCACTTAAAAAGGGCCATGCAGCAGATGACTTGCAATACTACAGGAGTACAAAATATGTTACAGACTTTTTATCCGGGAGAATATCTGGATTCTGTTTATCAGATTGATTTTGATAAACTATATAACGAAGGTTACCGGGGGGTGATTTTTGATATTGATAATACGCTGGTTCCTCACGGCGCTGCGGCAGATGAAAAGGCAGAGCAGCTGTTTGCACGCTTGAAAAGTGCAGGCTACCGTTTCTGTCTTTTATCGAATAACAAAGAACCGCGGGTAAAGATGTTTAATAAAAACATAAATGCATATTATATATTTGATGCCCATAAGCCGGGGACAGCAGGTTACAAAAAAGCAATGCGGCTGATGAAAACAAACACAGCCAGTACACTCTTTGTCGGGGATCAGATTTTTACAGATATATGGGGTGCAAACCGGGCGGGAATACGTACCATTCTTGTAAAGCCGGTTCACCCAAAAGAAGAGATACAGATTGTGTTAAAACGGATTCCGGAGAAGCTGGTACTGTATTTTTACAGCAGGCGGAACAGGTCTGTGGAAATAAGAAGCAGAAAAAGAAAAGGCGGCATTTCATAAAAAATGCCTGATAAATAAAGAAAGATGCTGGAGAACAACAGCGGAAGAAAAGACGGTATGTTATAAAAAAGGCCTGATAAAATAAAGAAAAATGCCGCAATAAACAGCAGAAGAAAAGGGTATCAAAGGAGAAACATTTATGAAAATTATTATTGGAAATGATCATGCATCACCGGATATGAAAAAAGAACTGGTAAAATATCTGGAAGAACTTGGCCACGAAGTTATAAATTTTGGCGTGGATACAACAGAAAGCTGTAATTATCCGGAAATCGGCGCAAAAGTCGGCCGTGCAGTCGCAGCCGGAGAAGCGGACTGCGGGGTATTGATCTGTGGAACAGGTGTGGGTATTTCACTGGCCGCCAACAAAATAAAAGGCGTGCGTGCAGCCGTATGTTCGGAAACAACAACAGCACGTTATGTAAAACAGCATAACAATGCAAACATCATTGCCTTTGGTTCAAGAATTGTAGGAATTGAGACAGCAAAGGATATTTTAAAAGCATATCTGGAGGCAGAATTTGAAGGCGGCAGACATCAGACCCGTATTGATATGATACACGATCTGGAAAAATAGGGGTGTCTGATGAATTATTAAAAAAACAGTTGAAATATGTGCGCATTTATTATATGATAGGAAAAGTGGGTGCAAAGCTCAGACAGTTTTAAGGAGGAAATATCGAATGATTTCAGCAGGAGATTTTAGAAACGGAATTACGATTGAGTTTGAAGGAAATATTTATCAGATTATTGAGTTTCAGCATGTAAAACCAGGAAAAGGCGCTGCCTTTGTCAGGACAAAATTAAAAAATATCAAGAGCGGCGGTGTTGTAGAAAAAACATTCCGTCCGGTAGATAAATGTCCTCAGGCAAGAATTGACCGCAAGGACATGCAGTACTTATATTCTGACGGCGATTTATTTTATTTCATGGACGTTGAAACTTATGACCAGATTCCAATCAGCACAGCTACGATTGGCGATGCATTAAAATTCGTAAAAGAGAACGAAATGGTTAAAATCTGTTCTTACAACGGAGAAGTATTTGCTGTAGAGCCGCCATTATTTGTAGAACTGGAAATTTCTGAAACAGAACCGGGTGTAAAGGGTGATACAGCAACAGGTGCTACAAAACCGGCTACTGTGGAAACAGGCGCTACTGTATATGTTCCTTTATTCGTAAATCAGGGCGATACAATTAAGATTGATACAAGAACGGGTGAATATTTATCAAGAGTATAGCCGTGGATTTTTGATGCGTTTTTTAGGTGGGATAGTTCAGCTCATTTTACAGGATTCTGCAGCGGCTGTCATACAAAGACGGCTGTTAAGCAGGTCTGAATGTTAATGCAGGGGGATTATGTTATGCTGACAGTTGGAATCAGTAACGAAATATGCAGGGATGTTACGAAGGATCATACAGCTGCTGCTATAGGCAGCGGAATGCTGGAAGTGTTTGCAACTCCGGCAATGGCAGCTCTGATGGAAGAAACGTGCATGAAGAGCGTGCAGGATGAACTGGATGAAGGATGCGGTACAGTGGGGACAGGACTGACAATTCACCATGTGTCGGCCACTCCGGTCGGCATGCAGGTACGCTGCGTGAGCAAGCTGGTGGAAGCAGACGGCCGCAAACTTGTATTTGATGTGCAGGCATTTGACGAAGCAGGACTGATCGGGCAGGGAATGCACGAGCGTTTTATCATTGAAAATGACAAATTTTTCGGGAAAGCACAGAAAAAACTGGAAAAATAAAACTGAGTGAATCATCAGGCACAAAAAGCATCTGAGCCATAAATGCAGATGCTTTTTTTGTGCTGATTTTATTTTAGATTTAATTTTGCAATTAAGTCGCCAAGTGAAGTAGATGCAGATTCATGAGAACTGTATTCTTCCGCCTGCATGGATGCTTCATCAGAGCTTTCGTCTGTCATTTCTTCTAATGCACGCATGCTCAGTGCAATTCTGTTATTATTTGTGTTCAGTATTTTTGCACGTACAGTCTGTCCTGTTTTGAGCACTTCGGAAGGCTTGCGAATGCGGCGTCCGCAGATCTGTGAGATATGAACAAGCCCGGTCAGGCCGTTTCCGATATTTACAAAAGCGCCATAATTGGTCAGGCTTTCTACGGTACCCTCTACAACTGTGCCTGGCACAAGCATGGAAATGCGGTGGTTTCTTTCTTCTTCAGCCTGTTCCCGCAATACGGATTTTGCAGACAGAACCAGTTTTTCTTTCTGCGGGTCTGCTGTAATTACACGCACCTGCAGGTCTTTTCCAATAAATGCAGATGTATCTTCTACATAATCAAGGCTTAACTGGGAAGCCGGAATAAAAGCGCGCAGTCCTTCTGCATATGCGATGACACCGGCATTTACGGATTCTTTGACACGTACGGTCGGTATGGTTTCATTGTCCATGGCGGTTTTCAGCCTGTCCCAGCCGAGCATCTGGTTTGCTTCTTTTTTGGATAAAACAATATTTCCCTCACCGTCGTCGAGGTTTATAACAGTTGCCTGGATAACATCGCCGGGATGCAGCTGGTCCATGATGGAGCAGTCCGGGTCGTCGCTGAAATCAGCGGCTCTGATAATTCCTGGTGCATAATATTTTAAGTCCAGGACAGCTTCTTCTTCTGATACACTGATGACGGTGGCAGTCAGAATGTCGCCTTCACTGATGCGCCGGAAAGAAGCCTCCAGTTCTTCTTTATAGTCTTCCATTGTTTCGATGTGTTCTTGCATTGTTTGATTGTCCTTTCCTGTTTTTACTGACGGATAGAGATAAGGTCCCTGTGCCGTAGTGCTGTAAGTGCATGCAACTTCTGTTTCAGGCGTTTGCAGCGCTGTACCGGATTTATTATAACATTTTATGGGGATTTTGAACAGAGGGAGTTTGTATGACTGTATCACTGCGCGGTGTATGACGCAGACAGGGGACGCATGTGCTGATTAAAAATCTGTACATGCATTTGTCTGCTGTGTTTAGAATCTGTCAAAACTGTTATATTTCTGACAGATTCTGGTAAGGATTTTCTGTTATTATGGAAGCTGGAACGTGTATGATGTGCGGCGGCATAATCAGCCGAAAAGTGTGGGTTACCCGGATGCCGGGCGGAGAAACTTTTTCCTTTTTTTGTTATGGCTGCGGACGGACCGGTGCCTGATGCCCTGACGTTACGGCACGCTTTATGCAGTGGCACTGACAGGCACCTTTTGGGGCTTCCAGGTCTTCTGCTGCGTCAGACAGTGTGCCCCAAATCCTGGATATCAGGCAGAAAATTAAGAATTTCTAACTGTTCTCCAGAGTCACAGAAAAAGGAAAAAGTTTCTCTGCCCGGCTGTTATCGAATGAATTTTATGTGTCTGTCTGGCGGCCGTTTTCCAGACACACACCATAACCTGGCTGGTATCGGATAAATTTTATATGCATGTCTGGATGCAGTCTTCCAGATGCAGGCCAAAATCTGGCTGGATATTTTCAGCTGCCAGCCGGATGCTCATTCTGACGCTGACAGCTGACAGCCGGACATTTATTCTGACGCTGACAGGCAGAGCCGGACATTTTTTCTGTCATAAGAAACCGGATAGACACGTAAAATTCATCAGTACCAGCTGGGAAGAGACATTTTTTCCTTTTTCTGTGACTCCGAAGAACAGTTAGAACTTCTTAATTTTCTGCCTGGTATCCAGGATTTGGGGCTCGCTGTCTGCCGCTATATAAAATCCTGATGCCCCAAAAGGTGCCTGCCAGTGCCAGAGAGCAAGGCATGCCATAACGCCAGGGCATCAGGCACCGGTCCGTCCGCTGCCAGAGACTGGAAGCAGAAAATTTAG
>CAJTVR010000058.1 GCA_910580075.1 uncultured Eubacterium sp. | reverse complement strand
CCCACGTATCCAGCTTGGAAGGCTGGTGTTCTACCATTGAACTACACCCGCATATTTTTGTAACGATCGGGGTGACAGGATTCGAACCTGCGGCCTCCTGGTCCCAAACCAGGCGCTCTAGCCAAACTGAGCCACACCCCGCTATGTTAACTTTTCTGTTCTTTTTCTGTTTTCCCTCAACGCAAGATAAAGTATACCCTAGTATTTCCAAAATGTCAACACTTTTTTATAAAAATTTTAAAAAAATTTCAAAGTCCCCGGAAGGCCCTGTTTCCATAACAATATACGAGGGTCTGTGCCCCTCCTGCCTTGGATAGGACAGGCTGCCTGGGTTGATGACAGACAGACTGCCTTCCCTGCGTACCATCGGATAATGTGTATGACCGAACATAACCATATCGGCATCCCTGCCCCGTGCTTCCCTGATCAGATGCTCTACGCCGGCAGCTGCATAATAATAATGTCCGTGTGTCATAAATATCCGTTTTCCAGCAATCTCTATCATCCGCTCCTGCGGCAGCTTAGAAAAATAATCGTTATTTCCCCGTACTGCCGTTACCGGACATCCGGCTGACGACTCGATATATTCCTCGTCGCCTTCAATATCTCCCATATGAAGAATCTGTTCATACGGGCGCTCTTTTGCCAGCACCCGGTCCAGATTTTTATGAATTCCATGTGTATCGCTTATAACCAGCACTCTCATATTTTCCGACTCCCCAGTTTTATGCTGCATATGTACCGGCATAACTTCTGCCGCTCTGCGGTTTCTGCCCAGTAATATTTTCCATATGCCGCCATGTTTATTTTTCCAAAACACCTCTCCTTTTCAGCTCCTCCTTCACCATACGCAGTGCATTTCCCCTATGGCTGAATGCATTTTTTTGTTCCATTGTAAGCTCTGCAGTCGAACATCCGTATTCATCTACATAAAAAATCGGATCATAGCCAAATCCATTCCTGCCAGCCGGTTTCCATCCGATATAGCCTTCTACTGTACCTCTCTTTGTAAAAATCTCAAATCCAGGCACTGCCGCTGCTATGGCACACACAAACCGCGCTGTCCGGCGTTCTTTTTCTACGCCATTCAGACGGTATAAAAGTGCCTGATTTTTCACATCATAAGAAGTTTCTTCACCCATATAGCGGGCAGAGTATATTCCAGGTTCTTTATTCAGATAGTCTATTTCCAGTCCTGAATCATCTGCCAGTATAATATCATCTGGAGCGGCTTTGGCAATCTGTCTTACTTTAATGCAGGCGTTTTCTTCAAACGTGGATCCGTCTTCGACAACATCTGCCGTAATTCCCGCCTCTTTCATAGAAAGAATCTGCATGCCGCATCCCGAAAGTATTTCTCTAATTTCTTTCATCTTGTTTTCATTTCCTGTCGCAAAAATTATTCTCGCTTCCACAATTCATTCCTCCTATGTTTGATTTTATTTCTATTTCTTCTACTTCTGTTTTTGTCCCTTCTGACTTACTTTCCCCCTGTTTCTTCAGTTCCTTGCTTCTCCAGTTCTTTGTTTCTTCTGCTTTTTCAGTTTTTTGTTCCTTCTGCTTCTTCGCTTCTTTGTTCCTTCTATTTCACATTCTCTTCCGTTTCTTCACTTCTTCGCTCTGTCTGTTTCTTCTGTTAGTTTCTTTATTTCTTCGTCCCATCGATTTCATCCAGCCGTTCCACAGATTTCATAACGGCACGATACAGTCCGTCTGCAATTTTCTGCTGATACGATGCGTCCAGAAGTCTGGCCAGCTCATTCGGATTGTTCATAAATCCTACTTCAGCCAGTGCAGCCGGAGCAGCTGAATTTCGTATTACATATATTTTATTCCCTGATTTCAGGCTTCTTTTTCTGGCACCGGATGATGCCGCTACTTCATCAAGACAAATCTGTGCAAAATCTTTCGTATCAAAAGCCGTATCTGCCGCCAGTTCATCATAAAGCACCTCTACGCCTTCCACTTCTGCATGTCCTTTCAGCGAATTGATATGCACGCTTAAAAATAAATCCGCATTCATTTTATTTGCCAGCCCCGAACGGTCTGAAAAGTCCGGATTGGAATCGTCGAGCCTTGTATAAAATACCCCGACACCGCTGTCCTTTGACTGGTCAAACAGTTCTTTCATTTTCTGCACAATTGCCAGAGTGATATCTTTTTCACAGCTGTTTCCTGATACTGCTCCCGGAGCGCTGCCTCCGTGGCCTGCATCTACAACTACAATTCTGTCATAGACATCCTGAGGATCTAAGAAATCCAGGTATAAATAATCTTTATCAAAACTGCTTTCAATTTCTACGATTTTTCCCATAGACAGCACAATTTTACCGCTGCCGCTTTCGCTAAAATAATCCAGGCTTTCTACCCCTTCAATGTCTTCGCTTTTACCAAGCATCTGATAATCATAAATATAATTTTGATCAGCACCCGGAATGCCGATTTCTATCTTTTGATCTATATAGTTTTGAGAAATATTAACATTTGTGTTATCTGCACCTTTCGGAAGCTCGAACTGCATCTGATGAGAAATGACAATGACTTCTTCTTCTGCTTCAGCCACAGCTGTTTCTCCGCTTTCCTGAGCTGCTTCTATTTTTTCTGCCTGCTTTTCCGCCTGTTCCTGCACCTGCTGTGTATTGTATTCCAGAATTTCCAGACCGGACATCTGCTGCAGCAATGCATACCGCTCTTCCCTTGCCCGCTGGTCTGCGCGTATGCCGGCACTGAATGCCTCAACCCGCTGTTCGAGTACCGGCAGAAACCAGACTGTAACACACACAAAAACAGAAAAAATGCACGTAAAAAAAGCGGTAAAACGTGCAAGTTTTTTTTCCATGCTGCCTCCTCTTTTGCAGAGCGTGTCTGGTAAATTTTTCAGACACGCTCTGGTATATCGTTAACGTACACTGCGTGCATAAGCCTTAATGCACAGATTGCAGTTCGAACTTTCCTCCACGCTCGCCCAGGCGCGTCCCTGAGCACTGATATATCCTTCTCCGTCTTCCAGAACCACATCCCGCGTCAGTTCATCAGCTGCATATTCAATCGCCATCGGGCGGACTGCATTCGGTGTTGATAAATATAACACAACTGCAAATTTGCGGTTTCCTTCCACACGAATGGCCTGGTTAAATTTAACTGTATGATAGCCTGCACGTTCCAGTTTTCCTTTTGCCACAGGCATTCTGCTGTTTAAAGATTCTGTATCGGTAAATTCCGGAACGACATACACCTCATAGCTGGTATCTTTATCTGTCGTGTAAAACCCTGCGGCGGCAATATCCTGCTGCTCATGAGCCATAAATACATTGGCTGCATACACGCTCTCTTTTTTATATCCCAGCTGGCCGACCCAGCCGCATAAATCAGACTGGTAGAGATAATCATAATTGCTGCTGTCCTCTACACCGGTAAAAACCAGGTTGTGAATGCCGATATTGGTATCATAATAAGACACATAAAAAACACCGTCTTCTCCAAAATCATCTCCCCAGCTGTTCTGGCAGATAAATGCACCATCCTGCGCCGCCTCTGTCTGGAAAGATTCTTTTGGAAAACTATCGTCCCAGCCAATAATCACTACATCATGATTCGGTTTTTTCTCTCCCAGATAGCAGTATGCCGCTGTTTCGCTATTATAATAAGGCGACTGTGTGCCGTCTTCCTGCATCGTTGTATAAATACAGCTCTCCACTCCTCCATACTGGAATACAGCCTTTTTGATCTCATCCAGGTTCTTTGCCTCAATAATCTCCATATCCTGCACATGCATGACTGCCGCCAGAGAAGGGTCTGTGATTCCGTCACCGTAAGGATCATCCTCTTCTTTTACCGGCCCCTGCCAGGCAGCCAGATAGGCCATTGCCATCGTATACTGGCCTCCGTCCTTCGCTGTGCTGGAAAAACTATTGTTCATATCCATATGGTCTACAGAAAGCTGCACCTGTGTTTCCGGAAGCAGTGCAGATTCTAAGGCAGTCAGAGACGCAAAAGCCCAGCAGGTTCCATAAGCCCCCTGGTCTTTTACTGACGCCGCGCGGCCTTTTTTTCGCAAATCATACTGATAAGGCAGAATCTTTTCCGGTTCCGGCGACTGATTTCCCGCCGTCAGCAGATTCTCTTCCAAATCCCATAACAGGGAATAGCCAAATTCTTCTGCCAGAATTTCCAGCGGAACATATACCCTGCCATTTTGCTCTTCCTTCTTAGCAGTGATACTGCCCCAGTCCTTTTTTTGTTCATTTCTGATATAATAATTCTGATTCAGCCCGAATTCAAGTACATCATCTTTTTTTTCAATGACCAGACGTTCTTTTTCGTATATATGGGCGCTGCATGCGAATGCATCCCGTATCATTGCCACCGGAATCATAAGCCTGCGTGCATCATCCATGTAAATCCCGTCATCCAGATTCGTATACTCATGCCCGTCAATACTGACTGTCAGATACGTCTGGTTAGCTTCGGCTGCAATAACAGGATTCCAGTCTTCTGTGCGCAGATTTGCCCCTCGAAATTCTGCCGTCTTTGCAAAACTTTGTCCGGTAAACTGAAATTTTATCAGCATCAGGATACAGAGAATCACTGTAAAAACCAGATACTGTCTTCCTTTATGCATTTCATTTCTTCCTCTTTGGAGGTTTCGGTCCTAAAAACTGATAATAATTTGTCTTAAGCATTCCGTTATAAATCTTGCGTTTTTTATCTGCACTGCGGCCAATATAACGCTCTGTATCCTCAAAACCTGTAATTATGTATAAAGACCATGCATCCAGGTTCTGAAATGCCTCACCAATCTGCTGATACAGTTTTGGCAGATCTTTCTTGTCCTCCATGCGTTCTCCGTACGGCGGATTTGTAATGATAAAACCGTACTTTTTCGGATGACGAAGCTGTTCAACGCTTCTTTGCTGAAAATGAATCATACGGTCTACGCCTGCCCGTTTTGCGTTTTCCCTGGCTGAACGCAGCACACCTGCATCAATATCATAAGCCTGAATATCTGTCTCTACAGATAAATCCACCATATCTCCGGCTTCTTCAAATGCCTCCTTCCACAGCTTTTCATCTATCAGATTTTTCCATGCCTGAGCCGTAAAATGCCGGTTCATGCCAGGAGCAATACCTGCCGCCATAAGAGCCGCTTCTATTGCAAATGTGCCGCTGCCGCAGAACGGGTCGACCAGAATCCGGTCAGCATGCCACGGTGTCAGCTGTATCAGGGAAGCTGCCAGTGTCTCTGAAATCGGTGCAAGACCGCCCATCGTGCGGTATCCCCGTTTGTGCAGAGAATCTCCGGTTGTATCAATGGTCACAAGTACTTCGTCTTTCATCAGAAAAATACGAACCGGATATTCAGCCCCGGTTTCTTTAAACCATTCGATATCGTAATATTCTTTCATTTTTTCAACAATTGCTTTTTTAACGATTCTCTGAATATCCGAAGGACTGAACAGTTTACTTTTAATAGAGGAAGCCTTTGTAACCCAGAACTTTGCATCTTTGGGCAGATAAACCTCCCATGGAAGCGCACGGATGCCTTCAAACAGCTCGTCATATGTTTCTGCATGAAAACTGCCTGCTTTTAGCAGTACCCGTTCTGCCGTGCGCAAAAAAATATTTGCACGGCAGATGGCTTCTGCGTCTCCTGCAAATGTAACCTTTCCATCCTCAACTTTTGTAATCTCGTACCCTAAATCATAAATTTCTCTTTTCAGTACTGCCTCCAGGCCAAAATGACATGGCGCAGTCAGTTCAAATGTACGCATAATATCTCCATTGTCTTTTTTATACTATATTATCTTGTCTATTTTGCGCTGTCAATGGAATTTTTTATTTTAAAGCATTCCACCCCGCCAATCACGGCTGCTGCCTGATATCCCTGTCTTGCCAGCCGTTTTGCCGCCATCAGGCTTAAATTTCCATGCTCACAGTAAAAAATAATTTTTTTGGCTCTTGGCAGCCTGCTTTCCCATTCTGACATCCGCTCATACGGGCAGCTGTGCGCTCCTGGCAGATGATATTCCATATACTGGTCCTGCGCCCTTAAATCAGCAAAAAATGTATCCCTCCGGTTTAAATAGGACGGCGCATCCATGCATTTAATCAGTTCAAAATCCATAACTCCTCCTGTCTGCTGTAAAACAGCCCTGGACAAAAGAAATGATTATGCATTTCTTTCGTTCAGGGCCGTTTTTACTATAGTTTATTCAGCTGAGGAGCAATTGCCAGCATTATTTTGTGTGGCAGTCTGTGAATCTGCTGTCAGCTTTGTCAGAAGCCTTGTTTTTAGCATTCTGAGCATTGGATGCTCTGTTAGAGCTGGCCGCATTTGCTGCGTTGTTTGCATTTGTTGAATTGTTTGCATTTGCTGCGTTGTTTGCATTCGTTGAATTAGAAGCATTCGATGTCTTGTTCTTTGCCATTTTTAATAGCCTCCTGTTTTTAAAAAATCTTTGATTGCAATGTTCTGAGTGAACATTGTAATGATAGTATTGCTCAGGAGGATTTTTTTATTCTGGAAAATACTGGTTATGCAGAACGCAGTTTTTTCTCGTAAGCTCTCTGATAGCTCCCAAGCTGCCTGCACAAAAGTGCCAGGTTCAGTCTTTCTTTCCAGTTTCTCCCTTTTTTAGAATAGTATAATTCAAATTTAATATTCCGGTTTACCAGATACTGTATAAACCCCGCATAAAAATTAAAATACCATCCGGTAATATGGCTGTCTTCTACCTGTGATACTTTTTTTGTCTGAAGCATTCTGGATATTTTTGTCAGTACGGAAATCAGATTCATCTCTTTTAATGCCGGAGCAAAACGGAAACATAACAGGCCCAGATTAATTGTCTCCAATCCATTGGCCCGAAACCGCTCTACCAGACTGTCTACCGATTCCACGCTAAATTGTGCTGTTTTTTCCATATGATTCCTACCGCCTGTATTTTGCAGCAGCTGCAAAAAGCATGTATATGCCTGGACTGCTGCTATATTTTCTATATCTATACAGTATGTCGGATACTTGGAACAGTTTCCTCATCCTGTGTATTTTATTCATTCAAAACAGTGCGTAAACTGCCAGCAGAAAAACTGTAAATAATCTGCCCAGAGCCTTTAACGCATGATACCTGTTCCCAGCTCTTTGAGCTGCTCAAGCAAAGCCAGGTCCGAAGCCGACAGTTTAATATTAGAGGTCAGCGTATCTCCATCCGGACGCTGAATCTTCATCTCTATAACGGTCCCTTCCTCCAGCGGCTGGGTGAAAGCTGCCTTAAAAAAACGCGGAAGCTTCGGGTGGTTTGCTGTGAACTCATCCCACATACCTTTAATCTTAAAAATCATTGCCGGATTTACCATATTTTATACCCTCCGTTTTTATTTCTGTCTGTCACATTTTATCTGCATCAGCTCCTGCGGATTCAAAAAACACCCGCATCATCTCCCTGGTCAGACTAAAGGAATCATCCATTCCTTCTAATTCTTCTCTCTCTGCCCATTCTGCCACAGACAGTTCATTTCGATCCAGTGAAATGCTGTCACTGCCATCCAGCTGCGCAAAATATCCAAACAGCAGATTCCCATCGATTCCCCATGGCTGCGACTTGTAATAACGGATGTTCTTAACCCTCAGGCCTGTTTCCTCCATCACTTCACGGCTCACAGTTTCTTCTGCTGTTTCCCCGATTTCTGAAAATCCTGCAATCAGGGCATACTGCTTATACTCACGGCCCGCGTATTTCGTCAGCAGTATTTTATTACCGTTCGTAACTGCTACAATCACTGCCGGAGATATCCTTGGATAAATCTGGCTGCCGCAGTTTTCACAATACAGCATCCTCTCTTTTGCATCCGGCTTTGTCCGGCCGCCGCACCGGCCGCAGAACCTGTTTAAGCTGTACCACTGATATAAATGCCATGCCGTATAGACCGCAAAGCAAAGTTCCTGTTTTGCCTGATAGCGTATATTACGGATTTTGTAAAACTGAAATTTTATATCCATATCCATAAATGGCAGATCCTCATCTATGGAATACAGAAAATAGTTTTTTTCATCAATACAGAACAGATACTGGCAGACTTCCTCCCTGTACTGATGAAAAATATATGGCAGGTCTGCTATCTCAGGAAGTTCCATGCTTCCTTTCATTTCTTTTATTAAAATTTGATTTTTATGAAATACTGCAATATAATCATTACTGCACGGCCGTTTTTGTATGTATTCATTATGCAGCTTTTTTGGTGCAATATCCTGAATCATTGTTTCCTCCGTATGTAACTGCTGTTTTTCCTTACAGATTCAAAAACCGGTCCCATTCCTGCCTGTCGGATGTTCCGGAAATCTGCAGCTCATAAGTACGCTCATTGCCTGCATCAATTTCAATCATATATATGTCTCCTTCTTTTTTCAGGGAATACAGACAGCTGTCTCCATCACAGAAAGATTTTAATACTTCATTATGCTGACTGGCCGGTATGATTTGATCTTCATACTGCTCCATCAGTTTTCCGTCTGCATTATAGACCCGGTATCCTTCTTCTGTCAGTGATTTCACTTGTCCGTCCTGAATTTTAAAATCCAGTCCGTTTGCCCTCATCTGACGGATGTCCCGGTTCTGGGAGTTTTCCGGCTCAATCGTAACATTATCGAGTGTCATTACAAAATATCCGTTTATTTTCTGTATATCTGAAATATATGCCTCAGCAAATCCAAAATGTTCCCATTCATTTCCTGTTGAATACTTCATTCCATACTCCTTTCAGGCAAAATAGTTTTCCACAGCTTTCCAGACATCCTCTGCTACATCTCTGACATCCCTGTTTCCATCTATGATCAGGACGTTTTCAGAATCCCTGAGTTTTTCAAATGCTTCCATATATTTCTGCCTGACCTTAACAAGCCAGGATTTTTCTTCAAACAGTTCTTTCTGAAACCGGTTTTGGGTAATGCGTTCCAGTGCCGTATCCGGATCAACATCCAGAAATATATTTAAATCAGGTTTTAATATCGAGCTGCTCTGTGCATTTGCCTCAATCAGCCAGTCCATAGATACCTGTGTGCTCTGATACGCATACGATGAAAAACAGTACCTGTCCATAATGACTGAAATGCCTTCATCTATTTTGTGCTTCACGCCGTTTACATCATTCAGCAGATGATCCAGCCTGTCTGCCACAAACAGCGCTGCAATCACTCTGTGGTCAGCTTTCATTCTGCCTGTCATAATCTGATGTATCATGGAACCAATCGGTGAATCCGTCGGTTCCATTGTTCCATAAAAAGAGACTCCTTTTTCCCGCAGCCTGTCTGAGAGTATCCGTATCTGCGTACTTTTCCCGCTCCCGTCAATGCCTTCAAATGCGATAAAGATTCCCTTCTTTTTTATACTCATCTGCTCTGCCTTTCTGTTGATCAGATTTAATTATGGCTTTCAGCCAGTTCCGGCTGGCTGCTTTTCTTTTTCTTTAAAATCTCATTTACTGCTGCTCCCAGTCCCATCATAATCCAGAAAATCGGAGCAACGGTAACTGTAGAATCATTCAGAAACGAAATGATCATATACGAAAAAGTAGCAAACAAAAGCCCCGCTCCAATAATTTCCATCCCGTCCTGGTATTCTGCCTTTGCATACAGCCGGATGCCTGTGATAAAATACCAGATATAGAATACAAGCACTGCAATCAGCGCCGGAATTCCGCTCTGGACTGCTACCTGCAGATAAAAACAGTGCGGTTTTACATCCAGTGCGTTGAGCGAGCCGTCATATGTCTTGTCTACATAATCGTCCTGAGGATATACAAACGTATACGTATCTGCACCCGTGCCGAATATGATACAGTTTTTCAGCAGCGGAATTGTTTTAGACCAGATTGTACCACGCTCTTCAAATTTCTTTTCCAGAAACTTAACAAGCACACGGGGTGCGTTATTAATTTTATCCCAGCGTCCGTATACATTATAATAATAGTAAGTGCCATCGTCTCCTTTTTTAAAGTACCATGTAACATTTCCGGCAAATACGCCCAAAGCAAGCTCCTGATTCAGATTAACTGCCTGAACCGTAAAACCCGGATACCGCTCGTCCTGTACTGCATACGTATATGTCGCTTCGTCAAATGTACTGTTTACAGGCTCATGATTGCCATCATACAGATGTACATTGATATATCCTTCATCCGAGACATCATAAGATGTACGGAAAACCTGTCCCTGAAATGTAATAGCCACATCTTCGTCACCTGTCACAATTTCTGAAATCGGGTCATCTGCCTTCTCCTGTGCATTAAACAGGCCGATAAATTTCTGTATGATTAAATCATTTTTCGAGATATATGCTCCAAATACAACAGCTATGACCGCTGTAATCGGCACAACCATTTTCCATGCTTTTAGAATTCTCTTATTATACATAATAAGAATGAATACAATTGTCGCTGCAAAAGCTACAATCGCACTCCTGTTTCCGGAAGCCATCAGACATATAATGGAAAGAATCAGCATCACTGTATAAATCAGCCGCCAGTACCATTTTTTATTCTGTATCAGCAGCGTAATTTCAACCGGTATCATCAGTGCAAAATAAGAGGCAACGTAGTTCGGGTTATACATACTCAAAAACACACGGCCCGGCTCAAATGCGAGACCAATGCTGCCTTTCCCTCCCGTAACCAGTTTCTGTCCGGCTTCAGAAGTAAAGAAATCATGGCCTGTAGCCTGCAGCATTCCTATTATGAGCATAAATATGAGCCCCACGGTCAGCCATTTCATAATACAGTCCAGATCCTCAAATGTATTGACCATCTGATACGCATAAAATGCAATCACGCAGTATCCCAGCACTACCCAGAGCGTTTCGAATACTTCATCTGCACCGTGGAAGCTGAAATATCTGTACTGTGAAAAAACGGACGACAAAAATGTCAGCACCGCATAAATCAGAAGCGGTATAAACTCATAACAAAATTTAAATTCTTTCTGCCTTATTTTAAAACGGATTGCAAGAAGAACGCACATAACAGCTGCAATCAGAGTGATTGCAACGGACTTGTAGTACAAA
Organism: uncultured Eubacterium sp.; assembly: GCA_910580075.1. Taxonomy (GTDB): domain Bacteria; phylum Bacillota; class Clostridia; order Lachnospirales; family Lachnospiraceae; genus Eubacterium_J. The sequence goes on along the minus strand of CAJTVR010000058.1, from coordinate 17,645 downwards.
AAGAAGTCCAGTCTGTCCGGTGCCGCTGCTGTCCATTCAAACTGAGCCAACTGAGACTGATACACATGCATACGCACAATAAGCGGTACCACAGTCAGCAGCAAAATCAATGGAATAAAATATAAGGCTGATTTTTTCTTACTCATAGTTTGGTTCCTTTCATAATTTTATAAAATACTCTTGCTATTATATAACATTTTTTTTATAAAGGGAACGGTTAATTCGAATGTTCTTTCATATACTCTTCCATTATTTCCGCAGCCAGTGCAATCATTTCCGGGCACGGACGCCTTTTGTAATAATCACTTGTCCGCTCGCTCGGTTCCGGACTGCTGTCTCCGCCCTCAAGCCCTAACAGTTCGCGGCAGACAATCGAGCCGGTCTGATCCCGGAATTTTGCAGCCAGCTCCTGAATTCTGGCATAGTGTTCTTTTTTTGCCTGTATATCTTTTGGGTCATCATATCCGTATAATGCACCCGCCGCCAGAAACATCCCGCTGACAGCTCCGCATACCTCCCGCATACGCCCCATTCCGCCTCCAAACGAAGATGCCATGCGCAGCAGCCTGGTTTTTTCAATCCCGATTTCCTCAGCAAACGCCAGAGCGACAGACTGGGTACAGTTATATCCTTCTTTAAAATATGATTTAGCCAGGTCTCCTTTTGATAAATTTTCTTTCGCTAGATCTCCTTTGGTCAAATCTCCTTTTGCTGAATCTGTTTTTTCCTGCATATTACGTTTATCCTTTCTTTGTATTATTTTTTGTACTGCTTATCTGGTATGATTCCTGTTATATTTCTTATTTTTTATAAATCCGGTGCACAGTCCGGTTCCTGAACATCAAGTCCTTCGAAAAAATCATCATACGTGCATCCATAAATTTTTCGAAGCTGAATCAGTACGCTGATCCGGATATTCAGCTCGCCGTTTTCATATTTTTCATATGTGCTTCTTCCAATATCACAGAAATGCCTCTGTAATTCGGCACATAGTTTTTCCTGTGACAGCCCGCTCCGTTTTCTTAATTTTCTTAGATTGTCACCCATACAGCGGTCACGCCTTAGCTTTTGTTCCATAATGTATTCCCGTTTTCAGTATATTTCATTTGATATAAGCATGCAGATTTTATTATTGTATGATATGATGCCGGAAAGTATTGACCTCTATACTGGTCAGTTCGGGAACTATTCATTGAAATTACTAAATCTGTCCGAAACATGCCATCATCTCACCGCTGCATAGTTACGTTTGTCACCAGATTGAACCTAAAAAGCAGGATAATGGAAGCTCTGCTTTCTCCCATTATCCTGCCTTCTTCGCTGATTCAGAAGCTGTCTGCTCATTCGGGTTCTTTTCGCAGCCTGTATCTTCTTGCTCTATTTCTTCCCAGTGCCTCAATATTATCCATTTCTGAAAGTATGGCTCTTACCCTGGATACACTCAGATCAAGCATTTCTGCAATATCACTGGTTTTTGCTGTCCCCTGTTCCTGCAAATACAGCCTGATTTTTTCCTGATTCCTATTTGTTTTTACCGCTTGCTTTTTTAACTTCCTTGCGGTTATCTTCTTTGTAGGAATCAAATTTTGTAAGTTCAAACAATTTTTCCATACCTGCTCCTTTAAAAACTATTCCCCCGGCCTGACTAAAAAGTCCCGGGGAAATCTTCATGCAAATCTCCTCGGGACAGGAACGTGTACGGCATCAGCAGAAATTCTGCTCCAGCCCTTACGATCTGATACATTATTGATTTACTGTTAACATTCCCTGCTGCCTCTGCCACCCGGCGTTTTCCCCATGGTTCAATTTGTTATGCAGGCAGCGTAATCCCTCTAACATATTCCAAGCATCGTCCCAGTCCAGTAAATCAGTCCCAGCACCCAGCTTGAAAATATTCCAAACAGAATAACCGGCCCCGCAATCGTAAAAATCTTTGCACCGATTCCGAATACCTGTCCTTCCTTCTGAAATTCAATCGCTGGCGCAGCTACACTGTTGGCAAACCCGGTAATCGGCACAAGAGCGCCCGCTCCGCCCCACTTGGCAAAAGAAGGATAAATATTGAATCCAGTCAGAACGATGCTCAGAAATATCAGGCTTAAACTGCACCAGCTTCCGGCCGTATCTTTATCAAATCCCATATTCTGTGCCGTGTTCAGTATAAACTGCCCCACAATACAGATGATTCCTCCCACGATAAACGCACGGCACATGGCCCATGCTAAATTTCTGGTCGGCGTGACCTGTTTGACATATTCATTGTATTCCTGCTGCTGACGCTGTTTTTCTACTTCTTTCATATTTGTCTGCTCCTGTCATATCCTATGAATTTTTGTAACTGATCTGTTTTAGCAGCCCAGAAATCTGTTACAAATTTTCAGCTATCTGTGAAACAGCATACGCATTTGCGGTCAGACTGCTGCTTTCACCCTGATATACCTGCTTATAGGATGAGTCAGACATGTGCAAAGTATACTGGTAAAATTTTCTGAACTGTAGTTTTAACATACCCTGAAAATATTACTGTCCTGTGTACCCCGCCAGCTCCCTTACCACTTCCCCCGCTATCACAAGACCAGCTGCGGCAGGTACAAATGCGCAGCTGCCCGGAACTATTTTTTTCCGTGCCCCGCTGGCTGTATTCTGCAGTCCGCTTTCAGCATCCTTTTTATTATCAAAACCATCTTCAGAGACCGGTTCTTCTAACGGCCGTCTCCCGGCTGGCTTTTCTTTAGAGTATACGACCTTCAGGCTGGTAATCCCTCTTTTTTTTAATTCCCTGCGCATAACTTTTGCAAGCGGGCAGACAGATGTCTCATAAATATCTGCCACCATAAACCCGGACGGGTCCATTTTATTCCCGGCACCCATAGAACTGATCACAGGTGTCCGGGCCGATTTTGCCTGCTCTATAAGAGCCAGTTTACCTGTTACTGTATCAATCGCGTCCACAACATAATCATAACAGGAAAAATCAAACCGGTCTGCTGTATCCGGCATATAAAAAACTTTATGAACGTTTACTTCTGCATTTGGATTGATATCCAGAATGCGTTCTCTGGCTGCATCTGCTTTATATTTTCCAAGCGTGGAATGCAGTGCAATAATCTGGCGGTTCAGATTTGTAATGGTTACTATATCATGATCTATTAAATCCAGTGTACCAATGCCGCTGCGTGCAAGCGCTTCTGCCACATATCCGCCTACGCCGCCGATGCCGAATACCGCTACCCGCGCACTGGCAAGACGCTGAAGGCCTTCTTTTCCGGTTAATAATTCTGTCCTTGAAAACTGATGTTCCATACTGCTCCCTGCTTCTCAGCTAATCCAGCGTCACATTCAAATATCCGCCCGTATCCGCATTCCCCAGCATCACACCTCTTAAACAGTTTTCTCCGTTTTCATCTGTCATGCAATCCTGTTCTGCGCACTGGTCATTATTGTTTCCGCTGCCTTGTACTGTCTTTTGCTCCGCTCTGCCTGTTAAGAGCAGCGTATCACAATGCTGCCTGAGGCACTGCATTAAAACACTGACCGCATCCTGAACCGGCAGCGTCGTTTCTGTTACTACAGCCCTGCTGTCCTCTGTATAATACAGCAGAATGTCTTCCCCGTTTTCGCCAGTCACAAGCAAAGCATCTCCGCCCCTTGCCCGGTGCTCAGATATGGCAAATGCCAGGTGTTCTTCCGGCCAGCTTACGTAACCGCGTCTTTTAAAACGGCTGTCCCGGACCCGTCTGTAAATTTCCGCCTCCGCAGGCTGTATATGAAATGCCGAAGACTGTGCTGCCTGCAAATCATACTGCGGCAGTGCAGTCTGTTTTTTCGTAACATAAAATGCTTTTGAAAAACCAAGCGGCTCATAAAATCCGCCAACAAGGCTTTCCTCTGCGGGTTCTGCAATCAGCGGGGATTCATAAATGCGGGCAGCCTCCTTCAGCAGCCTTCCCGCTATGCCATGCCCGCGGTACTGCGGATAGACGGCAAGCGCATACACATACCGGATCTGCTGCCAGCTTCCGTTTTTCTGAGCAGGATCTGTATTCTTCTGTATCCCTGGCTGAGACCCGGCTGAACCTGTTTCTTCCATATTTATACTGCCTGGAAGAAAAAAAGATGCCCCGGCAAGCATCCCGTTTTCCTGTGACAAAAGCACATTTTCTCCCTGATACAGCGCCTGGAAAAAGGCGTCAATATAAGCATCTCCATCATCAAAACATTCCTTCCAGAGATTTTTTAACTCTGGAATATCCTCCGGTTTTCCAAAACGTATCATGTTAAAAACCTCACCTGAAATTTTTCCACGAGAAATTCCGGCTGGTACGAGAGTTTGGCTTTTCGAAGCCCTTCGTCTCCGGTGTCTTCTTCCCGGTTGACATACTTATAATCCTGGCAGTTGTGCAGTACGAACTGCTGGTTTATCATCGGATACGCTCCCTGCACACTGGCCAGCGCTTTTTCAATATGCACGACATACGTATCTGCATTCAGCGGTTCGCCAATGGAAAATGCCACTAGTCTGCCGCCTTTATAGAGCATGCCGCCGTCAAGCACCAGTTCTGCCAGACTGCGCAGCGCCCTGCGGTTCATATGGAGTTCATTTTCCATCTCATCGTTCCATTTTTCTGCTTCCGATTCTTTCCAGATATCCAAAAGCCGCATGCACTCTCCGGCATCTTCCGGCATCATTTCCCGGTACAGCCAGTTATTGCCATCCTTGAAACGTGCGATATGATTCCTCTTGCCATGCAGCTTTCTGCCGGCCAGCGAAGACAGTTTTTCTGTGCTGTACACATAATCGTAATCCCCGCGGTCAGTTTTTACTTCATACTGTCCTGGATAATTCTGCTCCAGCCAGTCTAAATCCGTCTGTACCAATGAAGCCAGAATCAGATTCCTGCCTTCTGCCCGTTCCTGCTTCAGCAGCGCATCCAGAGCGCCTTTTCTGTTTCCTGCTCCAATCGGTATCGTATAACAGAATGTTTCATCAACCCGGAACCGGAAAATCAGGCATCCCTGTTCCCTGGCCATCTTAACGCCGTAAATATCACTCCACAGATAGTTATTAGCAAACGAATATTCACATGCCTGCCTTCCGTCTTCAATCATCCGATGCGTAACCCATTCCCGGTCATCGAAAGACAGACTGTAAAAATCTATCATATAGTCTCTCCCTTACATTATATTCTTAATTTTTCCTATATTCTCAAAATCCCCTCACAGCCGGCTGCCTGGCTGCTGTTTCTCTGTTTTCCTTTCACTGCCGGTTATCTGCATGATGTACTGATTGCCTCTATGGCAACTGCTCCGCCGCGCACGATTTCAATGTTATGGAACTTAGATTTCAGCAGCTCGATCAGTTCATTATTCCGCCGTTCTGTCAGCTTGCATTCTAACATCACGCTGTCTTTGCCGATATCTGCAACCTGTACACTAAATACTTCTGCAATGCGGAATACTTCTTCAATCTGGCTCGAACGGACATCTTTGATTTTGGCAAATAAAATTTCTTTCATATGAATCGGCACATTCGTAAGGTCGATAACTTTGATGACTTCCACCATACGGTTTAACTGCTTTTTGATCTGCTCAAACGTAATGTCATCACTCGTTACACAGATCGTCATGCGCGAAACGGTTGCATCTTCTGTCGGCCCGACTGTAAGACTCTGCAGATTGTAGGATTTGCCAGAAAAAAGCCCCGATACTTTTGCCAGTACACCCACATCATTTTCCACATACAGGGCAATCCATCTATTTTTCATCTTCTCTTCCTCCTGCTTATTTTAAAATCATTTCGCTCATCGGATTTCCGCCTTTTACCATTGGCAGCACCAGTTCGTCGGAAGCGATTAAAAACTCGATTAATGTCGGTGCATCCTCGTTACGTTTCGCCTGGTCAAAGGCAGCCTGAATCTGGGATTCTTCTGTAACACGGATGCCGTATGCACCGTAACATTCTGCAAATTTCACAAAATCAGGACGGTACGGCGGGCATGCTTCATTCGGTCCTTTGCACATATCCGGACAGCCTTTCTGCCAGCGCAGACAGGTCGCTTCATACCGTTTTCCATAAAACAGCTGCTGCATCTGGCGCACCATGCCAAGGTAGCAGTTATTTAAAAGGCAGATTGTCACCGGCGCTTTCTGTGCCATTGCCGTCGCCATTTCCTGCATGTTCATCTGAAAACCGCCGTCGCCGGTAATGCAGATGACATTTTTATAAGGCTGGGCAATTTTTGCGCCGATCGCAGCCGGAAGTCCGAAGCCCATGGAGCCAAGTCCGCCGGATGTAATCAGCTTTTTGCGCCCGCCGATTTCCAGATACTGGGAGGCCCACATCTGATGCTGGCCTACGTCTGTCACTATAACCGCCTCTTTATAGTTCCGGTTCACCGCTTCCATAATCATCTGCGGGGTCATGCCGCGGTCGCGCCGCATTTCCAGAGGATTTTCTTCTTCCCACCCGCGGATCTTTGCAATCCATTTTTCCGTATCCTGTTTTTCAGCCCACTCGCATAATTTTTCTAATGCCAGTTTTGCATCCGCAACAATCGGTACATCTACAACCACATTTCTGGAGATTGCAGCAGTATCGACATCAATATGGATAATTTTAGCCCGGGGAGCAAATTCATTTAAATCGCCTGTTATGCGGTCATTAAAACGCGTACCGATGGAAAAGAGCACATCACATTCACTGACTGCAATATTGCACGAATATTTGCCATGCATTCCGGAACTGCCCAGATAGAGCGGATGTTTTACCGGCATCGCGCCTTTTCCCATTACCGTCGTGACTACCGGAATCTGTGTGCGCTCCGCAAATTTAAGCAGTTCTTCGTCTGCTTTTCCGATCAGAACACCGCCGCCTGCCAGAATCAGCGGACGTTTTGCAGATTTCAGTACACGGTATGCCTTTTTGAGCTGCCCGATGTGTACATTTTCGTTCGGCTTGTATCCCCGGATGTGTACTTCGGACGGATATTCGCTGTCTCCGGACTGCACCTGGATATCTTTGGGAATATCTACCAGCACCGGGCCGGGCTTTCCGGTACGCGCAATATGAAACGCCATTTTCAGAATTCTGCCCAGGTCTTTCCGGTCACGGACCGTCACCCCGTATTTTGTTACAGAGCGGGTCATGCCTACGATATCCACTTCCTGAAATGCATCATTTCCGATCAGGCTTAACGGAACCTGTCCGGTAATGCACACTAAAGGAATGCTGTCATAATGGGCGTCTGCCAGCCCGGTAATGATATTGGTAGCTCCCGGCCCGCTTGTAACAAGGCAGACTCCCGTTTTTCCGGATGCCTTTGCATAACCTTCCGCTTCAAAGATCAGGCCCTGTTCATGTCTCGGCAGGACGACCTGGATATCCTCCTGTTTGTATAATTCATCGAAAATATCCGTAACCATTCCGCCAGGGTATCCGAATATTGTATCTACGCCTTCTTCGCGCAGTGCTTTCACAAATAATTTTCTTCCTGTTATATCCATGGTATCCTCCCTTTTAGCATATTTTTACATTTTTCTCTCATATCTGCGGAAATAATAGACGATATCAAAATAAGTCTGCTCTTCGCTTTCTGCGGTCAGCTCCCACTGCGGCAGCTCGTCCAGATTCGGTAAACGGGCATCTGCACTGTATGCAAAATCAATTTTTGTAATATGCGCCGTATCGCATTCATCCAGAAGCTGGCGGTATACACTCTCTCCGCCGATGACAAATACATCTTCGGACGGATATTTCTCCAGTTCCTTATGCAGTTCATCCAGAGAGTGTACAATCACAGCCCCCTTTGCTTTATAGTGTTGATCATGGGTCAGCACAATATTCGTGCGTCCCGGTAAAATTCCTTCCGGCAGGCTTTCTTTTGTCTTTCTTCCCATAACGACGGCTTTTCCTGTAGTAATTTCCCTAAAAAAGCGCATATCATCGGGAATACGGACCAGCAGCTGGTTATTGCTGCCTATCGCCCAGTTCTGGTCTGCAGATGCAATCAGGGTCATCGGGTACTCCTTTCCTATCATGCGAAATAAAGCCTGACACGCCCTTTTAAAATCTCAGGCCTCGTCAATCGCTCTGCCTATGTCGCTGCGCATATACTGTTTCTCAAACTGTACCCATTGAGCCGCTTCATATGCCTTTTTGCGTGCCTGCTTTAAGTCTTCCCCTTTTGCCGTTATACCCAGCACTCTGCCGCCGTTTGTCACAATCTTTCCATCTTTTAATGCTGTGCCTGCATGGAAACAGAAATAATCTTCTTTTCCATCAAAGTTTTCAAGCCCCTGGATCGGATAGCCTTTTTCATAAGCAAGCGGATATCCGCCAGATGCAAGCACAACGCACACAGCCGCACGGTCTTCGAACTGGAGCTCGATTTCATCCAGCCTTCCGTCCACACATGCTTCCATCACTTCTATCATGTCGTTTTTCATGCGCGGCAGCACAACCTGTGCTTCCGGGTCGCCAAAACGGGCGTTGTATTCAAGCACTTTCGGCCCGTCCTGTGTCAGCATCAGTCCAAAGAAAATAACGCCTTTATACGGCCTTCCTTCTGCAGCCATCGCATCCACGGTCGCCTGATAAATGTATTTTTTACAAAATTCATCCACTTCATCCGTATAAAACGGGCTTGGAGAAAATGTCCCCATACCCCCGGTATTTAAACCCTGGTCTCCGTCTTTTGCGCGCTTATGGTCCTGTGCGGAACTCATGATTTTAATCGTTTTGCCGTCTACAAAAGACAGCACGGATACTTCCCTGCCCGTCATAAATTCTTCCACAACCATCCGGTTTCCGGCAGATCCGAATTTTTTGTCCTCCATAATGGAGCGCACGCCCTCTTCTGCCTCAGAAAGCGTATTGCAGATTAATACGCCTTTGCCAAGCGCAAGGCCGTCTGCTTTCAGTACAACCGGCATTTTTGCTGTCTGAAGGTATTCTAAAGCCGCCTTGGAATCGTCAAACGTTTCGTATGCAGCTGTAGGAATATGATACTTTTTCATCAGATCTTTGGAAAATGCCTTTGAACCTTCTAAAATGGCGGCATTTTTCCTTGGCCCGAATACTCTGAGTCCTTCTGCTTCAAATACATCTACAATACCGCCTGCTAACGGGTCGTCCATGCCGATAATTGTAAAATCAATGTCATGCTCTTTTGCAAATGCCGCCAGTCTGTCAAATTCCATAGCCTGAATCAGTACGCACTCTGCAATCTGCCCGATTCCGGCATTTCCAGGTGCACAGTATATTTTATCTGCTTTTGGGCTTTTGGCTGCACATGCTGCAATCGCATGCTCTCTGCCGCCGCTGCCGACAATTAATATATTCATACGGGATTCTCCTTTTAGTCTGTAATAATGACCCTGCCATCCGATACTTTCACTCTGCCTTTTGCAATTAAATCAATCGCCTCAGGCAGAATTTTCCACTCTGCCTCTTCCATAACCCGGCGCTGCAGGCTTTCCGGCGTATCATCCTGTCTGACCTGTACGGCCTTCTGCAGAATAATCGGGCCTGTATCGGTACCTTCATCCACAAAATGCACTGTCGCTCCGGTGACTTTTACACCCCTTGCGAGTGCGCGTTCATGGACTTTCAGCCCGTAACAGCCGCTGCCGCAGAATGACGGAATCAGAGACGGGTGAATATTAATAATACAGTTGCGGTATTTTTGTATTACAAGTTCCGGCAGAATAACCAGATAGCCGGCTAAAACAATTAAATCCGGCCTGGCACGGTCAAGCGCCTCTGCAAGAGCCTGGTCAAATTCCGCTCTGCTTTCATAATCTTTTGGAGAAATACAGTCATGTTTTATTCCGTGGTTTTCAGCGCGCCTGAGTGCATAGGCATCTTTTTTATTACTGATTACATATGAAACCTGTGCATTTTCAATCTTTCCGTCACTGACTGCATCAATCACTGCCTGCAGATTGGTGCCGCCGCCGGATACGAGTACTGCAAGTTTTAGCATATTGTGACTCCTTTTTCCCCTTCTGTGACTTCACCGATGATATAAGCCTGTGTGCCTGCTCTGCCGGCTGCGGCTATGACTTTATCCGCATCTGCCGCATCTATGCCGAGCACCATGCCAATGCCCATATTATATGTATTATACATTATCTTTTCTTCTATATTTCCCGTGCGGGCAAGCAGGCCGAAAATAGCCGGTACTTCATAACTGTCTTTTTTAATCACGGCATGTACGCCGTCCGGGAGCATGCGCGGTACATTTTCATAAAATCCGCCGCCTGTAATATGGCTGCAGGCTTTGATCACAGCGCCTGCATCTTTGATCTGTTTTAAAGCAGATACATAGATTTTCGTCGGCTCTGCCAGTGCTTCGCCCAGTGTACGGCCAAGTTCCGGATAATATGTGTCCAGTGATTCTTTATTCATAGGAAATACTTTGCGTACAAGTGAAAATCCGTTTGAATGCACGCCTGTGGAAGCAAGTCCGATTAACAGGTCGTTCTTTTTCAAATCTTTTCCTGTAATAATATCCTTTTCATCTGCAACGCCTACTGCAAAGCCTGCCAGGTCATATTCATCCTGCGGATAAAATCCCGGCATTTCAGCTGTTTCGCCTCCAATCAGCGCTGCGCCTGCCTGCCTGCATCCTTCTGCGACGCCGCTTACAATCTGTTCGATTTTTTCCGGATAGTTTTTCCCGCATGCAATATAATCCAGGAAGAACAGCGGCTGCGCGCCTGCACATGCAATATCGTTCACACACATTGCAACACAGTCAATACCGACCGTATCATGCCTGTCCATCAGGAATGCCAGCTTTAGCTTTGTGCCCACTCCGTCAGTACCGGATACCAGTGTCGGCTTTTCCATATTTTTAAACGCTTCCATAGAAAAAGCTCCGGAAAAACCTCCCAGATTTGTCAAAACCTCCGGACGCATGGTACTTTGTACATGTTTTTTCATTAATTCTACCGATTTGTAACCAGCTTCAATATCCACTCCAGCATTTTTGTAATCCATGATAATCCCTCCTGTTGATTCTATGCGGTAACGATACTGCCATCCGGCGCATGCTTCTTTCCGGCTGAATCTGTAACTCAGATTACATCATCTGCCAGATTCAAAAGGCAGCAGTCATGTTTCTATCCATAATGCCATAACTTGCAGAAAATTTCAATGCACATTTTCGGATTTTCACAGTATACTATATCAAATCCAGTCACAGGAGTCTTTTATGAATCTGAAAAAACATCTCTCTGCACTCCTTTTGATCACGGTACTGGCTGTCTGTATGCTGGCCGGGTGCGGAAAAGACGCAGACAGCACCAGTAACACAGGCAGGCCGAAACTGCAGGAGGCAGTATCGTCAGAAAAAGATGACAGCAGGTCCGCAGCAGATGATACACAGACAGATGCTGCAAAAGATGCAGATGATACCGGCACGGAAGCTGTCCGCGTTACTTTAAATGAAGTAGCCCATTCTATTTTTTATGCACCAATGTATGCCGCCATTGAAAACGGGTATTTCGAAGAAAACGGCATTCATCTCGAACTGGTTACCGGATTCGGCGCTGATAAAGTTATGGCAGCTCTGCTGTCCGGGGAAGCAGATATCGGATTTATGGGCCCGGAAACTACTGTCTATACTTATAATGAAGGAGCCGCTGACGCAGTTGTCAATTTCGCACAGCTGACACAGCGTGCAGGAAATTTCATTGTGGCACGGGAAAAAATGGATGATTTTAAGCTGTCAGATTTAAAGGGCGCTGATGTGCTGGGAGGCCGGGCAGGGGGTATGCCCAGCCACGATGTAACATTGGAACACTTTACTCACTCTGCCAGAGTCATCGCTTCATCGGGAGTAAAGCCGAGCCCGAATCGTGGGGCTGCTAAAAAACAGGAAATATTTTCAGGTTAAAAAGTATGAAATAATTGACATTTAAATAAAAATAATTTATACTCAATTTAAGATTTAATGAACAGGAGGCATAAGGAATCGTTTTCATTTTAGGGGAACCGCATCTGCAAAAAACGATAAGTTAATATTTGAGGAGGGTAATCTAATGGATAAACACAGCGAAAATTTTGAAAAAATAAAAGCACAATTACATGAACAGGGTTATCATGAAAAAGATGTTACTATTACTTCTGGAAAGGCAATGATTTTAGGTGTTTTATATGCACTTCCATTTGTAATAGTTTTTGGCCTGCTGTATCGTTTTTTGCTTGTTGAAAGAGCATATTTGTTAGAGGTAAGCGGTCTTTCATTTTATCTCATATTTATAGCAGTTATTGCAGTTTCAGTAGTTATACATGAATTATTACATGGTGCAGGCTGGGCAGCTGCAAGCGGAAAAGGCTGGAATGCGGTTCGCTTTAATATTAACGCAATGATGCCAAGCTGTGCCTGCAAAGCAGCATTAGAAAAGAAACCATATTTATCTGGCGTTTTAGCTCCTTTTGCAGTATTAGGTTTTGGCAGCGTATGTTTCCTTTTTATATATCCGGGTACAGTGTCTTTTCTTACTATGATTGTTAATTTTATATCCGCAGGAGCTGATTTAATGATTGCATGTAATGTGTTAAAAGAAAGAGATGTCCTGATTGCAGACCACCCAAAAGAAGCTGGTTATATTGCGTTTTATAAATAATTCCACTTCATAGAACTGCTGTTCTTGCGAATTTGTTTCATCAGATTTTGAAAAAGAAACAGCCGCCACTACCGCTAGTGACGGCTGACGTCTGTAACTAATCCCCCTGCAAATCTGCAGGATTCAGAAAATTCATTACAAAAGAACTTCCAGCACCAGGCGTGCTGTCAGCTTCAATCGTCCCGTTATGGGCTTCTGCAATCGCCTTCGTAAGCGACAGGCCAAGCCCGATCCCCTGTGTATCTTTAGAAAAACGGCTGCGGTAAAAGCGCTTGAAAATATGATGCAGATCCTCCGGGTGTATGCCGCTGCCGTTATCCTTTACTGTAATCTGAACCATAAATATCTGAAATCGTATTGCGCAGAAATTTCTTTGCGTTTTTTTCATTCTCTGCGTGGGCATTTAAAATTAAAGCCAGAGAATGAACCTCATGGAACAGCCTGTACAGCTCGCCCTCTTCGCTGCACTCAATAGAGAGTTCTTTACTGCCGGATATATATTCTGTAATCTGCTCTATGGCATTTTCCAGGATTTTATGCTGTTCCCTTGCCGTCAAAAAGAGATTTGATTTTTCTGTCTGCAAATATTTTCATCATATGCCCGAAGCCTCCGCATTCCATTTATAGCCCATGCCGCGAACAGTAACAATCCGTTTCGGTTCTTTTGGATTGTCCTTGATTTTTGTGCGGAGCCTGCGGATATATACGGTAAGGGAATTACTGTATATATAGTCTTCATTACAATCCCATAGCTTCGCTAAAATCTGTTCCTGTGAAAGGATCTGGCCGGGATGTTCCATGAACAGGCATAACAGTTTATATTCACTCGCTGTCAGATCCAGCAGTTTCCCCTGTCTGTAAACCTCTCCTTTCAGCAGCCTGATACAGATAGCTGCAGAATTTAACCCTGTATCAGCCGTATTGAAATTTTCACTCCTGCGCAGCAGCGCATGAATCCTGGAGAGAAATACTGCCAGTTTAAAAGGTTTTGTCATATAATCGTCACCGCCAATGTCAATTCAAAACCGGAGCCATCCGGAAGCGATACATCCAGAATCACCAGATCATATTTTCCGTTTTTCCATAATATATCCGCTCCCAGCGCGGTGCGGGCAGCATCGATTTCATATCCCTGTTTTTTTACAGCAAACGTAAGCCCGTTGATTAAACTCAGATCATCTTCCAGTAAAAATAACCGTTTCATATGCAGTCCTGCCCCTTTCATTCCGCTTCTGTCCGGTTTTCTAACGCCGGTAATCCTTCTGCTAAATCCTGTTTTGAGAAGACTTTGTTTTGTTATTCGATTGCATTATACTGAACAGCTGTCAGACTGTCAGTCTATTGTACTGTTCAGACAGGATAACAGCATTTACTTCCGTAAACAAAATCATGGACACTGCCTGACAGCTGCTCTTTTGTGTAATCCTTTGCATTGACCGTATGGACTGTGCTGTAAAATAAATCAGCCAGTTTTTCACAATCGGTCTGCTGGTATTCCCGAATGACCATTTTCTTACTCCTTTGCGTTTTTGAACATAAGCATAGCACAGAAGAACGGATATTTCTACAGCAAATCCAGTCCTTTCGAATGCTGGCGGACAGAGCAGAAGATGTCTTTCGTCCCGGAGCATTTCCCGAATACACCTATATATCACGAAAATCTGCCGTTTCCGGCCTGCCCTATGAAATCCGGCTGATGCAGGCCATCAGGGTATCCGGATTTCTGACTTCTCTGGCAGGCCCCTCCAAAATGGGAAAGACCATTTTATGTGAAAAGGTCATCGGGTTTGAACAAATTGTGGAAGTCTCTGGAGCAGACTTTGATGAAGATACAGATTTCTGGAAGCTGGTCTCTGCCAAGCCGGGCTTGCATACGAAGGCCAGTTTGCATCTGAATAGCGTATTTCATAGATGCATACGCTGTTTAAGATTGAAAGAAGTGTCAAAAGAGCTATGTGATAAAACGGCATACTTTTGGCACTTTCTTATATAAAAAGTCCAAAACCGGATATGCTGTACGTAATAAAATTGATAGGATAAGCCTTGTTTTTCATACAATGATAAGAAGCAGGAATTTGAGGTGATTGTCATAAGAACGAAAAAGGAGGTTTGCTATTTACTTCTGAAAAAAGATTCTGATATTTCTGAAACCGCAAAGAAAAAGGAAATCCTTAGCAGACAGGGGTATCTGGTCGTTACTATGATCGAGGGCAGCCAGGCAATGGAAAACGGGCTGCGTGATTTGGTCCGCAGCCATTTTCACTGACAGCCGGCAGCACTGTATTATCCTGCCTATATTAAAATACAGCCGGCAGCAAGACAAGGAGGACGATTTTTATAATGACATCAATCCATACTCCCACAGTAATAGACGGTTATGTCCGCCTTTCCAGAGACGATAACAAGAGAAATTATTCCTCTATCGAAAACCAGAAGCTGATTATCCAGAAATACGCGGAAGAAAACAACATGATTGTACGCCACATCTACGAAGACGACGGCATTTCCGGTTATTCTTTCAACCGTCCCCAGTTTCAGAACATGATGTCCAATCTCGCCTCTATAGATGTGATTGTGGCGAAAGACCTTTCACGAATCGGCCGGCATAATGCAAAAGTGCTGCTTTTTCTCGAAGAAATGGAAGAACAGGGAAAGCGCGTGATTCTGATCGATGACAGCTATGATTCCCTCTGTTGTGATGATGATATTATCGGAATCAAAACATGGGATAATGAACGCCATGTAAAGAACACGAGCAGAAAGGTAAAACGAATCAAGAAAATGGAGCAGGAAAACGGCACACTGAAATGCGTTCCCCCATTCGGTTACACAAGACACCCGCTGAATAAGCAGATCGTTTTAATTGATGAAGAAGCCGCCGCCATCCTGAACCTTGAAAAAGACCTTTATCTGGAAGGGAACGGCATACGAAAGATTGCAGAAATACTTTCAGACCGGGGTGTCCCCACTCCTACCATGCTGCAAAGGGAACGCTTCCAGGCTCTGGGCCTGCCCTATCACCGGAAAGTCGCCTATATGTGGAGTTATGGCATGGTGAAAGATACTCTTTTTAACGATTATCACAACGGCATACTCCGAACCCACAAAAGAGAGCGGATGACCATCAATGGCAAAGACAAAAAAATTTCCAAAGACCAGCAGTATGTATTCCCGGACCACCATCCGAAAATATTTGATGATGATACCATGAAACTTCTCTTTGAAGTGAAAGACAGCCGCCATCACAGCCAGTACCGGGGCCAGAGAAAACATGTCAATCTCTTTTCCGGGTGTCTGTACTGCAAAGACTGCGGAATGAAGCTGACCGCAATCAACCGCCCGAATCGCAGAAAATATTATGTGTGCGGCACTTATAACAAAAAGGGTAAACAGTTTTGTGCACATGCCCATCTGGTGGCAGAAGAAACCCTGACGGATGCTTTGGTTAAATATCTCACCCTCTGCCGTGACTCCCTGGCAGATATCATACAAAATTTCAACCTGTCAAATTTAAAGGCTCCCTCTTACTCCGCAGACGACAGCAGGCAGAGACTTAAGAAAGAGCTGGAAAGTATCAGGAAAGAACTGAAAACACTGATTACACAAAAAATAAAGGAACTTACGGAAAATCCAGGGATGACTGAAATCATCAATGAAACATACGCCTCTGTGCAGACTGAAAAAATGGAACGTATCTGTGCCATTGAAAAAACTCTGCAGGATTTGACGAAAGAACCTTACATTCCAGCTGCAGCAGCCAGACCCAGTCTGCAGACCCCGCTGGATATTCTGAATGAAGTGCTGGAACAAAAAAATCTGACCCGGACAGACATAGAGGTCCTGATTGAAAAAATCATTGTAGATAAAGACGGAAATGCTGACATCTATTTGAAACACGATTTCGGCAGTCTGGCGGCATACGATTTCAAAGCCGGCAGGAAAATCTGAAGCTAACTGTTCTTCGGCAGGTCAGGAAACAGAATCCGAAGATAATCCCGTCTGCCGTAGAGAACACAGTCAATGTATGGGATTGACTCCACTGGTGAGAAATCGGCAGTCACTTTCTATATCTGTCGCAGAGGACAGCGAAGCGCCGGTTTCTGAAAATTTTTCCAGTTCATCAATTGTATCCATGATTTTTTACGGTGTTTTCAGCGGCCTGCAGACTGCATCCCGGCCAAAATCGCATATGTCACATCCTCTGTCATTATCCGTACAGAATCGAACCGATTTGGCCGGCCTGTAAAGCTTTCGGCCGGCCTTTCGTAAATCGATTCATCGATTCTTTTGTTTCGTTATCCTTAATCCAGCTTGCGGATGGTTATGGATGAATTGGTAAACCGTCCATACATAGTCTCCGTCATCAGTGCGATCTCAACCGGTACAGTAGTTACCGTTATAAATGCAGTCCCGGAAAGATCCACCTTTTGATCTGCCAAACTGACAGTCGCTAAGGAAGTTGTTCCAGGAATTACATCATGATTAGCGGTAAGATGCACACCGACCAGAACCGGCGTATTAAGAACGGACGCATTAGTGCCAATCGTATGATACGAAATCTCATAAGTTCCGCTTGCCACCAGGGAAAAACAGCCGGTATTCATAGGATGCAGAATATCCGTGCCCTTGATAAGCAAAGAATCTGTAAAATAAATGTTCCCATTCTTTCCTGGAGCCTGCGCTGCATCACTAATTCCCATCAACGCATGCAGCACTGGCGCTGTTTACAACTTTATTATACCATCTCACATCGCCAACCGGGAGGCCGGGCACATGGGGGCACAACTATTTCAACCTTTTTGCCGTGGGGTTCCAGGGGATGCTGATTACGGTCTGCATGCCGTGCTGGTGCAGGGTATCGCGGCGGGCGGCGACCTGATGAGGCCATTGGACCTGCGTGGGGTACACGGTGCTGCTGTGCTTCGTCCTCTTCAAGACCGGGAGCCTCTCGAAATCCATATGGGGCGCTCACTAAAATACTGTTGTAAAATATGCTGTTGAATTTTACATCA
>CAJTVR010000057.1 GCA_910580075.1 uncultured Eubacterium sp. | reverse complement strand
CTGGCTGTAACAGTATTTGACTATTCGCAAAAATGATATTAGGCGAAGTGTGCGGAAAGAACAGACAATTTAAAACAGAAGGCGGGAAAAGGCCGTCCGGAGAGTTCCGGGCGGCCTTGTTGTGTGAATTATGCAGGAATGAGGAACAATTCTGAGAATGGATCAGAACTGCGGCATCGAGAATTGACAGAAAGTTCCAGACGGAGGTATGGAAAATGTAGCCTGAATGGTTGATATATGCCAGAAATGAACAGTTGTATATACAATTAGCTGTATGTCAGGAAAATGGGAAAGTTTGAGACAGTGAATGAGGTTAAATCTGTGACAGCTCATGAAGTTATTAACACTAATGGGCCACAGCGATATTGGCGTCACGCTGAACACATATACACATCTTGGGCTGGAAGATGCGGAGGGCGAACTGAAACGGATGGAAGGATTGGAAAGTGCGAGGAAAGAACTGGATAAGGCAAAAGGGGACAAAGCGGTATCGCAGAAAATGTTCCGGGCAATTTAATAGGGGAAGGCAAGGCGCTCTGTTTCGGCAGGGCGTTTTTCATTTGCGCGGCAGTGAACAGCATTGAAAATGTGGTGGTATGAACGGGCATCTTCTGCTATAATGAATAAAGTGTTATGCACCCATTTGTTAAATAATGCACCCGCCAATCGGGAGAATGCACCCGTTTCCGTAAAAAGCGGAGTAGTTTTGCACCCCCTGTCCGACTACGGAAAGACTACGAATGAGGGCTGTGAATTGCCACGATTTGCCCCATTTTGCAAAAAGTGTAGTAAAACGAGGGCGCTGATATTTAAAATTAGAAGTCCGCAAAACGTGCCAAAAACACGGCGTTTTCGGGCATTTTGAGAAAGGAATAAATTATGATTAAGATACTTTTCGTCTGCCACGGCAGCATCTGAACTGCATATCTCCGGTGCCCGTAAAATAGGCATTTCTAAAAGAAAATTGCAATTTTTACAACCATTTTACAACTTTTGGAGCAGATAACAATTTTGAAGAAACAAACAGGAATGAAGTTCTGATACGGTATTACTGGCATTTAAAAAATACATATGGCAGCTTTCTTATGCTGCCATAATATGCTATAATCGAAAATAAGAAGGGAGCATTGGATGAAAGATGCAAACGTACAGTGGCATCCGGGATTCATAGGTGCAATGAATCTGGAACTGAAGAAAAACCGGGATGACCTGTTTTTTGAGAAAGAATATAACCTGAATACAAAACCTTTGGAAATTGATTTGCTGGTTATTAAAAAGAATACAGATGTACAGATTGACAATGAGATTGGCAGGATATTCAGAGGGCATAATATACTTGAATACAAGTCTCCGAGGGATGAACTGGATATTGATACGTTCTATAAGGCAGCAGATTATGCCAGCCTTTATAAATCTTATGGAAAGACGCTGGATGCAGTGAAAGCGGATGATGTAACGGTATCGCTTGTCAGGCAGGCAAAGCCGTACGGGCTGTTTCGTTATTTCAGGAAGCATGATTATCTGGTGACGAATCCTTACCGCGGGATATATTATATTCAGGAAAAAGTATTGTTTCCAACGCAGATTGTTGTAACGAAAGAACTGATGTGGGAGGAACATGTCTGGCTTGGGGCCCTGTCTGACAGTCTGGAAAAACAAAACCTTGTGGAACTGCTGGAAGAAATAGAAAGGCTGCGTGGAAAAGCGGATAGGGAGTCTGCACAGTCTGTTTTAGAAGTGGGGCTGGGAGCGAATAAACAGATTTTTGAAGAATTGATAGGAGATGAGAGCATGAGCGAGGAATTACTGGAGATTTTAAAGCCGGTTTTAGAACCGAAGATGGTTTTGAGGGAGCAGCAGATACGAAAAGAAGATATAAAGGTGACAGTTGATGTACTGCGTGAGTTTGGGCATCAGGACTGCGAAATAAAGACTGCCCTGACGAAGAAATATGGGTTATCCGAGAAAGAGGTAGACTCGTTTCTCCAATAAATGCCTGTTTCTCCATAATCCTGGACATGAAGTGCCGGGATATGCTGCAGTCTGGCAGGCTGGAAAAACAGAATCTGGAAACTGCCGGGAGGAAATCAGAAAACCGTAGGGAAAAGCAGATAAGGGGTATGGAGAATCTTTTGAACAGAACAAGTCTGCGGGGAATGAACTGGATATTTTGGCGGCAATCCAAAAAGCTGAACCGGACAGAACATATCCGTTTTATAATCTGACGGGCTTTACGGATAGGGACTGCCGCTAAGATATTCAGTGAAAAGAGAATTACATATCGAAATTCTGTGGGCTTACCCTGCGGGACATTGACCTTGAGAATAAGGTGCTGAACATAGACCGCCAGCTCCAGAGGACTTCCAATATGAAGCTGATTGTGGAAATCGACCAAGACCAATGCAGGCACACGGAAGATTCTCATGACGGATGATGTGGCGCGGTGCTTTCAGGGCATCATTGAGGACAGGGAGCCGCCCAGGTATGAAAAGGTGATGGATGGGTACAAAGGTTTCCTGTTTCTGGATAAGGACTGCAACCCGCTGGTGGCAATGCACTGAGAATACCGGTTCAGCCACATGGTAAAGAGGTATAAAGATATCTGCCGGGTGCAGATGCCGAACATCACGCTGCATGTATGCCGCCACATACCGCAGCGACATGGCGAAATCAAGCATGAACCCGAAGACGCTGCAGTACCTGATGGGGCACAGCGACATCGGGGGGGGGGGTGACGCTGAACACCTACACGCACTTTGGGCTGTAGGATACAACAGATGAGCTGAAACGGATGGAGGAATTGGCAGAAGCTAGGAAGGAACTGGAAAAAACAAAAGAGGAAAAACCGGTTTCACAGAAGGTGTTTCGGGCAATTTAATGAGGAGATGATAGGGCGCTCTGCTTTGTCAGAGCGTTTTATTTTTATGAAATTGTGTGGGAATTTAACATAGGATTTGATATAATTATTTTTATTAACGGCAAAGTTGATGCAAAAGTTGGCTTAACGATAAAAATTTTATTAAGGAGCTTTATTTTCATGAAAAAAATATCTGATAATTTTTGTGGTTATCTAAAGGTAGGGGATGACAAATGCGCATACAGCGTATCGAATAATATAGTTACTTTGCTTCCAGCTCAAAATGAGGAAACTGAAATAGATGAAGCTTTTGAAAGATTACGTTCTCGTAAGACAGAATTGCCTGAGTATCTGTTAGGTGAAGATTATGATGGTCTGATTGCAATAATACGCAATGATAAATTCAGCACACGGTCTTTAGGATTTACCCCTTCCATTAAGTTTGCAACACCCATCATAATAAAGGCAGAGGGTAATGGGGAGGGCTTTTTTCGTAATTTGACAGAGGAATGGGATAGGTTCCACGCCATTATGTTTATTGGGGGAAACATAAATGCAGTATGCAATCCTCAATTGGCGGTTGAAAAATCTAATTATGACGGATATTTAAAAAATGATGGAGCAAGAGAAATTAAGATACGTCCGTGGAATGATTATACTTACTCAACTGAGTTTGAAATGGACGGTGAGAAAATTGCCTTAACAATTTCTGTAGCTCAAACAGGAGAAGATGTAAATGCAGAACATCATGGAGCATACAGCCTTGGAGAACTCAATTCCTTTATCCGTCTTACGTTTGAAAAAGCCAAGAGCTTTAATGACGTGGAAAAATATTATAGCATTATTAAAGATTTGATTGCTATTTTAACTTTGCAAAACAACGTTTCCTTTGAGACAGATATCAGACAAAAAAATTCTGAAAATGAATTATTTCGAACGGGAGTCTGTAGGATATTTGACCACTATGAAAATTATTCTGTAAGGAAATGTCAAAATGTTATTTCAATATACAGCATTTCGGATTATGTTCCTAATTTGATAAATGCGATTATGAATAATGAAGCTGACTCTTTGCTTGAAATCTTGCCAGAAGATAATGGGATGATTGGTAAAGTAACAATTACAAATATTCAAGATTTATGCACAGCTTTGGAGGTTGCCTACAAGTGGGGTAAAAGGAACAGGGAGAAAGACAATCTCATAGAAAATCTGAAAAAGGAAATAAAAAAAACAATAGCTATATTTACCGAAAGCCATGATGACATGAATGTCAATGAAACTACGATTAAAAGTGCTTTTGATTATCTGGATTATACGTTAAAACAAAAAATACTTACACTCTACAATGAAAATCGTTGTATAATTGACGCAATCATAGCTAAAAGGTCATTGCCTCAGATAAGCGAGGCCAGTGTAGCTGCATTTGTGAACCTTCGAAATAATAAAACTCATTCTGGCACAGTTGAATGGGGTGACAGCGCACGTATATATACAGCGTTATTTGCACTTGGATATGCCTGTTTATTTAGATATGTTGATATACCTGATAAAGTAATTGAATCTGTACTTGTTCGAATATTTTGAATGTGAAAAAATTTTTAAGTGATGAGGGGATATTAAAGAATTTAACAATAATTTCTTTGGAGACTGGCAAAACTTTGGTTTCGGCTGTGTCAGAGCATGAGGGAATGAGCCATATTAATTTTAGAAATGAGATTTATGGTTATTATTGTATCTGTTAGGATAACACGTATAATTAAAATTTTGATAAAATATGCAGAATAATAAAACATCCCTCCTTTTACTATGTTTTGACTGCGTTGCACGGCCTAAATACGCCGCAGTTTGCTTCGTTTTGCAAAATCTTTGATATTTTTGAGCATCTGCTTATGCCAGACTTTATTTATTTGACAGGCTGGAAAAACAAAACTTGCTGGAAGAAATAGAGGGGCTGCAGGGAAAAGAGAATCGGGAATTTGCAAAATCTGTTTTGGAAGCGGGACTTGAAGCAAATAAGCAGATTGTGAAGAATTTGATAGGAGATGGCAGTATGAGTGGAGAATTACTGGAAATATTAAAACCAATCGCAGAATCACAGATAAAGAAGGATATAAGGATTATGATAGATACGTTTCGCGAGCTTGGGCACCAGGATAGTAAAATATAGATGATAATTATGGAAAAATATGAGCTGTCGGAAGAAAATGCAGAGTTATTCCTGAATGAAATTCCGTCTGCTGTTTGAAAAAGGCATAATCTGAATACAGGGCTGATTCAAACTGAATTGCTGGAAGTCGGAAAGAAGGCGGATGTTCGGGCAAGTAATAAAACAGGCAGAATATTCAGGGGACGTTATATAAGAGCATAAATCCCCGGTTAAATAGAAAAGTACGGATGAACAGGGAAAGAAGCAGATTCAATTATGAGCAGTACCTGTATGGCAGCATATGATTTGGATAAGCAGATTAAGAAAGAACAGACAGGAGTATACAGAATTTATTTTAAAATGTACAATCATAAAAGAGCTGGACGGAAATTTTAAAACCAGCTGATAAAGAAAGCGGGCAGAAATGCCTGCTTTCTTTTTTGGGAGATTATGAATGTGCCGGGAGCCTGCTCTGGCAGAGGATATATTCTCTTACGGCATCCCTGGGAATTCTCCATTTTTTCCCGATACGGAAGCCTTTTATCATGCCGCTGTTTAAAAGGCTGTAAGTACGGTTCATTCCAATCATTAATATTTCAGATACATCCTCTGCAGTGAGAATGTCCTGGTACTGGTTCAGCATGCTTTATTCTCCTTTCGGTGCGTTATGGTTTTATTAAAATGTTAATATGCTTTTCACTATTAAATAACAGCTGGTTTATGCAGACAGCGTTTATTTAATGAAAGGAGAGCTGGCATAATGGTATTTAAAATAGGACTGGGTTTTTGTGGATATACACAGAAACCCCAAAAGAAAGAAATAGCGCAAATAAGCCGGGAAGTTACACAGAATTATCAGGAAAAAGAAATGGAAGAACTGGCACAATCAATAGGAAATGAAGGTTATTCATTTATTCCGGCATTTATGAAGGGAGAACGGAAACAGCAGAATTTTCAGTCCATGCAGTGGTTTGTTCTGGATATAGATGGCGGGGCCGGTTTTCAGGAAATAAGCCGGCGTTCGGCTGAAAATAATTTACAGATTGCATTTGCATATCATACATTTCGTTCTTTTGAAAATGAGGAACGGTTTCGTGTGGTATATATACATGATGTGCCGGTGATGGACAGACAGGCAGCAGAGATCATGCTTGATATGATGCTGAGAGTGTTTCCGGAAGCCGATAAATCCTGCTGTGATGTGTCGAGGATGTTTTTCGGAGGGAAAGGAATTATCTGCCTGAACCCGGAAGCACGTTTTAATCTGGGTGATTTGATGAATGCTTTTATGAGAGCGTCAGACAGGGGTGACAATCTGAAAAGAAATATTATAAACTTTGCCAGAAAACATAAGATACAGGTTATAAACGGACGGCTTGCAGCAGGGCATGTCAGTGATTTGGCTTCTTATGACGGAAAATGGATGCAGTCTGATATTATTTATATAGGCAGAATCCATTTTCCGTCATATTTTATCATCAGGCATGATGTGCTGCACCCTGTAAAAACGTGCCTGCCTAAAAAATGCCAGGCTGCCATAGAGTATGGAAAGGGATGCAGTCTTCTGGATGATTTTATAGACGGAAAGGAACTTGGCCATGATGCCAGGTTTGCGCTTGCATCTAACCTGCGGTATCTGCATGGCGGAAGAAAATTTTTTCTTGATAAAATCAGGAGTGTTCAGGGAGAGGAGAAATACAGGAAGTGGGAACGGGACTTCAAATATATGAAGGGCTATCATCCGAAAAGGTGCAGTCCGGATTTTTGTGAGTATTTTGGCAAAGAAGAATGTGCCGGAACCATTCTTGAGACAGTTTCGGCAGGCAGAAATATATACTGTGCCAGACGGGAATATCTGTACAGCACGAAGGAAGCAGAAGATATGCTGCAGGAAAATCTGGAAAGGGCTTTTTTGGCACAGGGTACGGGAATGCATCTGGTGAAAGCACAGACAGCATTAGGAAAAACGAGGGCCTATGCAAAGCTGGCATGTGAAAACAGGCAGACACGCTTTATAATTGCATGTCCGACAAATATGCTGAAAAAGGAAGTGGCACGCACGGTGGAATCCATGGGAGAGAAATGCTTTGTTACGCCGAGCGTCCAGAAAAATCCGATGGTGCCAAAGGAAACAGCAGATTTGATTTCCTCATATCATGAAAGGGGACTGCACTGTATGGGACGGAAAATACTGAAGGAATCCATGGAAGAAGTACCGGAAGCATGTGTGGCGCAGAAAGAGGAGCTGCAGCGGATTGCTGACGGGCTGGACGGTGTAAAAGGTGAAAGAATCATTGTTACAACACATGCTTTTCTGCTGCAGATGCCGGAATCATTTATAAAGAAACATACCGTTATTATAGATGAAGACATTCTCATGCTGCAGATATTTGCAAAAATAAGCCGGGTCAGCATACCGGTGCTGGAAAAGGCAGCGGAGTGTGCCGGAAAAGGGATTTTCGCTGCAGCCAGGACAGTTCTGGAAACTCCGGCTGGCGAATACCGGAAGACTCAGGCACAGGCGTACAGCAGAGGGTTTTCAGAGCAGGAGCTGGATGCGCTGGGAGCCGGGGACGGGGAAAACCTGAATGACCTGCTGCTGGCTGGCAGTTATGTGCGCAGAGAGGACGGGGATGTTGTATATTTCTGTCCGCAGAAGCTGCCTGAACACCGGTACATAGTTCTTTCAGCTACACTGAATGAAGAAATATACAGGCTGTATTTTGAGAAAACAATGCCGGTTACAATGTACCCGGAGAAAAAAGCAGCTTACAGGGGCAGACTGAAGCAGTATGCCCGTTATCTGCTTGGGAGAGGAAGCCTGGAAAAGAAAACGGGGGTTTTTCAGGCTGCCAGAGACTGTCTCGGACAGGAGCATCCGCAGATTATTACATATATGAAATACGGGCGGCAGAATGATGCAGGGATTCATTTTGGAAATTCTTCCGGGACAAATGCCCTGGAAGGGAAGGACATTGCTGTTATAGGGACACCCTATAAGAATGAGGAAGCTTACAAGCTGGCAGCTTGCTATCTGGGAGCTGATGTAAACCGGGAAGAAGACCGGGTTCCGAAAAGAAGGCGGGTGCAGTATAAAGAGTATGATTTCCTGATTACAGCTTACAGTGAAAGGCTGTTAAGGACGGTTCAGCTGTACTCCATAGAAAGCGAGCTGGAGCAGTGCATTGGAAGGGCGAGACTGTTAAGACAGGACTGTACGGTATATGTGTTTTCGGCGTTTCCATGTGAACAGGCAGAGATATCGGAAAGGGATTACCTGAGCCAGGGCATGGGAGAGGGCATCCCGGACGGCAGGCTGCCACTGTCCGGGAAATGAAAAAATTTTTTTAAAAATTCAGCTGTTTTAGCCCTTAAACAGTAACGGTTTCCGATGTTTTTTTTATTTTTCCGGACATTCAGCATGTATGCTTTCTTTCAGTGGGGAAACCTGACGGAAACTGTCCGGGAGCAGGGCGCATGCGGAAATTGTCACGGCCCGCCAGGTAGTCTAACGATACATGGTAATAGTCAGCAAGTATGCAGGCATAAGACAGGGGCAGCTCCCGGATTCCCTTTTCATAGCGCCGGTATACTTCGCGCTGGCATTTTAAGATATCAGCAATATTCTGCTGGGTCAGGTCATTGTCAATTCGTAAGTCTTCCAGTCTTTTTAAATACATAGAAAATCACTTTCCTTTCTTGACAATGATAATCTCATATGTAATAATAATCTGAGTTATGCTACCAAATGGTTGCAAATAAATTAAGGAGATATAAGACAGTGCAGAAGTTGTATTAAAATTACAAAAAGAAGGAATAAAAAATGAGCAGAAAAAATGGAAAAGGAGAGGTGTCATATGTTTTGTATGAATTGTGGAACTGAATTTCAAGGAAAATTTTGTCCGAACTGCGGTACGGCGTCAGATGACAGAAGCGGGAATCGGGAAAATCTGACAGATGATACAGCTGTCAGGGATTTTAAGAAACAATGCGAGGCTGTACAGATATTAAAGCGTTTAAATGGGGAAATTATAAATATTATAAATGAGGTATACGGCAATCTGTCTCTGGCGCAGAAATATATGGAATATTATCAGATACCGCCTGTAAAGAAAGGATTATTTAAATTTATAAAAATCTGGTATTACAGAGTAAGGTGCATGGTAAACTGGGTGATTTATTATCCAAAGAAGTGCAGGTGCCAGAAGGCTGCCGAAAAATATCAGGATATGGCAAGAGAGATTTTAAGGTCAGCAGAATATTCGGATGCGTGTTCATTAATTCCAGAAAATATGAGGGATTGTGATACGATTTCTGCGATGTGCCGGATTATCGAACTTGGAAGGGCTGAAAGCTGGAAGGAACTGGTGAATACATATATGAGTGACTGCTACCATGAGCAGATGATATCCATAAGTATTGCCCAGTTAAATGCACAGGAGCAGAGTAATGAAATTGCAAGGGAAATGTCAGAACTGCTGAATGAATCCAATATAATTCAGACGTATAATCTGGCTGTTGATGCAGCGGTTTTGGAAAATTCAAGAAACCAGTATGACTTACTGAAAAAACATCATGAGGAAATGGTACAGATAAGAAAAACAACAAAGAAAACAGCCCGGGCAGCCAGCTTTATTGCATTCTGTAATATTATGATGAGATGATATGAATACCGGAAATCTGTCAGTTTTGAAAGGATTAGCATGAAAAAGAAGATTATAACAGGATTTCTGGTACTTTGTATCATTGGTGCTTTTATGGGTGACAGCAGTGATACGGAGCAGACTGATTCTGCCAGTGTGCAGGTATCATCGGAGGAAGATGGCAAATCGGGAGAAAAGAAGGCAGAGAAAAAAGCAGAGAAAAAGGCGGAAAAAGAAACAGAAAAGAAAGCAAAGAAAAAGGCAGAGGAAAAAGCACAGAAGGAGGCGGAAAGAAAAGCAAGGAAAAGGGCAGAAAAAGAGGCAGAGGAAAAAGCCAGAAAAAAAGCAGAAAAAGAGGCAGAGGAAAAAGCCAGAAAGGAAGCGGAAAGAAAAGCAGCGAAAGAAGCAGAGGAAAAAACGGAGAAAGAGGAGAAAGCAGAAAAAGAAGATGAAGCAGATGAAGAAACAAATGGGGAATCAGATTTTTGGGATAGTGCCAGAAATTTAGTAAAAGAAGCAGCGGATGCTGTAGAAAGCGGAGCGGAACTGGTAACAGGGTATACATTTAAACTTGAAAATTCAGACTATGGATATAACTTTGTAAGCAGCCAGTGCAGCGAATACAGCTCTGTTTATGATGATATCGGCTATAAACAGCACCTGTTCAAAGGGTATACGGAATATACGATGCCGGTTTCTACCCGCAATGCAATCCGTAAAGACATAAAGAAAAAGTTTGATGCCTATGTTGAAGAAATGGGATATGGAGAGTTTTCCGGTGTTTCAGTCAGTGATGATTTAAGCAGAATCACTTTTATGGTTAATGATTATGAAGCAGATGATACTCTGGAAGAAGAATATGACGGATATGGCAGCATAGAAGCTGATATAGCAGCTGCAGCTGTGGGATATGAATATATGAGGGAACATCTGTTTCGGGAGGAGTGGTACAGGCTGGCATATCTTTACCAGTTTTTTAACAGAAACGGAGGCAGTCTGGTAACGGTAGAGTTTGTGGATGCAGATACAGATGAAGTGCTGTATACCTTTGGCTGATTTGGTGTGGGATGGCTTATTGACATAATAAGGACAGTGGGGAATTATTTTCAGGACGCAGATGGAAATTATTTAAGATTATGAAGCAGCAGTTATTTAGAATATGAACCATAGAATGTGAGTAAAAATCAGGAGGTTATTTTTATGAAAAACAAAATATCAGCAGCAGTTTTACTGGCAGCATTATGCTTTACAATGCCAGCCCGGCCTGTACTGGCAGAGGTTCCGGAAGAATGGCGTTATGACGAAGATTTTTTTGAGTACTACTGGGAAGAAAAAGAGAAAGAAGAAGCAGACAGGAAACAGCAGGAAATGTATGATAAACTTGCTGAAAAACGTGAATGGCAGGCGAACCAGCAGATGGAGAAAGATGCTGAGGAGGAAAAGAAAAATGCTGCTTACGATGGTTCTTATGTAGACTTTGATGATGAATACAGATATCTGGAAGACTATTCAGAACACATGATGGGCGATATCTATGATGAAGGAGATATCGTTTCATATGATGAAGATGATGAGAATAAAGTTATAATTACACCTTCTTATAAAATTGATTCTAAACTTAAGAAGCTGTTAAAAGAATGCAAAAGGTCATCTAAGAAATTCAAGTATAGCATTAGCAATAAAAAGAATACCATTACAATGACCAGGGAGAATTATGTCCGGCTGACAGAGTTCATGCTTGAAAAGATTCAGGCAGCAGCAGACAAACTAATCGGCATAGAACAAAACGGCATATTCAAAGATTTTGAATTTGATGTCAATGGATATATACTGACGGTATATGTAACAGACCAGTTTGAATCGGAATACAGTTATACCTATACGTTATTTGAAAACCGTGCGAAAGATATATTGTATCTTCTTAAAACGTATGGCGTGCTGCATGGTGCCGAATCAGATGATTTAGGCATTCTGATTCTGGATATATATACAGAAGAATCCTATTTCTCGAATATGTAAGAAACATAATTTTGTATATAATTCTATGGCAGAATCCGGGAGGATTTCTGAATATAAGTGTCTGAAAGCCGGAAAAAGGTATTGGAATGCTATTGGAAAAATAAATATTTTCAATTATATATTATAATCATGTAACAATTATTGCTGGCAGTAATTGCCCGCTTATTCCAGCCATAAAAAGCAATACAGGAGGGAGCCCGGAAGGGTTCCCTCTTTTTGATGCATTCCGGCTGAATGTAAAAAACTTGTGAAAGGAGGGAGGCTCATGGACAGGATTACCCTTGCAGTAATAAGTTTAATTGCGGCAGTTATAGCAGAAATCATGAAATCAGAGGAGGAATAAGATTATGGCAGCAAATGTTGAAACAATGTTTTCCGTAAGGAAAAAACCATGGCACGGTATTGGGACAGTTGTTCAGGATGCACCGTGTTCCAGGGAAGCCATACGGCTTGCCGGCCTTGACTGGGAGATTGTCCAGAAGGATGTATACACAGACGGGGGAACGGAAATATCTGGCTACAAGGCAAATGTACGGAGTACAGACCAGAGTGTGCTCGGGGTGGTAAGCGACCGCTACCAGATTGTACAGAACAGGGAAGCCTTTGCTTTTACGGACAGTCTTCTGGGAGAGGGAGTTACATATGAAACAGCAGGTTCTTTACAGGGAGGAAAACGCGTTTTTATGCTTGCGCGTCTTCCGCAGAGATTTATCATTGCCGGGGATGAGATAGAACCGTATTTCGTCATCATGAATTCCCATGATGGGAGCTGTGCGGTTAAGGCAGCCATGACGCCTGTGCGTGTGGTCTGCCAGAATACGCTGAATCTTGCACTGAGGACGGCAAAGCGCACCTGGACGGCAAGGCATACATCCGGCATCATGGACAGAATTGAGGATGCACGGATGATGCTGCAGTTTGCCGAAGAATACATGTCGCAGATGGGTAAGAGTATAGATGACCTGGTGCAGAAGAAACTGACCGACAGAAAAGTCATGGAATACTTTTCAGAATTTTTTCCTGTCACGGAAGATATGAGCGCTGCACAAAAGAAAAATAACCTTGTGCTTTTGAATGACATGAAGGCGAGGTATTTTGATGCGCCAGACCTGAAGGAAACTGAAAGAAACGGGTACCGGTTTATCAATGCTGTTTCTGATTTTGCGACACATGCAGAGCCTGTGCGGAAGACAAAAAATTACAGGGAGAACCTGTTTCTGAAGACAGTGGAGGGAAATCCGCTGACAGACAGGGCATACCGGATGGTGCTGTCAGCATAGGCGGCAGTCATGTTACAGAATGGAAAGGTACAGAATCCGGGCAGGAGTGGTGTGGCTGCACCGCGGCTGTCCGGTCTGCACAGAAGAAAGGAGAACAGCTATGTATATCAGAGTATCTACAGCAAAAAGAGGAAAACAGGGATTGGAGGTTCGGATGCAGCGGCAGTGTGCGGCATTGTAGTGGTATACTAATCTTGTAACACCTTGTTCGGATAATGTATAATAAAACGAACAAGGAGATTACCATTATGACAAAAAAATATGATATAGAATTTAAAAAACAATTAGTCCATGCTTATATGCAGGGAACAGGCTACCCACAACTCGAAAAAGAGTATGGTGTTGCTAAATCCACCATTTCTGGATGGGTAAAGAAATACAGCGAAGAATGCAGATACACTTCTAAATCACAATCTGATAACCCATACGCAAAGGAGATCCATAATCTTAATAAAAAAATTGCCGAACTGGAGAAGGAGAACCTTTTCTTAAAAAAAGCCGCAGCATTCTTCGCAAAGGAAATCGATTAGTGATTTATCAGTTCATTGATGAAAATAAAGATATATTTGGTCTGAGATGGCTTTTTAGACATTTCAATATTGCACCTAATGCCTATTACAATTATTTAAAAAACAATAAGGCCGGATACCGTAAGCAGAAACAGAAAATATATGAAGAAATCAAAAGTATTTACTATAGCAATAATAGGATCATTGGCCACCGTGGAATGAAGATATTTCTGGCACGGAAAGGAATATATCTGGGTAAAGCTGCCGTCCACAGATATATGAATCAGGAACTGGGCTTACATGCAGTAACTATGCGGAAAAAACAGACCTATGTACATGGAGAAAAAAATAAAATATTCCCTAACCTCTTAAAACAAAACTTTACGGCAGATGCAAAAAATAAAATATGGTGTACAGATTTTACATATATCCGGTTATCCAATGGGAAAATGCGGTACAACTGCACGATTATTGATCTATATGACCGTTCTGTAGCAGCATCGTTAGATTCCGGCTATATAAATACGGAACTTGCTATTGATACTCTCAAAAGAGCTATAAACAATGAAAAACCAGGTTCTGGTTTGATTCTGCATAGTGACCAGGGATGCCAGTTTACATCATGGGGATTTGTGGATTTTTGTAAATCCCAGGGAATTATCCAGAGCATGAGTAAAGCAGGATGTCCTTATGATAATGCTCCAATGGAGCGGTTTTATAAAACATTTAAGTATGAACTGGTATATAGGTATCATTTTATGAATGCTAAAGCATTGGATGATGCGGTAGCACAATATGTATTTGTTTGGTACAACCATGTCAGACCGCATTCGTACAACAACTGGATGACACCATTTGAAGCACGGAACATGTAGTGAATTTCTCGAACAAAGTGTTACAAAAATGCTTGACCACTACACAGATGGGAAAGGGAGGCCCGGATGCATGCAGGCCCCAACATCCGTAAGGGAAAAACTTGCAGCGATCAGGGAAAGGCGGGCGGCGGAACAGGCGCACAACCAGGCACGGAAGCCGCAGATGAAGAAAGACAGGGCGGCGGCTCTGTAAAAAAGCGCCGGGATTTTATGTATGTGTCCGCTGATTATGTGACAGCAGGCCGGGGAGGCTGGAAAACAGCCTTCCCGGCCTGCTGTTTTTTTGTATCCGGCGGAAATGTGTGCGGCGCCAGGAAATGTACCTGATTTCTTTTTTTAGCAGTGGACTGACAGAAAATTTCATTTTTATATTAGAATTTGCATTTCTGCCATAAAATTTTTAAATAACCGTTGACATCTGCACAGACTGGCGTTATATTAATCGTACAAATTACATTTGTCATTAATGAAAAAGAAAGGGGATTTTTATGGGGCTGTTTTGCTTCAGGTATTTGAATACACGGCTGAAAGAAATATATATTACCGGTTCCGGGCTGTTTTTGTGCTGCCTTTTTCCAGACAGGCGGCTAAGGAACTGTAAAGAAATAATCTGACAAACTTGCTTGTCTTTTTCTCCAGTCACGCCAGGCAAAAATCAGATACATAGCCCGCCAGGGTTTTCTACACTTTGTTTCGGTTGCTGCTGAACAAGCGCCGCAGGCGTTTAGCAGCCCGGCGAAGAGGGGCAAGTGCCTGATTTTTGCCTGGTGCTCTCGAAGAAAAATCTGGTGTAACTTTATCAGAGTATTTCTTTGCAGTTCCTAAATTTCAGTTATTTTTTACGGGATGGGGAAAATAAGCAGCTATATGATTTCTGAAAATAGTTTGGGCAACTGTAAAACTAATGAAAAACTGGTAGGTATCTGACAGCATTAACGGGAATGATCTGGCTTCCCGGACGCCGGGACCAGACGGCAGGCCTATCTTGATGTACATCAGAATAAGCGTATACAAGTAAAAAGTTTTTACTAATTATGAATATAGTAGTATCATTATACAGGATAAAAATTGCAGCTAAGACTTTGCGGAAGATTAGAGAGGTTTAACGTGCAAAACAATATGAAAAAGGCTTTGGTAACAGAAATATTTTTGATGTACGTTGATAAGCGGCATGTTCCAGGAAAACGGATCATGTCAGAATAAGGCCTGAATTTAACAGAATAGGGACAGGATGAACTATTTAACTGGAAATATGTTATATTAAAAGTATTATGAGCATAGGATGTAAAGTTTTGTGCTAGTGGGGATATTATGAAGATTGCAATTTTAGATGATGAACAAATATATCTGGATCTGATCATGCAGGAAGTACACAGGATTTTCCAAAATATTGAGCGTATCTGCCAATATGTGGACAGCGAAGGGCTTCTGCATGACCTGGAGGAAGGCGTAAGCTTTGATATTTATTTTTTAGATGTGGAGCTGCCGGGGGCGGACGGCATGGAAACTGCCAGGAAGATCCGGAAACAGGATGCGGGCGCGTATATCATTTTTATTACCGCATTTGCGAAATATGCGGCAGAATCCTATGAAGTCCGGGCGTATCAGTATATATTAAAATCCCAGATTTCAGAAAAGCTGCCGAAGGTATTAAGGCTTATAGCAGAAGAATTGCAGGCATCAATGGTGGAATATTATGTGATAGAAACACCGTACAGTTATGCCAGAATTGCGTTAAGGGATATTTTGTACATCTATAAAGAAAAAAAGTATGTCATATTTATTACGATGCAGGGAGATTTCCATCAAAGGCGTTCGATATCAAAGATCTGGGAGCAGTTGGGGCATAAGAATTTTGTCTGGGTGGACAGGGGTGTGATTGTAAATATTAAGAAAGTGCAGCGCGTTATGAAAAGTGAACTGATCCTGGAAAACGGCTCGGCAATTAAGATCAGCAGGTCAAATCTGCAGCGGGTACGCGCAGAAATAGCGGATTTTTGGAGGGGGAAGCTTTGAATTTTGCGGGAAATATATGCCTGCTTCTGGCGGTGGCGGCAGAGAATGCTGCCTGCTTGTGGTTTGTGCGGGAGATGGTCTATAAAAAGGAACAGGCGCTGGCAGGCGGGGAGGTGGTATGCCTGTTCATTTTGGGGACAGGTGCCGCTTTGATGGAGTTTTTGAACAGGGCATATTTTGTTGTATTTAGCGAAAGTATGCTGCTGATTAAAACAGCTTTCCTGCTGGCTCCTGTACTAGCGACCCGCAGAAAAAAGGGAGGGACAGCATTAGCCGCAGCGGCTGCCTTTCTTACCTTGAATATGCTGGCAGATTTTCTGATGGAATTTCTTTTGGCTTTTTGTATAGATGGATACCGGTATTCGTATGTTTATGTTCCGCGGTACGCGTTTGTCCGTAAAACAGGCATGCTGTTTGTAAGGTCTGCCGGTTTACTGTTGTGTTTCTTGCTGCAGAAAGAGGAAGCACAGCAGCATAATGAAAAATTGCTGTGGGTTTTTTCTCTGGCCGGCTATGTCAGTATGAGATATTTTTATATCATACTGAATATGAACAGCCTGGCGGAAAAGGTGATAGGGATATTCTGTCTGGCTGCAGTGATTGCGGTTTTTGTGCTTGGGCTTTTTTCATCTTCGTTTTATCAGAAGAATCAGGAAGATTTGGAACTTCTGGAACAGAAAAACCGGATGCTGGAGATGCGGTCTGAAAAAATATACACGCTTTACAAGGAAAACCAATATCTCTCGCACGACCTGAAAAATCATGTGAATCTCCTGAATCAGCTTATGCGGCATGGGAAATATGGGAAAGCGGCCGTATATCTGGAAAAGCTGCAGGGGCCTGTAGCAGAAATGGAAGAAATCGCTGTTTCCGGGAACAGCATTATAGATTTGATCCTTAGTGATAAAAAAAGCACGGCGAAAGATAAAGATATTAAAATGATACTGGACATTGACCGGATCGGAATACTGCCGTTTTTAGAACAGGATCTGTGCGTCATGCTGTCAAACCTTCTGGATAATGCAATAGAAGCATGTGAACATGTGGAAGATATGGAAAAATGGATCCGCGTGGCAATGAAACGGGACGGCAATATACTGCTGCTTTGTATTGAGAATAGTTTTCAGGGTGAAATTGTGTTAAAAAATGGCAAGATTATGACAAATAAGAAAGAGATTAAACGGCATGGGATAGGGATTGAAAGCGTGAAATACGTAATTGATAAATACCAGGGCGATATTAAACAGGAAATAAAGGGTTGTATATTTTGCTGCAGTGTGGTATTGTTTTTGTAGTTTATATAAATGTTAGGAGGGTAGGAATGGAAACGAGAAAAAAAGGATGTTTTTCAGATGCTGCTGGAAATCTTCGTAAAGAATTGGATCAAGTAGATGTATTGGAGGAAGAACAGGGTTTTGCAGAGGAAAATATAACATTTACAAGAGCATGTGATACGGTTCTCTCGATCATATGCTGCTAAATAGAAGCCCAGGCATTTTCATGTGCCTGGTCTTCTTCGCTTTTTGTGAAAATATGTTAACGCTGGAGAAATAGTTATGAAGGAAAAGCCGGAAGCGTTATGGGAAATCTGCTGCTGTATGAGGCATCCGGTGAACGAAAGTATCTGGAAAATGCAGAAGAGGTCGCGTGCCAGATCGCAGCTGCGGGGATTTACACAGAGCAGGGGGCTGCATGGCCGCCGGCGCATGGAAAAAAAGCGCTGCTGGGGGTATCCTATGGAAATGCAGGAATCGCGTGGATGTTTTCCAGGGTATATTTTCATACAAAAAAGGATTTTTATCAGTCCATGGCTGCAGAGGCAGTCAGGTATGAGAATGCCAATTATGATATCGCAAACAATGACTGGAAGGATTTCCGGTATGAACATCATAAACAGGATTCTTCCATATCATGGTGCCATGGGGCAGGAGGTATTCTGCTGGCACGAAAGAATATCATGCGCAGCTGTACGGATCAGGAGCTGGCCTCTGTCTGCAGGACAGACATTGAAAGAAATATAGGAAGGGTTCTGGCATATAAAATGCGAAAAGGGATGTGCATGTGCCATGGTACTGCCGGGAATTATGAGATTGTGCGGGCGTGCATGGGGAGTGTTACGGAAACTATGCAGATAAGGGATATTGAGGATATGCTGCTGCAGGAAAGGATATCGCCTGGATTTATGGCGGGGTTAGGCGGGATTTGTTATGGGTATTTGAGGGAATTGCATCCGGAATGGCCGAATGTCTTGAATCTGGAGATTTAATATTGACAGAATAGGGAAAAAAAGTAACGGAATAGAGCCAGAATGTTTTTTTAAATAAAAAATGTGATATTATCAGATTATATTATTAGATCAATCTATCGTTTCTGTTATTCTGCCAACTGTTGGAGTTGAATTTCAATAAGATTCCCGGCGAACATAATGGAAATGGTTTTGAAAGGCAGGTGAGAGATGTGTATTGCAGGAAAAGCATACCAGAGGGGCTATTGTAAAGATTCCTATTGGCATATGATTGGATATGGAAAGGGTATTTTAATGTTGACAGTTAAATGTATTTAACATAGGGAGGTATTATTTATGAAGAAAATAAGGCGTTTATCAATCATGTTACTCGTTGTTATAATGATATTTAACACGAATATGACCGCCTTTGCAAATATCGGTTCGGAATTTGCAACTGAGTCTGAGATAAGTGGCAACGTTATTGTAACAAATACTGGTGTTTATATTAACGATACATATTATTCTCAAGAAAAATTTATTCAGCTTTTGGATACGGCACAAGAGATTAAGGTCTTGCAAAACCGTTTAGCTGCCGGTTTAATTGCTGGAACTTGGTGGATACCAGGAATTGGTCAGGTTATTGTAACAACGGCTGGTGCAGTTATTGTTGCTGGAGTAGTTGTTGAAGTTGGTTCATGGATATACAATGCAGTGGTCGATTGGTTTGCACAACGAGCAATACAGCAAGCGTATGAAAAGGCAAAGGAAAATGGGAAACCTACAAATGACCATTCCACGCAAACTACATCGGAAGGCTCATCTCTTCCTAAAACAGAGAGACCTAATTCATCAAAAGACCTTAAAGATAATCAAGGTGTAAAACAAAGAAGGTATTATGATAAAGATGGCAAGGCCGATATGGATATAGATTATCGTCATGGCGGTACAGGACATAAATTCCCACATAGGCATGATTGGAATAATGGGGAACGAGGCGACGCATATTAGGAGGTATATTATAATTGGATAAAATTACTTTTCAAGTTATAACTGATAGCCTTAGGTGTGGACGAGAAATAGAGTTTTCTTATAATAATAAACAATATTCTATTACTAATAGCAGAGGATATTGGAATTTCTGTTGTGATACAGATAACAGGATTATTGAGAAGATTTGTCCATTTAAAGATAAAGAAACTCTTGTGGATCGAGTTGCCGCGTTTTGCATCGAAGGTACTTCTATTCCGCGTATTTTTGATGAGGAAAAATATGATATAATGTCTGTTTGCATCTTGTAACAGTAGCCGAGTTGGTATACCGTAAATAAATGGTCATTTTACTTGTCTATATAACCGTGAACACATGTCAAAAATTTCGATGTACACCCTGTGCGCTTCGGATTTTGCCATAAGCTTCGGATATATTGATGTTTATGTATTTTGTCCGCAACAATTACAGTAGCCAGTCGCGCAATCTCTGTCAGAAGCAAATCAGCGTGTATCGTTTTTTCATTCTGCGTTTTTCGACCGGCGGCACAGAAGCTGTCTTTCAAAAGAAGCCGGTGCCGCCCTGATAGAGATGTGCCGGCAGGCCGGAAGTTATGAAGCGGCTGCTGTCGGGGAGTACCTGGGGTTTCAGATAAAAGTGGCACAGCAGTTTTTTCCACAAAATGACTGCTCCAGATGGAAGGGTGCATAAGCCACAGCCTGGAGGCAGGTTCCGACCCGTTTGGCATTATCCAGCGCATGGATAACGTGCTGGAAGCCATGCCGAAAGAACTGGACGGGCTGCAGAGGGATCTGGAGAATGTGCGGCAGCAGCTTGAAACAGCGAAGCTGGAAGTGGCGAAACCTTTTGAAAAGGAGCAGGAGCTTGCTGAGAAATCGGCCCGTCTGGCTGAGTTAAATTCCCTTCTGAACATGGATAAAAATGAGGAAACAGACCAGCCAGAGCATGCCGGGGAGCCGGGAGAGCCGGAAACCCATCAGCCGGACAGCCCGGAATCGGACAGGAAAACGGGATGGAACAGGGGATGCATGGCAGATTCCATAATCTGCAGCAGGGGCAGGCTGCAGGAAAGGTTCACAGATGGTTTCATGCTGCATAGGACAGCCGGCAGTTTCCGTCCGGCAGAAAGCGGGATGCCGTAATGTTCAGCAGAAAGGAACAGCGGCTTCTCTCTGCCCCGTATTTCAGGCTTATCCGCCAGACAGACAATTTCTATGAAATCCAGTCCAGGAACACAGGACACTTCTGGATCATCCCAAAAAACCGCGCCAGCCAGCGGTATCCAGTCACTATTTGCCACAAACATACCCGGGACACGCCTTATTACCACAGGCATGGGCAGTCTTATACGGTTTCGTCTGCCCTGCAGCAGATACAAAACCATGATATTTACCAGATGAACGGCAGGAAGGCTGTCTGTCCAGGGTAAATGAAGAATATGCGGCATATTACAAAAACGGCTGGGGACAGGCATGAAACTTACCGGTTCCGGGCTGTTTTTGTGCTGTCTTTTTCCAGACAGGCGGCTAAGGAACTGTAAAGAAATAATCTGACAAACTTGCTCCAGGCAAAAATCAGTTACATAGCCCGCCAGGGTTTTCTGCACTTTGTTTCGGTTGCTGCTGAACAAGCGCCGCAGGCGCTTAGCAGCCCAGAGAAACGGGGCAAGCGCCTGATTTTTGTCTGGCGCTCCCGAAGAAGAATCCAGCGTAACTTTATCAGATTATTTCTTTGCAGTTCCTAAATTTCATCGCGGTATCCGGCTGTCCTGTTATACTCGACGCCTCAAAGATTTGAAAAACATGGCGGCGTCGAGTATATGTCTCACAACGTCATGGCAGATCATTATGATGCGCGGTATAAGGATGCTTGCATGGAAAGGCATAACAGAATATAATAGTCTGAGCAATAAAATCTGACGGCAGTGCATTTCATAGTGAAAGGAAAGTAAAAAAGGTATCTGCCCGGATAAACGGAGGGCCTGCATCATGACGAAAATACGCTGTGTGGTGGAACGGATTACATACCAGAACCCGGAAAACGGGTATTCCGTACTGAAAGTGCATATCAAAGGTTATGACGGCCTTGTCCCGGTTGTCGGGAACCTTCTGGATGCGAACGTTGGCTCCGTGATCATAGCGGAAGGAAACTGGAAGGTGGATGGCAAATATGGCAGGCAGTTCCTGGCTGAAAAATGGGAGGAAACGCTTCCGGCAACGGTTTACGGGATGGAGAAGTATCTTGGGAGCGGCCTGGTCAAAGGCGTCGGGCCAAAATTTGCAAAAAGGATTGTACAGCGTTTCGGAGTGGACACATTTACGGTCATTGAAGATGACATACAGCTTCTGGTCCAGGTAGAGGGGATTGGAAAGAAGCGCATCCGCCAGATTGCGGAAAGCTGGCAGCGGCAGAAAGAGGTCAAAAACATCATGCTCTTTTTGCAGGAGCATGATGTCAGTACGGCATTTGCGGCAAAGATTTATAAACAGTACGGCAGTGAAAGCATTGAAAGCATTGAAAAAGTGAGGGAGAATCCATACCGCCTTGCAGACGACATATGGGGCATAGGCTTCAGGACAGCAGATGGCATTGCACAGAAGCTCGGATTTGGGAAAGAATCCTATGTGCGTCTTAGAAGCGGCCTTATGTATACGCTCAGTGAGCTTGCGGATGACGGCCACGTCTATGCCGGGCAGGGGCAGCTTCTGGAAAAGGCCGCGGGCCTTCTGGAATCAGGGCCGGAATACATCGTGATGACAATGGACCAGATGCTGAAAGAAAAAGACCTTGCCTGTGAGGAAATGCCGGAAGAAAGGGCCGTGTATCTGCCGCCGTTTTATTACGCAGAGATCGGTGTGGCAAATAAACTGCGGAAGCTGGCAGAAGCCCCGGCAGCGGACCGCCTGTGGGTGCAGCTTATGCAGGCCAGGGAAAAAACGGGCAACCGGGAGCTGTCCGTGGACATCGGGAGGATCCAGCAGATCGTGCATATGGAATACGATGAAGCACAGGCCGGGGCCATCCGTCTGGCAGCATCCGCAAAAGTAATGGTTTTAACAGGCGGGCCGGGTACGGGAAAGACAACCACAACACAGGGGATCATCGCCGCATTCCGTGCATACGGCCTGAAAGTGCTGCTTGCAGCGCCGACCGGGAGGGCTGCAAAACGGCTGTCGGAAACAGCAGGGATGAAAGCGGAAACCATACACAGGCTGCTTGGCTGCAGGCCGCCGGAGGGATACCAGAAAAATGAAAAGAACCCGCTGGAGGGTGACGTGCTTGTAGTGGATGAATGCTCTATGATAGATATTATCCTGATGAACGCGCTTTTAAGGGCGGTGCCGGAATCCATGCGCCTGCTTCTTGTAGGCGATACCGACCAGCTTCCCGCAGTCGGGGCCGGGAATGTGCTGCGTGACATCATCGCTTCCGGTGTGTTTCCGGTAGTGCGTCTGACGCGGATTTTCCGGCAGGCGCAGACAAGCCGCATCATCATGAACGCCCACCGTGTCAATGAGGGGAAGATGCCGGATATTTCCAATGGAAAAACAGCGGACTTTTTCTTTATGGAGTGCGAAAGCGCGGATGCAGCGGCAGCTAAGATCGTGGGACTGGTAAAGGATAAGCTGCCCGGATATTATCATATAAAACCGGAAACCATCCAGGTATTAACGCCCATGCAGCGGGGGCCTGCAGGTGCAGCAGGGCTGAACCTTGCCCTGCAGGAAGCGCTGAACCCGTCTGGAGACGGGCTGCGCAGAAGCGGTTATGTTTTCCGCTGCGGCGATAAAGTCATGCAGATAAAAAATAATTATGACAAGGAAGTGTTTAACGGCGACATCGGCATGATCCAGTCTGTCAGTATCCAGGACAGGGAGCTGGCCGTAAACTTTGACGGCAGGCTGGTGAAGTATGACGTGACAGAACTGGACGAGCTGCTGCATGCCTACGCCACGACCATACACAAATCACAGGGCTCGGA
The DNA here is from genome assembly GCA_910580075.1 of uncultured Eubacterium sp. Lineage (GTDB taxonomy): Bacteria > Bacillota > Clostridia > Lachnospirales > Lachnospiraceae > Eubacterium_J. The sequence goes on along the minus strand of CAJTVR010000057.1, from coordinate 5,562 downwards.
ATATCCGGCTGTGGTCATGCCTGTGCTGATGAGCCATTTTGGGATGCTGCAGAGGAACCTAATTTATACGGGCATTACAAGGGCAAAAAAATTACTGGTTATGGTGGGAGACAGGAAGGCCCTTGCCTATGCGGTTGGAAATGTGACCGTAACAAAAAGGAACACCCTGCTGAAAGAAAGGCTTTCCGGTGTGAGGGACAGCTGTGTGTAAACGTCTAAAGTACACCGGGCGCATTGGCAATTCAGAACAGCAGGGCGGCATGAAAAGAAAACGGATGCCGTATATTTTGGAAAGAAGGTGTTATTTTGGCTAAAAAGAAACTGAATAAAGTGCAGCGCAGGGAACAGCGGCTGCGGAAAGCGAGGCAGTGGATTGTTACATATAAGGGGACCCCGAAAAAGATCGTGAAGCATTATAAGGAGCGTTTCCATGTGGATACCGTCTGCGCCTTAAAAGACCTGCAGGAGATCGGCGTGGAATTTACACAGGAATATCTGGATGCTGTGAAGCGCAGCGGGGAGGAGCGGCTGCGCCAGAAACGCATGGAAAAGCAGCGGAAAGAACAGGAAAAAATGGCATTGATGTATGATGACTGTGATGATACCTTTGCCTTTATTGCAGGATATACAGACGGCGGGGCACCTTATGGCACGACATGGTGGGAGGCCGGCATTGATCCGGAGCTGCCATTTGACGAGAAAGTCCGGCAGTATATGGAGATGATATGCGGGTAAGGCAGCACATAACGGGCCATTTTATGTTTGCAAGAAAGAATAAAGAAAACCATATTTAGCAGGAGGCAGAGACAGTGTTAGAGTTTCGGTATGATACGCAGTTATTAATTGAGGGTGAAAATCTTGATGAAGATGTGATAAACGAATATTTTTCAAATAATTTTCAAGGGGACTGTCTGCTGGCAGTTGGCGGTGAAGAACTGGTAAAAATACATTTTCATACAAATGAGCCATGGAAAGTGCTGGAATATTGTGCTTCCCTGGGCGAGATCTATGATATTGTTATTGAAGATATGGACAGGCAGTCACGCGGGCTGAAAGGATAAATTACAGACAGGGCCAGTAAGATGGCTGCTTAACCGGTAAGGATGCATAGAAGGGAATACATCTGCGGGTGCAGGTGTATTCCCTTCTGTTCCTTGCAGTCAGATCATCTTTGCGCTGATAAAATATTTATTTCTGGTGCGGCAGTCCGGGCAGGTGCAGACAACTTCAAACCGGATGGAGCCGTCTTCTTCTTTCCCTGTGGCGGTCATATCAGCTGGAATATCTGTGCCATCGGGAGATTCTGCAGCATCCCCCGCTGAATCAGGATCAACCGGACAGTGCAGTTCATTTCCGCATACGTAACAGTGGTCTTTTCCACGAAAACTTTTTCCTGTCATTTTATTATCCTTCTTTCTTTTTTGAAAATCATACCACATAAATAGTATAACTGCAACAGGCAGAAAAAATAGCAGGTTCAGGCTTTATGTTTTCTTCGCAGTATAAAAAGGAGAGAAATGTCTGGTTCCGGTACAGCCGTTTTCTGTTATCTGGATTCTGCATGTTCCATCTGTTTCCGCTTTTCTGCCTGTACCTGTGGCTCTTGTTTTCCAAGGATGGCACTGACGTTTGAGCAGACAGTGCCCAGTTCTTTCTGGCGGTCGCGGTTACGCTGGTATGCCGCCTGTTCAGATTCTTTTTTCTGGATAAGCGCTGCTTTTTCTTCTTTCAGAAGTTTCAGCGACGGCAGCTTTCCGGGAACCGGGCTGTCTGTGTCACTGGCCGCTTTTTCTTTCAGGAACCGCGCGGCAGTTTCGTAAAGTGTGATCTGCGCCGCATGCTCCTGGCGGAATTTCCCTTTGTTCTTTGCTTTTAAAAACTGCCCGTAAACGGCTTTGTTTGCAAGGTACTGGCCGGTGTAATGGATCTGTTCATTCACTTCCTTTAACCGTTCTTCTGTCTTTTTTAACGATTTCCTTGACAATCCCGTTTCCGCTTTTGCTTCTGCAAGCCTGTTTTCCAGAATTTCCCTTGTGTCATAGCCGTGCTCCTCGATATAAATGAGTGTTTCAGCCATGCGCTTTAAGTTTGCAATTTTTACTTTCTGTGCGTAAGCCTGGTTCTGCTGTGCTTTGATGCAGCTTTGCAGATCGGTAACAAGGCGCAGCTCCGACTGAAAGTACAGGATGGAAACGGAATCATATGCCGGTATTTGGTTTTTATCATGCTGTAGTGGTCATCCATTTAGGGATTCCTGCGATGTTCGGCCCAGCTTTTTAATATTTTATATAACATTGTAGACCGCATTTTTATTGGTAAGATACCAGAAACAGGAAGTCTTTCTCTTGCCAGCATCGGTGTCTGCGCGCCTGCATTGACAGCACTGACAGCGTTTGCTTTTATGGTAGGGATTGGCGGGGCTTCTTATATGAGCATCAGCCTTGGGCAGAAAGAGGAACGTAGGGCGCAGGATATTATTGGAAATGCCTTTTTTATGCTCCTGACCATATCGGCGGTAGTAACACCTCTGCTCTTGCTGAACCGTGAAAAAATTTTATACCTGTTGGGCAGCAGTAGAGATATGTATCCCTATGCAGAAACTTATTTTACAATATATGTTTATGGGACTTTTGCATCGCTTCTTGGGTGTGGATTAAACCAGTTTATTTTGGCACAGGGATTTGCAAAGCATGGAATGATTTCTTTCTTTCAATCCAAACATGATTGCCTATGCGATGGCAAAGACTTCTTACAGCGGGGAAATGGTACGGAACAATAGAAAAGTCATTCTTACAATCCCTGGTGCAGAAATGGCCGAAGCAGTGATGGGCTGCGGCAGCACTACAGGCCGTGATACGGATAAAGTCGCCAAGTTTGGAATTGAGCTTACAGAAGTAGAGAGCAGTGACATTAAGATCCCTGTCCATAGCCGTGTGGCAATTGTATGTAGTATGAAAGAATATCACGAGGTTGGCGACCATTACCTCTATATTTGTGATGTAGAGCAGGTCTATGACAATGAAGCGGAGGAAGCGCTGTTTGCATGGAATGGATATTCCCAGGTGCGTCCGGCGAAGTAGGGAGGGGCGGAACATGGGGTTTTTAGAACTGGCGGCTGCAAGATATTCGGTTCGTTCGTATTCAGATCGTCCGATTGAAACGGAAAAGATGGAAAAGATTTTGAAAGCCGGGCAGCTCGCACCGACAGCGGTCAATTTCTAGCCGCAGAAAATCTATGTATTAAAAAGCAAAGGGGCAATTCAAAAAATCCGTTCCCTTAAGCAGTTTGCCTATGATGCACCGGTGGTATTGCTGGTATGTGCAGACAAGAGAAAAGTTTGGAGAAGCGCAGCAGAACGCGGATATGACACGGGCGAGATGGATGCCAGCATTGTATGCACACATATGATGATGGAGGCATGGGAGCTGGGGATTGGTTCCGTATGGGTAAGGGGCTTTGATTCCAGGCAGGTGGCAGAAGTATTTGAACTGCCAAGCCACATAAAACCGATTTGCTTATTGCCTTTAGGATATCCGTCTGCGGATTCGGTTCCTTATGAGGAATGGCATAGTAGTTTCCGTCCGTTAAGTGAAACAGTGGAAGAACGATAGGGAGGTGGAAATGGTGGAAATTACAAAAGCAACAACAATGGGACAGATGTCGGATTATGACATGGGCATTGCCAATGTCTTAGTGGAATCCGGGATGCATTGTGTCGGCTGCCCGTCCTCAATCCATGAGTCATTGGAAGAAGCCTGCCAGGTGCATGGACTGGGTACGGACAGTGTATTACAGTCTATCCGTCATTATCTGGTAGGAAAAACAGCATAAAAAAAGAAATCTCTTTTAAGAGGTAGACGTTAATGGAAACGATGGGATACAACCCATAGTGCGGACGGCGTTTTTTTGATATCGAAATGATACTTATGGGTAAGTCGGTGCTGGATTTTCATATATGCAATTTGTATTGGAAGAAGACAGCGGTACATACATTTTAGCGGGCGTATTGTGTTTCACAATAAATGTGGATTGCAGTACGTCCTTTTTGTCCTTTATACGTGGAGCCATTATCCATAGTGACAGAGGGAGCCGGTACACCAGCCAGCTTTATCGGGATGCCATCCGGCAGTATGGTATCCGCCAAAGCATGAACAGTGCAGGCGGCAGATGCCACGATAATGCCCGCTGTGAAAGCATGCGGGCCAGAATGAAATCTGAACTGCTGTATGACCGTTATGACACTGAAAAAATGACCACAGATGAACTCAGGACCGTGATCTGGAGGTATTTTATCAGCTGCTGGAATAACCGGAGGATATGTTCTGCCAATGGCGGACTCCCTCCGATGGTCAAACGGCATCAATACTATAATTCCCTGAAAGAGGCAGCATAGGCTGCAAAATCCTTGTGCAAAATGTGTCAGCTAATCTTGACAAAATCACATAGATGAGTTCTTCCTTCATCCGTGCCCGCATGCTCCCGCACCGGGCATTGTCATGGCAGCGTCCTCCGGCGCTGTTCATGCTCTGGATGACGCCGTATTTTGCGGCTGCCCTGCGGCAGGTCTTACTGGTGTACCGGGTTCCCCGGCCGGAGTGGATGACGGCTCCCCTGAGTGCCGGATAAGACCGGACTGCATTAGCAGGCGTACGCTCGCACAGTATGGCTTTCATGTTTGTATCCATTGCCATGCCCAGAACTGCGGCATCGAAACAGTCAGATATGGCGGATACACAGAGTCTCCCGTTTTTTGCCTTGATCCCGGTTATATCCGTGACACATTTTTTGAGTGGTTCCATGGATTTGAAATCCTTTTTCAGCAGGTCATCAGATTTACGCGCCCCACGGTCTGCTTTGGTGAGCCCGTTTGGTCTGCGTTCCGGGCGATGACTCAGCCCGGTCTCTTCCATGATGCGGCAGACAGTGCGTCCGCCGGGAATGCGGACACCTTCCGGCTGTTTTAAAAGAAGCGCCTGATACATACGGATCCGTCCGTAAGTATCGCTGTATTCATCCTCAGACACGACTTTCCTCATGGCATCGGCTGACTGCTGGCATTTCCACGGACGGTCTTTTCCTGCCGGATATTTATAAAATCCCTGCCGGGTTACTTTCAGCATCCGGCAGCAGAAGGAAATCTTTCCCCTGATAGCGCCGTCCCCCGGTTTTTATGGCAGGGAACATCATTCCCTGCCTTTTGCAGACTTCCGGCGGCTGGCGGCGAAAAAAGCGCCTGCCTCTCCGGGGAATTCGTTTTCCTCTTTCAGGCGGCGGATTTCCTTTTCCTTCTCCCTGGCCTGTCTGCGCAGGAGAGCCGGTTCTTCTGCAAGGTTCATGGCAGTTTCCGGAGTATGTGAGCCGGGACCGGCATCCAGCCTTCCCTCTCCGGCTGCCTTTGTCCACGCATACATAGTGTTTTCAGGGATACCTGACCCGGCTGCTGCTTTTGCACCGCCAGGTTCTTTTGCTGATTTTACGGCTTGGATTTTATATTCCATGTCGTACGTTCGTTGTTTTTTTGCCATTGCAGCTGCCTCCTTGATTCTCTTTGATTATACATC
>CAJTVR010000056.1 GCA_910580075.1 uncultured Eubacterium sp. | reverse complement strand
AGAAATTCTTAATTTTCTGCCTGATACCCAGGATTTGGGGCACACTGCCTGCCGCATGCAGAAACCTGGAAGCCCCAAAAGGTGTCTGCCAGTGCCGGAGCATAAAGCATGCCGTAACGCCAGGGCATCAGACACCGGTCCGTCCGCTGCCACAGCCTTAAAGCAGAAAATTTAGAAGTTCTAACTGTTCGCAGGCGGAACAGAAAAAGGAAAAAGTGTCTCTTCCCAGCGTCCGGATAATCTATACCTTCCGGTTCAGATTTTTGCAATATCCACCATTGTCATTTCCTTATGCGCCGTCTCAAGACTCTGCACAAGCGCCCTTGCGGTATCCATTGCTGTAATGCAGTTTACACCTGTTTCAATTGCCACGCGCCGGATTAAAAACCCGTCCCGGCTTTTATCCCGGCCCTGGGTCGGTGTGTCAATCACAAGGTCAATTTTATGCCCGAGAAGCAGGTCCATAATCGTAGGAGGTTCCTGATGAATATTTTTGACCTGCAAAGCATTCACACCATGCTGATTTAAAAATTTTGCTGTGCTTCTTGTCGCATAGATTTTATAACCAAGTGCTTCAAAACGTTTTCCTATTTCTGCCGCTTCCGGCTTGTCTGCGTCCTTCACTGTAATAATGACCTGTTTATGCTTTGGAAGCACTACGCCTGCGCCAAGAAATGCTTTGTATAATGCTTCATCAAAGGTTTTTGCAATACCCAGGCATTCTCCTGTGGATTTCATTTCCGGCCCGAGGCTGATTTCTGCGCCGCGGATTTTTTCTGAAGAAAAGACCGGCATTTTAACAGCAAAATAATCCGCTGCCGGCTGCAGTCCCGGCTCATAGCCAAGCTGCCTGATTTTGTTTCCGGTCATGACCTGCACCGCCAGATCCACAATTGGAATGCCGGTTACTTTGCTGATGTAAGGCACAGTTCTTGAAGAACGCGGATTGACTTCAATGACATATACATCTTCTCCCACTGCAATAAACTGTATGTTAATCAGACCTTTTACATGCAGCGCCTGTGCAAGCCTTCTGGAATATTCTGCAATTTTATCCCGGACGGTATCGCTAATGGTCGGGGCCGGGTATACGGAAATAGAATCTCCGGAATGTACGCCGGTACGCTCAATATGCTCCATAATGCCCGGAATCAGGATATCTGTCCCGTCACAGACCGCATCCACCTCCAGCTCCCTGCCCATCAGGTATTTATCTACCAGAATCGGATGTTCCTGGGAATAGCGGTTGATGACTGCCATAAATTCTTCGATTTCCTCATCAGAATATGCAATCTGCATCCCCTGTCCGCCCAGTACATAAGAAGGGCGCACAAGCACCGGATACCCCAGCCGGCCTGCTACCTCTTTTGCCTCCCCGGCTGTAAATACTGTGCCTCCTGCTGCCCGCGGTATCTGTGTCTTTTGCAGAATGCGGTCAAACAGTTCCCTGTCTTCTGCCGCATCGACGTCCTGCGCGGCCGTGCCCAGAATCGGTACTCCCATTTCCATCAGGCTCTGCGTCAGTTTGATCGCTGTCTGTCCTCCAAACTGAACGACAGCTCCGTCTGGTTTTTCAATATTTACGATATTTTCCACATCTTCCGGTGTCAGCGGTTCAAAATACAGCTTGTCTGCAATGTCAAAATCCGTGCTGACAGTTTCCGGGTTATTGTTAATAATAATTGTTTCATAGCCTGCTTTCGAAAAAGCCCATGCGGCATGCACACTGCAGTAGTCGAATTCTACACCCTGTCCGATTCTGATTGGCCCAGAGCCGAGTACGAGCACCTTTTTGCGGCTCTGTGTTTTGACCGCTTCGTCCTCTCCGTCATATATAGAATAATAATACGGCGTTGCGGCTTCAAACTCAGCCGCACATGTATCTGCCATTTTAAAAGCTGCCGTAATGCCGTATTCATACCGCATGTCCCGGATTTCCCGCTCTGTCTTTTTAGCCAGCGACGCTATCACATTGTCCGGGAACTCTATACGCTTTGCTTCTTTTAGCAGTTCCGGTGTCAGCGGTTCCTGTTCCAGGCGCTGTTCCATTTCAACAAGAACCGCAATTTTGTCAATAAACCACTCATCAATCATAGTAATCTCATGAATCGCTTTATAATTAATACCCCTGCGCAGCGCCTGTGCGATTACAAAAATCCGCTGGTCATCCACTGTTTTTAAACGCTCTAAAAGCTCCCTTTCTGACAGAGCCGAAAAATCATATGACAGCAGGCTGTCCGTATGCTGCTCTAAAGACCTCAGCGCTTTCATCAGTGCTCCTTCAAAATTACTACAGATGCTCATGACTTCTCCCGTCGCTTTCATCTGTGTCGTCAGTGTCCTTTTTGCTGTAATAAATTTATCAAAAGGCAGTCTTGGCAGCTTGACCACACAGTAGTCAATCATCGGTTCAAAGCTGGCGTATGTCTTATTTGTAATTGCATTTTTGATTTCATCAAGCCTGTAACCCACTGCAATTTTTGCTGCTACCCTTGCAATCGGATATCCGGTAGCTTTGGAAGCCAGCGCGGAAGAGCGGCTCACCCTTGGATTTACCTCAATGACACAGTATTCAAAAGAATCCGGTTTTAATGCATACTGTACATTGCATCCGCCAGTAATCCCAAGCTCCGAAATAATATTCAGGGCAGAAGTACGCAGCATCTGGTATTCCTGGTCGCCCAGCGTCTGGGATGGTGCAGTCACAATCGAATCTCCTGTATGCACGCCTACAGGATCTATATTTTCCATATTACATACCGTAATGCAGCAGCCTTCTGCGTCTCTCATCACTTCATATTCTATTTCTTTCCAGCCAGCAATGCAGCGTTCTACCAGCACCTGGCCGGTTCTCGAAAGGCGGAGGCCGTTCTTTAAAATATCTGTCAGTTCCTGTTCATTATGTGCAATTCCGCCTCCGCTGCCGCCCAGCGTATAAGCCGGACGAAGCACTGCCGGATAGCCGATTGTATTTACAAAATCAATGCCGCTTTGCACATCTTCTACAACGAGGGACGGTGCCACTGGCTCCCCGATTTTTTCCATTGTCTGTTTAAATTCCAGCCTGTCCTCTGCTTTTTTTATCGTTTCAGCCGTGGTGCCTATCAGTTTTACGCCGTTTTCTTCCAAAAATCCAGACTCTGCCAGCTCGATTCCCAGATTCAGCCCGGCCTGTCCGCCAAGCGTCGGCAGAAGGCTGTCCGGCTTTTCTATCTGAATAATACGTTTTAAAACATCTGTCGTAAGCGGCTCTATATAAACCTGGTCTGCTATATTTTTATCTGTCATAATTGTGGCCGGATTGGAATTAACCAGGCACACTTCCAGTCCCTCTTCTTTTAAGGAACGGCATGCCTGCGTTCCTGCGTAATCAAATTCTGCTGCCTGTCCGATGACAATCGGCCCGGAACCAATGACTAATACTTTTTTTATATCTGGTCTTTTTGGCATAATCTGTCCCCTCCCATCATCTGAATAAACCGGTCAAATAAAAATGCACTGTCTCTCGGGCCCGGACATGCTTCCGGGTGAAACTGCACCGTAAATATCTGCTTTCCTGTATACTTCAGCCCTTCATTCGTGCCGTCATTGACATTGATAAATGCCGGCACTGCAATTTTTTCATCCAGATGATCCGTATCCACCACATAGCCGTGATTCTGGGAAGAAATATATACTTTTCCGGTTTCTAAATCTTTCACCGGATGATTGCCTCCGCGGTGCCCGTATTTCATTTTGTACGTATCTGCCCCGTTTGCCAGCGCCAGCAGCTGGTGTCCCAGGCAGATTGCAAATATCGGAATATCTGTTTCATACAGTTTTTTCAATTCTGCGATAATCTCTGTACAGCTTTTCGGATCTCCGGGTCCGTTTGAAAGCATAATGCCGTCCGGTGCGTCTGCAAGAATCTCTTCTGCTTTTGTACGGGCAGGATAAACCGTCACCCTGCATCCGCGTTTAGTTAAGGATTCGGCGATATGGTCTTTTGCACCAAAATCCAGCAGTGCCACATGAAATCCCCCTCCATCTAATACCTTTTTCTGCTTACAGGTTACTCTGTCCACTGCGTTTCCTACTGAATAGCTTTTCAGCTTTGCGATAATTTCATCCATGCTGCAGGGCTCTTTTGTTGTAATCATTCCATTCATAGTCCCCTTTTCCCGCAGCCGTTTGGTCAGGGCCCGGGTATCGATTCCTGCAATTCCCGGTATATCGTGTTTTTCCAGAAAATTCTGAATCGTGCCCTCACAGCGGAAATTACTGGCCATGCGGGATAACTCCCTGACGATAAATCCATCCGGCCACGGCCTTTCCGATTCCATATCATGAAAACAGATTCCATAATTACCTATTAAAGGATACGTCATGACAACTGCCTGTCCGGCATAGGACGGATCTGTGAGCACTTCCAGATATCCGGTCATGGATGTATTGAATACAATCTCGCTGACAGTTTCCCGCTGCGATCCGATGCTTATTCCTTCAAATACGTGTCCGTCTTCAAGTATTAGAAAAGCTTTCATATCATCTCTGTCCTTTCTTGGTGGCAAAAAAAAAGAGAAGCCCCTTTTTTCGTCATTTTTGTGGAAAATCAAATTGTGAAGAGTCTATCACACTGAATAGTTTTTTTCAACCTTTTTTGAGAATTGCGAAGAATCGAAAGTGTGGAAAAGAGCGGATGTCCGGACAGGCCTTTCAGATACCGGACACGCGGCAGACTGGCGGATTTGATTTCTCAGATGCCGGACAGCAGGCGGCTGCAGGTATTATAAATAATTCTGCTGCCGGTCTCCAGACGTCTGATCAGGCAGTCTGCTGGTATTATCTTTCTCCTGCCCCTGCTGGTTTCCAGACATCTGATCGGGCAGTCTGCAGATATTATCTTTCTCCTGCCCCTGCTGGTTTCCAGACATCTGATCAGGCAGTCTGCAGGCTGGCTTCTGTTACGATTCTGCCAGACGCTGTACGGAATCAAAAATCTGAGCTTCATCTTACATATTTTTCTCCCTGACCGCCTTCCCGGTCTGCACATCAAATCCAGCCCCGTCAATGATGCGTTTCGCGACTTTATCATAAACAAGTATATTCAGTCCCTGGTTTACATAAGAATAGGCTTCGTTATCAATCGACACTGACAGATTCCCGGATACACACTGGACAGCCAGATCCGAATAGCCAAGGTCTGTGTGCCAGAAATAATCAGTTCCCTGCGCACCTGCAAAAACCTGTTTTCCATTTTCATATACAGCCGACTTTCCGCCTGGATTCTGATAAAGTACTACGACACATTCATCCAGGCTGCGCAGAGCTTTTCTGTAATCCTCCAGTGTATTAATCTGTTTCAACGCTCTGCCGTACAGTTCCACATGACGGAATTTTCTGCTCATCTCTTCCCATATCTGATAGCGGCTGTTTTCCCGCCTGTCAGGAAGCGTGTAGTATTTGCTGATCCATTCTGCCAGATAATCCGTGTATTTCATGCTCCCGTAATAATTTAGATGTGAAGGCTCCAGCAGATCTTTTGCATAATCGATCTGTATTTCATCAATATAGCTGCAGTCCAGAAACGGAATACCATATTCTTTTGCAATCTGGCTGATATAATTATATGCCTTCTGTTTCTCTTCTGTCTGATTTAAATAAGGAGCGTTTACAAGCAGCAGCGGAATATTCTTTTCACGGCACAGTTCTATCAGTTTACGCAAATATAACTCTGTCTGCTCGCTGACTGGTTCTGATTTGTGAAAATTACTTCTGTCAATCTGCTTCCAGTCTGCTAATTCGCTTTCTGATATGCGGTCAAAACTTGGAAAATATCCGTTATATCTGACTTTTTTTGTATTTTCATAGTCCTGCCTGTCCAGCTGTGCGTAGCGTGTATGGTAGTAAGGGAATGAAAAGAAAGCCCCCACACTGTCTAACTGCTTCTCCTGCCAGTTTACAGCGCGGATTGCCTTCCATTTTGCGACGGAAGGCTTCATGCTGATCAGACTCGGCCACGACGCGGAACCTGCGCTGCTTTCTTTGCGGTACAGAGTGCAGACGTCAAAAATTAACAGCTGCGGCGACTGTGTTTTCAGAGCCTCTTCAAGAAAATAATAGCTGAGCCATACCGGCTGTCCGGGAGATGCCAGCAGATAGCCTGCGATTCCGTAACGGTCATACAGTCTGCAGGTATGTATGCTGTAGTATACATGACTGCTGCCGATACACAAAAGGTCGACCGTATCTTCCGGCAGATGGTAAAAATCATTGAGCTGAATGCAGCCCTGGCTGGTGCGGTTTAATGTTACTTTGTGCAGCGTGAATCCGGCTGCTGCAATGATACAGATCATAAAAATCGTGCTGAGCGTACGTTTCATAAGATACCTCCATATTATACAGCATGCCCGGTTTTTTGTGAGTTATTCATGCGGGGAGGAGGTATAGACTTCCCGAACGCCGGGCGGAGAAACTGTTTCCTTTTTCTGTTCCGCCTTCTAACTGTCCTGCGGAGTCACAGAAAAAGGAAACAGTTTCTCCGCCCGGCTGGTACTGGCTAAATTTTATGTATCTGTCAGGCATTTATTCTACCGCAGCCAGATAAAGGAACAGGACCTCCACTAATTTTCTAAAAAGCAGCAGTATATTACACGTTTATTTCGTTCTGGTACATTTTCTGCGCATTCTGAATCTGCAGTTCAATATTATTCAGACTCATGATTGTATCCTCTTTCATTATTTTTTTGTACTCTAAAATATAAGAATTCTCATTTTTCTTATCCCATACGGTTTCATATTCTATTTCCCGAACCAGTGCACATAATTCTAGATATGTTTTAGATCTTTGCTGCAGTTTCATATCATACACCTCCGCCTGTAATATCTGCGAAAGCAAAATGGAAACCGTACTCGTTATCACTGCTGCAATTTTCATAAACATCTCCATCGTCTGTGCAAAACTAAGTGCTATACATGCTAGAGGAATGATATTTGTCACAATTAATACAAAGTAATATTTTTCAATCTTTTTTTTATATTCCTGTCTTTTTTTATTAAACTCATTACGCATTTTTCGCACATCTTCCAATAAAGAATCTTTTCCAATAAGTCTCCCCTGCGCACCTTCGCCGGCCGTCATCTTCTGCTTTTCGTCTTCTGCAACAGCCTGTTCAAAATAATTTCTGTATATTTTATAAAACTCTTTTTTTATAATATCCCGCACATCTCTTTTCCAAAGACAGTAATCTGCAGTCTCTTCTTCATTTAACTTTTGCCCTTCCATCATCTTCGTAAGTAAATCTGCTGCCAGATGACACCGTTGCGGTGCAAACACAAGCTCAGCATCTAGATCTGTTTTCACATCATCAAAATGTACACCATTTATAAATACCAGATATTTTCCACAGGGCGGCTTGTCGTCTGTATCCCGGTATTGCATTTCTGCTTCTGTCAGATCAAGTACTTCCATTTCAAGTTCCAGAAATGGGGGCAGCAAAATTTCTTTCTGATTTTTATAAAAATAATCCTCTCCTAAAAATTCCTCAAAATCCAGATGCGGAACTTCCGATGGAAACACAATATCAAGCAGCGTAAGTCCTGATTTTTCCTGCAAAAATTTTTCTGGGTTATTTTCTTTTGAAGCAGATGTAAAAGAAACTGTCTGTCCCTTTTGCAGTTCCCTGACAGAGATTTTTCGTTCTGTGCGGTATACAAACTGTTTTGATAATATTTTCTTAGCAGACGCATTTTTGCACATCGCACGATAGATATCGCAAAATACCTCGACAGTTTTCTCTGCCTCTATAAAAATCTGAGGATTTAATCTGGCATTTTTCTCCCGAATGCGTTCTTTCTCATTGCTGACTCCCCCAAACATCAAACAGTTCATTGTTTTGTAAGCACTTGCTATTCCGAAAAAACCTTCATTTTTTTCTGTTTCTGAAAATCCTCCATCTGATAATCGCTTTCTGATATCTCCCTGATAAAACCGAACCGCATCGATCTCTTTTTTAGTAATCATACAAAACCTGTCTCCTTTTATAAGCATTTTATATATGTACGTGACGGAATTGCTTATCAGCTACTCTCCAGCTCTTATACATTATACAGCATTCTATAATCTGTACCGTCAATCTTTTGGGATAAATGCATTTCAAAATACTGGTAAGCACTGAATTTAATATACTGATAACCGTTAATCAGCTGATAACCCGGAATATCTGCTTTCTTACTTAAGTGCTCAATCCATAGATCCATTAAAACCGGGTGATCTTTTATCTCATTTAAATAATTCTGAAATTCTTTGAAAAACAATTCTATAGGAAGCAGAAGAAATATTGCACACATCTCATATTCAAAATTTTCCACCCGCGCAGACAGCCTTGGCAGTGAATATGGCCTTGATTCTAAATTCATTTTCCGAACCCGTTCTGGTTTTACATTCTCCTCATTACCGATAATGATTTTCCCAAGCTCGTAAGCAACGGCATACTTTTCAAGATTGCTCAATGATTCTGATTTCCTGCTTCTTGTACTATTGTCCACAATAATCTTTCTTTTCACAGTATCCCCCGATATCTCATAGTATAACTGTGCAATATTCTGGTCAATTCTTCTCTGACCCGCAAAATTAAGATTATCATATTCTATATCTACATCAAGTTTTCTCGCTACTGATTCTATATCAATTGGAAGTGTTATTTCTTTATTGCTGTAGCAATTGCGTATTTTTTCAAAGCAGATATTATGTATCTCATGTGCGGTTTTTACCAATTCCTTTAATTCCTGATGCAGACTTCCATAAATATTTCCTTTCTTTGGATTATATTCTAATTCTATTCCATTAAACCTATGCTGCAGCTGAGAATTTACTTCTTTTAATTTCATAAAATTATTTTCTAGTTCATCATTCTTTTCAATATACAATATTATTTCTTTTTTCAGCCTTTGAATCTCCTTCCTCAATTCAATACTGGCAGCTTTTTGCACTTTTACCGTATTTACAAAATTTTTATTTCTGCTCTTTAATCTTTTATTTTCAGCTCTAATCTTGTTATTGGAATTTTTCTGAATCTCAATCCTATTTTCAAGCTCTTGAATCCTGCTCTTTAGGTTTTCATTTTCTTTTCTTAGTCTTATATTTTCCTCTCTGAGTTCCACACTTTCCTGAACTTTTTCTTCAATTACTTCTTTCAGACCTGTATTTGCTGCTTTCAGCATTTCAATTTCTCCGCTATTTTTTTCAGTCATCTTTTCAGTCCTTTCAACCCTATATCAGCATTTCAACATAGGCATTCTTTTGCACAGCATCATTTTCTATTACACTTTCTATCATATCTTCCATCAGCTTTTCATAACATCTGAATATCTGTTTTTCTGACAATTTTTCCTGAGTATTTTCCATCACATAATTAATCAGATTCTTTTGGATATCATCATCTTCCCCGCTGTCTCTTTCCCACAAAGATTTCTTAAATGTTTCCATTTGAGGGTGTTCTAAAATCGCAGCCCGCAGATCAATGTTACTATATCGCTGAATAAAATAGACCGCATTCAAAAACCATTTCCAATACTTTTCTTTTTTGTCCTGTGCAAGGCATTTTTCCTGTTCTCTCTTCACTCCAACATATTCAAAGTAATCTTCTACCAGCATCATTTGAAATTCCAATTTATCTGGTTTCTCCGGTTTTTCCACTAATTTGTCAAGCTGTATTTCTAATGGCGGTACATTTTCTTCAAACTCAGCAATTCTGGATTTTATATGCCGGGTCAGCTCACTCCAGTAATTTTTTCCAAGGCTTTTCTCTGTTTCATAATCCATCGGCCCTCCATCCCAGATATGATCCAGTTTCAAATATTCTTTAATTTCCTTTGCCACCTCATTCATATCTTCCACACTTCCGCTCATGGCATTTTCAAATTCAGCATAAAATTCCAGAAAATCATCACATATCTTCTTTAACTTTTCACAATTTTCTTTTTGTGTTTTTATATCCTTAAAAAAATCCTGATTTGTCAGATTTATTAATTTTCCAATATGATCTCCAAGAATCGGAAGCAGCATATACTCTGTCTGCTGCCTTGCAATATATGCTCCGTTTACAATACAGACACTGCTTGGAATTTTGTCCAGCGTTATACATTCATAACTTCTCCAGGTTGTTGTTACAAACCGTTTGGCATGAGACCTTTTGTAGAGCTTCCCTGCCTTTTTCAAAATAAGACGTTTCATATTTTTATTATAAAAAATACTTCCGCTGCCCTCAGCAGAAAGAACATTTATTCTGATATCCCCGTCTTCACTGTCATTTGTATAAAGTGCCACTGTCGAAATATTCCCTAACATATACTGCAAAATATACTGTACATCAGAGTCCACACCATATTCCTCATGAAGTGCCTGTACTCTGTCCAAATCTCCCAGCTTGCTCAAAATTCCATCTGCCCAGGTCTCCATTTTTTCCAGCAGTTCCTCCTCTTCCGCTGCTGTCTGTGACTTTCTTTGAAATATTTCATAAGGATTTTCCCGCTCTCTGCTATCTGTTTCATACGTACCTTCTTCATAAACAAGTAATGGAACATAAAACCATTTTGCATATCTGTTATGACGTAGAGATATTATAGCAACCTTACTTCTTTCCAGCAGCAATGATGCATAATCCATGATTATTTTTGCACTTTCAATCCCTGTCCTTTCCAGTTCGTAATACTCATATACCCTTATTTTATGCAGCATTCCATGATCAATGTATTTTTCAAAATCCATCTGCTTTTCAAAAATCTCTTTCTGGCTGCCTTTCATGCCTTCAAGAATCCCCGTTCTTCTAAATCTTACAATCAGATTCAAAAGATCGTCCCATTTACAGATACGTTCTTTCTTTTCCCGTTTTTCACAAAAAAAATGTTTTTCCCTTCCTAATATCCGGTGAAAATAAGATAATCCAATCGCAGACAGCACCATCTCTTCCAGTTCACGATTTAACAGAGAATTTCCCTCTTCTTCATTATTTTTACACTGCTCTGTTTTTTTCGCTATTGATTCCATAATCTTTTTGTCAAAGGACATATACTCACTCCCCAGCTTTTCTCCCTGGCTGACATCCCGCTCATTCAGCTCTACAAGGGCAGCTTTTGCAGAAGAAATCAAAGCTGGATACACCTGCTGTTCCAGATATTCAATGCCTTCTTTCGTAAATACATTCCGGTTAATGGAAATATGTTTTTTTCCTACTGTCCCTCCCTTAATATCAATCAGTTCCAGCAATTCACTGTCATGATACATACTCAGGCTCTGCACATATATACCTTTTAAATAAATCCTTGTCTTTTTGCGTCCCTGCTTTTTCTCATTCTGCAGACTGGAAATGCGTGAATCTTCTGAAAGCATCCTTCCTCCGCCAAACCTGGCGAATACTCCCAGATTACTGTTCCACAGATATAGTTTGGCATTGTTACAGTCCAATGCCCCTATTCCATCTTTAATATCCACAATCAGCAGTTTCTTAGCATTTTCTTCTTCAAACTGCTGTCCCATATTCTCAGCAACGGGCATTTTAGATACGCGAATGGCCTTAAACAGCCAGCTGATATATTTCTCTTTATCTAATTCCTTTTCATGTTTACTGATATCTGCATCTAATACCAGTTTCCTGACCGATTTTTTAATAAATTCATACTGTTTCTGTCCGCATTCAGTCCCTTTGATGCATGCATAAATAGGAAATAGATTTTCTCCCAGCATATCATCGATATAAAGAATCATCTGCGTCAGCATTTCTTTACAATGACGCAGAGGACGTTCGATATCATAGGCACTGACAAATCTGTCGGCATCTTCACTTTCCGTATTCCATGCTTCCCAGCAGTCTGCATGCGGCATTTTATATGAATTATCCAAAAATATCTCAAAAGTTGTTCCAAAGGTAACATAGTCATCTGAAAGCAGCGGCTTCACATTGATATATCCCCCGCTTCCATTTGACACCTTATTAAATGTAATCTCATATTTTTCCCCGCTCCGCGTATACGTCCTTGCAGTCATGCTGTCTGCAATCAGAAATATAGACTGCAGACCGATTCCAAACTGTCCTGTCGGCTTCAGCCAGTCTGGCATTTTATCTATAAAATGTTTTTTTTCCTCATAACTGCTTCCCACATTTGATATTTTAATTAAATCCTCTTTAGAAATGCCCGTTCCGTGATCCCGAACTAAAAACTGTACACCATATCTGGCATCCTTTTCCTGTTCTTTTGTCAGTTTTTCTTTTGATATAAATTTAATTTCTTCATTCTCATCCCTAATCTGCGCACCAATTTGAAAATACAGCTCTATCGGATATTCCCATACATCAATTTCTGATAAAATTTCTTTCTCACTGGCATTCAGTCCATACTCCACTGTTTCATCCAGGTTATCCTGAAGAATTTTTCGTTCTTTCATTTTACTGCGGTAAATATAATCTTCCCAGCACTGGAGCTTGCTTGCATCAATAGCATTCTGGATAACTTCCCGTATAAAAACAAAATTACCTCCATACACATTTGCACCTTCCAGGAGACGAAAAGCTCGCACCTGCGATATATTAAACTGTGCCTTTACAAGTTCAATCGGTACCTGCTGTCTATCCAGCAGAATAATACTCTGGTCAAGTGTGGGCAGACAGCCTGACATCCCTTTCGGGGAAATATCTGCCCAATGATAGCTGGCATTTTTTAATATTTCTTCAATACCCTCACACTCCATTCTGACAAGACGCAGTACTTCCTGGGATTTACAGTCTGCCTGAATCTGTATTTTCTGAGGTGTTATTTTCAGCTGCCGTATCGCCTTATGTTTGTCAAAATGAATTTTTGACGTTCTTGGAAAACTCCCTGCAAATTGAATTGAAAACGGATTGAATCTGTCATTATCCATATCCAGAGCATCTCCCAGCTGCAGCATCACAGCAATAAATCTTGGATGCATCATATCCAGAACATAACCGCTGTCTTCCTGCGGAAGTCCTAGTACAGGTTCAATCCCATTCGCCGTATGTATTGATGCACATTCTGCAATACACAAATAGATTCGCAGCGGAATCCCGGACACAGAAAACCCGTTCCCCAGTTTATCCGCCTCCATCGTCCAATTCTGCATCCGTTCTTTGACTTTACCTGCATGCTGCCTTCTCTGATATTCCGACATAATCTGTCCCAATCCATAATATACATCCAGCTTCTGCTGAAACAGCTCCTTCATCTTTAGAGGAAGTTCTCTGGAAGAAAGCCCTTCATAAGATGTATACTCTGTCATAAGCACACTTTCCGCAGCTTTCTGCATATCAAAATCGCCCTCTTTCTTAAGAAAGCTGACCAAATCTGCAAAAGAACCTTCTTTCATCATATCTGTTCGTTCGCTTGCCGTAATGCTCATCCCAATATCATGCATATAAGCAGCATGGAGCAGCATAAAACAGTCAGTTGCAGATAACTGCTGAATCCGTTCTTTTCCTAAAACCCGTTCTATGTTATGCAGAACCGTATCTGCATGGGACGCATCGTGACCGCTATAAGCCGGAAAGGAAGGAAGCGTCCATTCCAGCAGTCTTGAAAGCCAGTGTTTGTTCTGATTCCACGCATGCCATAATATTTGATGTCTTTCTGTTGAATCTTCTGATCTCGCATATCTTTTCAAATGATACTCGATCGTATAAACAACTTCTAAGTAATCCGTCATGCCATATGTGTCATTCCTATACATAGTTTTGCTCCTATTGATATATATTGCGTGCTATTTTTCAAGTACAAATTTAATATCATTTGAAGCTTACTACAAACAGAGCTTTTTTTCAATCTGTTTTTGAAGGATATAAATAATTTTACAAAATCGGCAATGCCATCGAAAAAATAATCAGGGCCGCCCTAAAATTAAATAGACGGCACTTCCTAGCGGAGTGCCGTCTATTAACCGGGCTGTAACTATTATCTGCAATTTTTTTCTAAACATATTTTCATACTCCAGACAGACAGTACACATCTGCATACACATCCGCCGCAGTCTGTATCCCATGGCTATGGCAAAGCTGCTGCATCCCGCCTACAGCCCCGCCAGATACTTCGAATATTTGACATCCTCTGCCGGGAAATCTGCTGCGTTCCATACATGGTTCTGGCGCATCTTTTCTTCTGTCACATGAAAAAATTCGTAACCCGGCTTTTTCCCGTCCGTATCATCCCAGGTACAGTCAATGTAACGGTATTTGCTGCCGGTTTTTACGTACGTCCATGCATGGGCAACGCCTCTGGAAGTACCGCAGACTGTCATTGCCTGCAGGCCGCATTTTTGTGCCATCAGGTTAAATGCAGCGGCATATCCCTGGCAGACTGCAGATCCGTTTACGAGTGCGCCGTATGCTGTAAATGCATCGTTGTATTTCTTTTCAGCCAGTGAGATTGTATCGTCATAACTGCATTTTTTTATGATATAATCGTGAATTGCCTTCGCTTTGTCTTTGTCTGACATACCAGATGTGATACATTTTTTAACTGCATCGCCGGCCGCTTTGTCCGCAGCTTTGATTTTTGACTCCTGCTGCTTTTTTGACAGGCCGTCTCCTCGGTGGTATCCGTAAGCGCCGTTTGTATTTCTCCATATCACAGTATTGTAATTGTATTCCGGATGCTGCTGAAGCATTTTTACAAATATGTGATAATAAGAAGTATCACTGTAATAATTTGTAGAATACTTTCTGTTTTTCAGCGCTTTAGCCGCTGCTTTTTTGGCGGCTGATTCAGATTTCAGACGTGTAATTTTCATCAGCGCATCATCTGAAAGCTGTATGGTGTATTTTGCGTCTGTGCTTGCGCTGTTTGTCTGTTTGCGAAACTGCACACTGCCTGCTAAAAGCCGGTTCTGGCTTTTGGCTGCCTGGGAAAGCGCATTCTGTATTTGCGCAGTAGTCAGGTTTGCGGGTGCTGTAAAGCTGACGGTACGGTCTCCTTTTTTTACTGCCTGTGCAAATTTCTGTTCGATTTGTTCCAGATTCAGTGATTTTGAGGCTGCATCCGTCTGTAAATGTCTGCCCGGCCCAAATCCGGCAAGCAGGGTGAGGAAACAAAAAAGTACTGCCGAAAGGTATCTTGCTTTTTTCATTTCAAATGCTCCCTTCTGGGTTTTAAAATTTTCGCAGGCTGTCTGTCCCGTCATCTACGGTATTTTCAATATTTTTTATAATGACATCGTAGCTGTAATCCGCATTGACTTTTACGGACACCCGGTCGCCTTTCTTATGTCCCAGCACCGCCTGGCCCATTGGCGAATCAATGCTGATCATTCCTTTTAATGAATTGCCCCGGACTGTCGTCACCAGTTTAAATGTCTCCGTCTCGTCGTCATCCACATAATAGACTGTTACCGTATTGTCGAGTCCCGCTTCATCCGCATTAGAGTCCGATTCAATAATCTGTGCTGTCTTAATCATACGTTCCAGATAGCGGATTCTGCTTTCATTCAGGTTTTTATCCTTTTTCGCTGCATGGTATTCGAAATTTTCACTCAAATCCCCCTGTGCCCGCGCTTCTTTTACAGCTTCCAGAGCCTCCCTGCGGACTACCAGCCTGCGGTATTCGATTTCCTCTTCCATACGCGCAATATCTTTTTTGGTCATCCTGTCATGCATGCGTTATTCCTCCCTTAAATCTCATACACCCCTTTATTCTAAATCAAATTTTATCTGATTTATTTTCTTACTGGATTCCCGTTACTTTATAATCCTGCTCTTCCACTGTTTTTTTCAGCTCATCGTCTGAAATTTCTGCATTCAGCTTCAAAACGGCTGTGCCTGCTTCATGGCTCACTGCTGCCTCATCTACCTGCGGCAGTGCTTCCAGGCATTTTTTCACCCTTGCTTCACAGTGTCCGCACATCATTCCTTCGATCTTCATTGTCTTTTCCATTATTTTTTCCTCCATTTTCTTCTTTTCTTTGTTATGCGATATCTTTTGATCTCTGCTGGCATCATGTATCTTTACCAGATTCAGGCGCAGCGCGTTTGTAACGACACAAAAGCTCGAAAGACTCATCGCCGCCGCCCCAAACATGGGATTCAGCTGCCAGTGAAACAGCGGAATCCAGACACCCGCTGCCAGAGGGATGCCGATAATATTGTAAATAAATGCCCAGAACAGGTTTTCATGAATATTGCGCAGCGTGGCACGGCTTAAACGGATTGCAGCGGGCACGTCGCTAAGTCTGCTCTTCATTAATACGACATCGGCAGCATCAATCGCAATATCCGTACCGGCACCAATGGCAATTCCGATATCTGCTCTTGTAAGCGCCGGGGCATCATTCATGCCATCACCGACCATAGCTGTTTTTCCCTGCTGTTTTAAAGCACGTATCACGCTTTCTTTTCCATCCGGCAGCACTCCTGCAATCACTTCGTCTACCCCGGCCTGCGCTCCAATGGCTTTCGCCGTACGTTCGTTGTCTCCTGTAAGCATGACGACACGGATTCCCATATTCTGCAGCTCTTTTACTGCTCCCGGGCTGTCTTCCTTTATAATATCCGCCACGGCAATGATACCTGTCACCTGTCCTTCTTTTGCAAAGAACAGCGGTGTTTTTCCTTCTTCAGACAGCTGCTCAGATTTTTTTAAAAGCTGCTGCGGTACGTCTGAACGGCTGCTGATAAATCTGTAACTGCCCCCGGCCGCCATTCTGCCCTCATATAAAGCTGTCAGGCCGTTTCCCGGCAGAGCGGTAAAGTCCTGAACCTGCGCTGCTTTGATTCCTTTTTCAGCAGCATACTCCGTTACGGCTCCCGCCAGCGGATGCTCGCTTTTTTGTTCCAGTGCATAAGCCAGATTCAGCAGTTCTTCTTCTAAGATACCATCTGCCGGTATCACATCGGTCACCTTTGGCGTGCCGTTGGTAATCGTACCTGTTTTATCCAGAACTGCAATTTCCGTTCTGCCAGTCTCTTCGAGAGAAACTGCTGTTTTAAACATAATGCCGTTTCTGGCTCCAACACCATTGCCTACCATAATAGCAACCGGAGTCGCCAGCCCTAAAGCACACGGGCAGCTGATTACCAGTACCGAAATGCCCCTGGCCAGCGCAAACCCAGCGCTCTGCCCTGCCAAAAGCCATACTAAAATCGTAACAGCTGCAATCCCAATGACTGCCGGAACAAAAACACCGGATACACGGTCTGCAATTTTCGCAATCGGAGCTTTGGTAGCCGCTGCATCGCTGACCATGCGGATAATCTGAGACAGTGTGGTATCCTCTCCTACTCTGGATGCTTCGCATTTTAAAAATCCAGACTGGTTAACTGTAGCTGCCGACACAAGATCCCCCGGCGCTTTGTCTGACGGAATGCTCTCTCCTGTCAGCGCCGCTTCATTTACCGCACTGCTGCCCTCCAGCACAATCCCGTCAACAGGAATATGTTCTCCGGGACGCACTACAAAAATATCGCCTTTTTTCACCTGTGCAATCGGAACGGATACTTCCTCTCCGTCCTGAATCAGAACCGCCGACTTCGGAGCCAGCTTCATCAGGCCTTTCAGCGCATCCGTCGTCTTTCCTTTGGACCGCGCCTCCAGCATTTTCCCTACCGTTATCAGCGTCAGAATCATAGCAGCAGACTCAAAGTAAAATTCATGCATATAAACCATCACGCGGTCCGTATCCAGACGCATCTGTGCATCTGTCATAGCAAACAGCGCATACGTGCTGTATACAAATGCAGCTGAAGAGCCAAGGGCAACCAGCGTATCCATATTCGGTGCCCGGTGCCACAGGCTCTTAAATCCACTGATAAAAAACTTCTGATTCACAACCATTATTATAACGGTTAAAAGCAGCTGGAGCAACCCCATTGCTACATGATTTTCACTTAAATAAGACGGCAGCGGCCATCCCCACATCATATGACCCATAGAAATATACATTAAAACGGCCAGAAATCCAAGCGATGCAAAAAGACGCTGCCTTAACACAGGCGTATCATGGTCTGCAAGCGCATCTTCATTCTGCTGCACATTCTGCGCCCCGGACAGGCCTGACGCGTCTTTGCGCGCAGCACCGTATCCGGCATCTTCCACCGCTTTTATCACTGCTCCTGCATCAGCCGTACCTTCCACTCCCATGGAATTTGTTAAAAGACTGACCGAACAGGATGTAACTCCCGGTACTTTCGAAACGGCTTTTTCCACCCGCGCACTGCAGGCCGCGCAGCTCATTCCGGTAACTGTATACTGATTCAATTTCTTATGCCTCCTTTCATCCTTACAGACTGTCACTTCATCAGCTTCTGCAAAACTGCTACCAGCTCATCCACGGTCTCCTCTTTTCCTTCGCGGATATCATTTGTAACACATGTTTTAATATGATTTGCCAGCAGCGCTTTATTAAAGCTGTTCATGGCAGCATTGACTGCGGCTGCCTGCACTAATATATCGGTGCAGTAAGCATCCCTTTCTATCATTCCTTTAATCCCGCGCACCTGGCCTTCGATCCGGCTTAAGCGGTTAATGAGATCTCTGTATTCCTGCGGGGCGCGTTCTTTTGTCTTTTTCTGACAGCAGGAAGATGTTTCTGACGTGCTTTCTATTTCCGGCATAGCATTTTTCTCCTTCTGACTCTTATTATTCGTCTGCAGTATTTTTCATATTCATATGAATTCTTGCTCTTTTCCGCTGTTACGAAGCCGAAAGTGTCATACTGCCAGATATCATATACCAGAACTGTTTTTGTCTGATTCTCTTGTATTATATACCCCTTAGGGGTATTTTGCAAGTGTTTTTTAGTCATCTCATTTACTAAAATACTGCTGTATCAGCCCTGAGTGCTCCGCACACCATGTTTACGCAAAACATTTTTCAAACACGCACACAAACGCAGACATTTATTTATAGAATTAAGTGCTTATTTATGGTAATATAAAACTGCCAGGTGATTTCAAAGGAGGTATCGTTATGACGAAAAAGACAAGGGCAGCAATTGTATTTTTATCACTATCTATTTTATTATCACTAAGCGGATGCAGTCCGGCTGCCAAGCAAAAGGATTCTGACAGTTCCAGCTATAATAAAAATGCAGTCACTGACAGTACAGATGTACCAAAAACCGCTCATGAAATTGTACCATTAAAAAGCGATCCCGCTGCTGATTCTGACATTTATGACCGTTATGAATATAATCTTACAAAAAAAGAACTGCTTAAAGATATTAAACAGGGTTATATTTTCCGTTTAGACACTGCACTGAAAAAACATTACGCACCATTTGTTACACAGGGAAACTGGCCTTTTTATGTGCATGAGCAAAATAAGATCAGCCTGGAAATCAGTTTTTCTAATTTGCTTATGAAACCAAAAAAAAATATTTTCCCTATGGATGAACAGGTTATCGTTGAAATAATTTCGCCCGACGGTGAAACCGTATATTGTTTTGAAAAAACAGGGAATGAAATTACAAAGGACACTTCCGTAAAGAAAAAATTTTCTGTTACTGAAGGTGAGTGGATGTTAAGGATCAGCTTCGGATACTGCTGCGGAAATATACCAGCCTGTTTGAAAATAGCAGCAGCCTATGAAAATCCAACGAAAGATGACATGAACTGGCTGAAAAAAGAGCGGCTGGCTCACAAAATATGACATACACCAGAACGTATTTGAAAATTCCGCGCAGCTGCAGAATTGCTTAAAATAAGCAGCTGCTGCGAATTTTCATATATGCTCCAGTTCTGTTTACGCTAAGTATATTCTATATAACATAAGCCTTTCAGCCAGATATTCTCCTAATGCAGTATTCTTTCATAAATCCAATGATTTTTGTATCGTTTCCTGTTTCATAGTATTCAATAAGACTCCCTTTAAACTCTTCCAGCTTTTCTATGGGGATTTGAAAAATACCTATGTTATGTTCAATCAGCACTTTATTAGCCATTAACTGTGCCACACGTTTATTTCCATCAATAAACATTTGTGTCCTTGCAATGTAACAAAAATATTTTAAAGCCCTTAACTCTGCATCCTCAATCTGCTCTATTTCATTAATTGATTCCATAATAATTCCTGTATGCGGCATCTCTGGTTCCCATGATGTACCGCCAGTCTGCACAGGAATTGTCCTTATTTCACCAGCATAATGAAACAGCAGTTCTCCGACAATCTTGTCAAACTCTCTCAGCAGCATTATACAATTATTGTACTCAGGATTATCTAATAAAAACTGCCATGCACGCTTCATATTTATTACGAATAACACTTCTTCTGTTTTTGTAGTTGTAGGAGCATTGGCAAGAATTGCTTCCGTTTTGGGAAATGCAGTTCCAAGCCCTTCCAGATTAGCGCTTTTCCATATACTATCCACCAGCATTCTTTTCGCCATCTCTATAGCTGTATCTCTCACTTTATCGGCCTCCATCAAAATTTTATGCTGCATTCCTGTTTTTTCGGTAAATAGTTTTATTCCACATCATCCTAATTTATATTCATGCTCAAACATAATTTTATTATAACAGTTACCTATCAGATCCCTTTCATCATGCGAGTAGACATCAGACAGGTCTCTCCATTATTAAAATAAATCATTCGTTTTTTCGCATCTGCTTCTTTGATATTATTTTTATTAACCAGAAACGACCGGTGGCAGCGTACAAAGTTATCGTCTAATGCACCTGCCAGTTCTTTCATAGTTCCGTTAAATTCAATCTGACGGTCTTTCGCATGAAGAATGATTTTATGGACATTGCTGGAAGTTTCAAAAAAGAAAATATCATTATAATCAATGCTGATTTTCCGTCCGCCGGTTTCAATCGTATAGACTTTATGTATTTTGCTGGTCTGAAGTGTATAGCGTTCCAGGGCACTGACCAGACATTCTTTGATTTTCACTTTCATTTCGCCAGGGTTGTCTTTCAGCACAAAGTCCATTGCCTCCACCCGGTACTGAAAAGTCATGAAACTCAGTTCGGAATGTGCGGTTATAAATATAATGAAGCCACGGGGATCGGACAGCCTGATCTGCTGTGCCAGCTTCATTCCGTTCATGGTGCTGTTCAGGTCAATATCCAGAAAATAAATGCCTGTGTTCTGACTGTTACTGACCGTTTCCAGCAGCACATAAGGATCCTCTGTGTCTAAAACAAGCTGCATATCCAGTTCTTCTATGAGAATGGTATTTTGTATCATCTGCACGATAGCCTGCCGCTGTGCGGCCTGGTCCTCACACACAAAGATGTCCAGCATATGATGTCACTCCTTTCTGGCAGCAAGTTCCATATGCTGCATAAAACAGCCGCATTGCATCGTTGTCTCCAGCAGCACATTATCATAAAAGCTAATAATTTTCCGGGCATTGGAAAGCCCGATTCCCTGATGTCCGTTCTTTGTACTAAAGCCTTTCTGCTTTAACTGGTGCAGCACCTGACCGTTATCCTGAAAACAGTTGCTTATAATAATGGACACACCCGTATGATTACGAATAATATTTAAGCCTGCCTGCGGCCGTTCTGTTTCCAGCGCTGCTTCGATCGCATTGTCTAAAAAGATTCCGAGTATTCTGGCAAGATCTACCGTGTCCATCGGAAAGCTGTCCACCTGCTCGGGAATGTCTATCGTGACATCAATTCCCGATTCATGAGCATAAATCATTTTGGCAGAGAGCAGGCTTTTGATTTCCAGCATGCCGATGTTACTAAGCTGGTTCAGCTTGTAATCACCCTGGTCAATCAGATTCTTCGTAGGGAAGATTTCTTTTTCAAAAAATCTCTTTAATTCTTCCATATCACAGTTTTCAATATAGCCAAACATCGAAAGCAGAATGTTAACGTAATCATGCTTAAAAGACCGCAGCCCGTTATACATTGCTTCCAGATTGCGGGTATAGTCCTGCAAATCTTCCAGTGCTTTCTGCTTTGCCTCTGCCTGGACCTGTTCCATCCAGGAACGGCGCATGGCCAGAATCACAAAAAGCATCACAAGCAGATACCCGCAAAGATGCAGGGCATTGTTATATATGATTCTGCCTATGGTATCATTCTGTCCCGAAATCAGATTGTCGAACAGATAAATAGTTATAAGAAGCAGCAGTACAGCGTCAATCAGATACCACGTCTGCTGAAGGCGCAGAGCTCCTTTGCCCGACAGTAATAATTTTCGCAGCAGCCTGCCGCAAAGCAGCGTAACATAATAAAACAGCACAATACGAATCACCCAGATGCCGAAAGATATATACTGGCGGTTTAATAAAGGCTGAAGAATAATCCGAAAAAGCGCCGACAGCAGCTGATCTATGACAACTGCAAGCACAGCTCCAATCATGCCCATACAGACATTCTGAGACGCAGTATCCCGGCTGACAGCCAGCCCAAAAATACAAACCGCCACCAGAATACCAAACAGGCCGTATGGTATACAGTTCAATAGCGTTACCGGCATGCCTGCAAGCAGAAGCATCATATAAAGCATAGTAAACGCTTTCAGGCTCATACGCTGAGGCCACACATTCCGGATCGCAAGAGAAAGCTGAAAAAAAGACAGCAGCATTTCAATAGATTTCTCCTTTCAAGGTTTCCTTCCATGATTATACTGTATGTGATTCTCTGTATCAAGCGCTGCTTTGCGAAAATGATGAATGAATGAGGCATTTTGCAGAAAATAAACGCACTTACTCACAAAATAAGGCATTTTATGACGGATATGAAAAAAAGCTGTTTTCTCTGGTATACTGTTCTACAGTAAATAGATCTTAGTTTTGGAAGGAGAGTATGTAAATTATGAAACATTTTTTTAAAGGAGCTGCTGTAACAGCAGCAGTACTGATTATTTTAATGATAGTCAGCATATTCTGCAATATACAGGGCATTGAGTTAAACATGACGGCCATCGGACCAGTGACAGCCGTTTGCAGTATGTTCATTTATAATGGTTTAATCAAGAATGAAGAAAAGAAAAAGAAATAAGGAATGAATCATAAATACATGCAGAAATATAACAGGCATATCCTACACAGGATACTGGTCCGGTGGCAGGTGTCAGAAACTACAGCGGCAGAGTAACTTTTGTATACTCTGCCGCTGCTGTTATTCTAACGTCTGATTTATATATTCCAGCAAAACCGCGTTTTCCTTCCGCACTGCCGCCCCGTAATGCTGCCCGCCGAAACGGTCATTTAATATTTTCATCGTCCTGTCTGCATATCCGTTTAGAATACTGACATCCACAGCCATTACATCAATGGCATCTTCCTTCAGCGCCGTAAACAGTGCTTCATAGCTTTTATATTCAAAGAAAACCGGAGCCGTCTGTATCGAATTCATGGTATCAATATAATTCAAAAATGCTTTCCGAGTCGTTGCTTTTTTTGCTACTCCGATTTTTTTCCCGTCCAGATCGGCAATGGAACGAATCTCACTGCTCCCGAGTGCATTCGGATCTTCTCCCGAAGTCTTTACCATCAGGCCGATATAATCCGTATAATAACTTTTTGAAAACGCGAACTTCTGCTTTCTCTCATCTGTAATCGTATACGTCGCAAACAGGCAGTCTGCTTCCCCGTTTTCCAGCTTTTCCTCACGGTCGTCTACCGTCACTGCCACAAATTTTACCAGACTGCGTTTCTTAGCTTCATCAATAGTAGTATCAAATATATTTGCTGCCGTCTGATAGGCCAGCTCTGTTTCCAGTCCCAGCCAGGCATCCGTTTCCCCGTCATAAAAACTCAGCCCGGGAACATCTGTTTTGCATCCTGCAATCAGAAAGCCGCGTTCTTTGATTTCGTCTATAAATCCTTCATTTATTTCCACTGTTTCTTCCATTTTGTCTGGTTCAGACAAATCTTCTGCGGTGCTGCCGCAGCCGCATAAGAACAGGATACAGCAGAACATGACACACAGTATCCGTCTATATGGTGTCTTTGTATGCAGTATCTTTGTATACAGCATATTTCTACCCATTGTCTGCCTCCATTCTGTTAAACACATCCTTATCCAGATCCCCGTTCTGATGTGCTACAATCGTGGTACATACGGCATCCCCGGTAATATTAACCGCTGTACGGACCATATCCAGAATTCTGTCAACACCCATAATCAGCATAATAGCCTCTACCGGAATCCCGACTGCCGTAAACACCATGGAAAGCGTTACCAGTCCCACGGAAGGAATACCGGCCGTACCTATGGATGCAAGCGTAGCCGTTGCAATTACTGTAAGATAGCCAGCCACGCCGAGCTGCATGCCGTAAGCCTGCGCTGCAAATACTACCGCAACACCCTGCATTATGGAAGTACCGTCCATATTAATCGTAGCCCCTAATGGTATCGTAAAAGATGAAATTTTTCTGGACACGCCTATTTTTTCTTCCAGTGTATCAATATTCATCGGAATCGTTGCATTGGACGTCGAAGTAGAAAATGCAAACGCCATAACCGGGAAAAACTTGCGGATAAACTGCACCGGATTGAGCCTTGTAAAAATAACAAGCAGAATCATATATACGCCCAGACACTGCAGCAAAAGTCCGAGCAGTACGCTGCCCATATATTTTAAAAGCGGCACAAATGCATCAAATCCCAGATTTGCAAACGTCTTTGCAATCATACAGAATACGCCCAGCGGAGCAAGACTCATAACTATGTTCGTCATTTCCATCATCAGTTCATTACACTGGTTAAAAATATTTGCAATCAGTTCTGTCCGTTCACCCATTTTCGCAAGCAGCACGCCAATAAGCAGCGCAAACAGAATAATCTGCAGCATCGTTCCATCTGCTAATGCACCGATTGGATTTTCCGGTATAATGTTTAAAATCGTATCAGCAACTGTTACTTTTTCAGCAACTGCCGCTTCTCCTGTCTCTATGGAAGACATATCAAGCCCGACACCCGGTTTTATAACCGCAGCCACTGTAATAGCTACCGTTACAGCAAGCGCCGTAGTCATCAAATAAAACACTATCGTTTTTCCGCCGACTTTTCCAAGCGATTTCGTGTCGCCAATTGCAGAACTTCCGCACACAAGGGAACAAAATACAAGCGGTACAACCAGCATTTTCATCAGCCGGATAAAACCGTTTCCGGCCACATAAAAAATACCGTCTACGAGTATGTCGTCCCTGATATAAGAATGGGGTATCCATAAATTTAAAACTACACCTAAAATCAGGCCTCCGATCAGACCGATAAAAATTTTAGTTGTAAGCCCCATTTTCTTTTTCTCTAATCTGTTTCCATCTTCCTGCATGTTTCTTCTCCCATCCATTTATTTATAACAGTTCAGACAGATCTGTCTGTACATATGCATTTATTAATTACAGAAAATGTTTGTCCACATAAGACTTTAATTCGTCAAACCACTGCGGCATTGTGTAAATTTCCGTCATCTTCATCATTAGATTTTCCAAAAGTATAGAAATTCTGCCTCTGTTTTCTACGGAAAAATATCCCTGTGCCAGCTGTGTGTCATATCCGGACAGCGCCAGAATGGCCGTAGCAAATTCATGTCTGGAACACATTCCTTCACAGGAAGCATGGTAAATCCCATATTCTGTTTTATCCAGCAGGCAGCAGATAAATGATGCAAGCACATCAGCACTCGTAGGGCTGCCAATCCGGTCTAGCGGCACCTGAAACGGAGTTCCGCTTTTTGCATGATTGATCACATAAGTAAAATAGTCTTCTTTGGCACCTTCATTTGCAGCCCCGTACACCCACGAACTGCGTACAATTAAATGTTTGGGATTCAGTTCTTTCACATAATTTTCCCCGGCCAGTTTAGACTTGCCGTATACGCTCTGCGGGTCCGGTATATCAAATTCCGTAATCTGGCCGGAATTTTTTCCGCTAAATACATCGTCGGTAGAAAGCTGGATGATTTTTGCATTCAGGCTTCTGGATGCTGCTGCCAGATTTCTGACACCAAGCGCATTTACTTTAAATGCTTTTACAATATTCTGTTCACAGTAATCTGCATCCGATATACTTGCACAGTTAATTACGATATTCGGACGATATACTTTCATGGACTGTTCAACTGCATCCATATCTGTAATGTCCACATCCATATCTGTGCCTACTACTTTATTATTTGTATCTTTCTTTAAAAGTTCTAAAAGTGCAGAACCCAGCCTGCCTTCTGCACCTGTTATCCATATGGCATTCTTTGACATAACGTTCTCCTCCATTCTTCTCAGACAGTTCCGTCTGCCTGAACGGTTCTTTTTACATCCTGAACACGGGCTGCCTCTTGGGAAGTATACAAAATACACGATGGCTATCCAGCCTATGCCTGTAATACAGCCGTCATCTTCAACATGATTTCTGCAAAAAAGTGCATCCCTTTTGTTAGAAATGCACTTAAACATAGATGTATTATAGCATGCAGGCTGGCAGTTTGCAAGGATTTATTTTCGTCAGCAGTTTCCTGCAAAAACATGTTCCAGATATTTGTATTTGGAGAAATGGATTGCTGCAAAAGCAAAATGCCGGAATATTTCCCCATGCTCTGCCTTGTGTTCCTCTTTGCAGTACTTTGCAGGAATATTTCCCTTGTCAGAGGTTGTGGCTCGTCTTTTATGACAGCCCATTCTCAAGGATTTGAGGTATAATCAAGAGAATAAGGAGTGAACAAAAATGGCAGAAAACAGGCAATACGACCATGAATACAAAGTACAGGCAGTGAAACTGGCAAAGGAAATCGGATAGGCAAAAGCCGCTAAAGAACTGGGGTTCCAAAGAATACCGCTCCGCCAGCAGGTGAAGGAACATATCTTCTTTTACTGTAGAATCCTTCACGTCAGCAGGCAGGGATTTTACCAGTACCCTGCAAATAAAGACCACCCATGGAAGTATCAGCCCCTGGCAGATGCCATGATGGAAATCCTGGAGGAAGATGATTGTAATGACACCTGCGGCCGGATCCGCATGTATCAGACATTCATGTTAAAACAGACTGAAAATATGAATATTCCCAGCGAACGTACCATTTACCGTGTCATGGAGGATATTTGCATCAGCCATCATCCCGGGCGCAAACCAGACGTAATCAGGAAAGCGGACCGGGAAGCCCGGAAATCAGAAGATCTGTTAAAACGTGACTTCAAGTCAGAGGAGCCGCTGGCCAGGTGTGTAACAGACATAACAGAGACCAAAGCCAGCAATGGAAAGCTTTATGTTTCCGCTGTGTCTGACTGTTTCGATTCCAGCGTGGCCGGACTGGCGATGGATACTAATATGAAAGCTCCATTATGTGCGCGGACACTGGAAAACGCGGCAAAGACATATCCGGGCATCCATGGGGCAGTTATCCACAGCGACAGTGGAAGCCGGTATGCGTCTTGCAAAATTTCTCGCCCAACGCTTGCGCCCGGTCTACAGTCAAGCCGCTGTCTGGTGCGTCACGGGGGTCAAAACTGATAATGCAATGGTGGCTCTTTACGTCCTCCCGCTTCTGGTCCACGGATAACTCTGAATTTTGCCAATTTCAAAAGCCGACTTCCTCTTTTCACGACATAATACTGACGATTTTTAAAAATGCCAAAAATGGGCGTAAAAAAACAGGAAACCTTTTTGTGATTTCCTGTTTCGGTGTGCCGCTTGTTATGGGCTACAGATATTAAGTTTTCATGTGTCTACAATTCTATAAATGTGAATTTATGTTAATGTAAAACAGTCAATTATGATTCATTTTCAGTTTTGATATTATAACATTATCCGTATTCCTGTGACTAAAAAAATGAACCTCTCCTGTTGTCAAATTATAGACAGCAGACCATTGCAGGTTATCAATATCCCCATCCCGCACACCAACCTCGGCAAGAAGTGAAACGGCATCATCCTCATTTAGTACACCATTTTTGTCCAGTATCTCTTTTTCCACTGTGTTATATCTTTTAAATTCCGTTCCTCCACCGCCAATATTTACTCCGTTATAGGCAATAAAGTTTGACGCAATCTGATAGTTTGTATCTGTTTCCACAATTTGAAGTTCATTATCATAATACTCAACAAGCACCGACTTCCCACTTGCATCTGCAATCATATAATGCGCTGCTATATCGTACGAAAAATAGATATTATATTTTTGGAGCAGTTCAACCGCTTCGTCCACCGTTGCCGCCTTATCTAACACCAGACGTGTTGCCGTTGAAATATTCAGCGTTATCTTATGACTGTCATAAGGTGCTTCTGCGTTGGGAACCGAAAGGGATGCTATGGCAACGCCTTTTTCATTTATACCATCACAAGGCAGGTATGGTGCTGCTAATGTAAGAAACTTGTTAAAAACAGAGCCTTCCGGCAAATTCCCCTTCGAATATCCAATAAAAGATAAATTTACTGTGGAAACAGATGCATACCCGTCCTCCGGTTCAGTAAATACCTGTAAAGCTGGTGAATAGCTATAATCAAAATTTCGTCCATACAAAATTTCGTCTTGTTCATTTTTTACAACAAAACAAGTACAGCCGCCACCTGTTACGCCAAGGTCAATAGGAATACCTTTTAGTAATTTTCTTACCACAAATTTTTCAATGTCTGCATCGCTCTGTGCGCCAACTTCCAGAAACTCATCAAAACCATAGTCACCATAATAGGTCATTTGATATGCGCCATAATCATCAATTTTAGTTATGGAAGAAATTGTCCGCAATTCATTCCAAAACAGGGCAATCGCTCCTGCAACAATTACAAGCAAAACTACAACTATGCCGATTAAAAACCGACTTATTATTTTTTTGCTCTTTCCATGTGTTTTTCTACCTGTATTATCCATAAAGCCTCCTTATATTCCGATTTATAGCAAATAGCCCATAGCAATAAAAAGATAACTATGTAGCCATCTTCTATTTAATTTTAAGTAAATTTCACCACTAAGAACAGAAAATATCATCGCAGAAATTCCATTCCATATTTCAATCCCTGCCCCTCTTGATACAAAATGAAATATTCCCCATGTCATAGCCAATATGATTCCATTCCCCGAAAGCAAACTTATATCCGATTCCTAAAACTGTTTTTATGCAGGTGGGATTTTGACTGTCCGGCTCTATCTTTTTCCGCAAGCTGTATATCACGTTAGCAACATTTGACTGGCATCTTTCGCTTCCCATGCTCCATACAGCTTCAAAGATTTGCGCCTTTGTGAACACCCTCCCCGGACTGGCGGCAAGATAGCAGAGTGCGCCGTATTCCAAACGGGTAAGGCTTATGTCTGCACCGTCTTTCAATACCCGGCGTTGGTATAATCGGATTTCCAGTCCGGGAAAAATCAGTGCGGGGGGGAATGTGAGTATAATTATTTTACCGACAAACCTCACCTCCCGTTATATGCCTGTT
>CAJTVR010000055.1 GCA_910580075.1 uncultured Eubacterium sp. | reverse complement strand
ATTTAGAAGTTCTTACTGTTTGCAGGCGGAACAGAAAAAGGAAAAAGTTTCTCCGTCCCGGCGTTCGGATAACTTATAGGTTTCCCGGACGCCAGGCAGAGAAATGTTTTCCTTTTGCCTGATGATCTCATGGGCTCTTTCTTTCTGCCTCCTTAGTTCTTTTTGGCTATACATCAGATGCCTGCGTAAAAGTGCCGGTTAAAAAGATACAGCATCAAATTATTATTTTCCTTTTACTTACGGCAATTATGGATTTGATACAGAGTGTTCTATTTTTTATAATAAGTTTAGAAAGTTCAAAGACAAGCCGAACAAAATATCTGTATAAGAAAAGGAGAAAAACTATGAAGTATGAAAAAATCAGAAAACAGGTACTGGATGCAATTTTAGACGCAGTAGACAAAGGGCTGATCAAAGGTACATCTGGAAATATTGCCATGAGAGACGATACAGACGATGTAGCAGCGATCACACCGAGCGGGATTCCTTATAAGGGAATGAAGGCAGAAGATATTGCGATTGTTGATCTGAATGGTAAATGGCTGGACGGGCCGTATAAGCCGTCGTCAGAAGTGCCAATGCATATGGCAGTTATGCGTGCAAGACCAGATGTAAAGGCTACTGTACATACACATGCGATGTTCGCTACCATTATGGCAATGGGAGATGATGCGCAATTAAAACCGATTACACCTCCTCAGTGTGAATTTGTTCCTGTCAGAATCGTTCCATTTACAATGCCGGGAAGCGATGAGGTTGCAGATAAGGTAGTAGAAGCACTCGGAGAAGATGGCACAGCAGTTCTGATCAAAAACCATGGAATGTTCTGCTGCGGCAAGAGCATGAAGGCAGCAATGGCAGCTACAGAATATACAGAAGAAATGGCAGTTACAACATTTTATGCTAAAATACTTGGTACTTATGAACCAATGCCGGAAGAAGGCGTACGTAAGATGAAGGAGCTGATCGCAGCAGATCAGGCGGTTTAAAAGCATAAGGAATCTGGAATATGGGAAAAATAGAACATTATTTATTAGGAATGGACTGCGGTACGACTAATATAAAAGCAGTGATTCTGGGAGAAGATGGAAGTATTGCAGCAGAAGCAAGCCTTCCCAGCAGATTTTTACATCCAGGGCCGAATATGCAGGAACAGGATGCAGTGGAATGGTGGTCGAATGCTGCCTATATTATAAAAACGATATGTGAGCAGGCAGGTCCCGAGGCCGTGAGCAGGATCAGAGGTATCTGTGTCAGTTCACACACAGTAACCCTGCTGCCGGTAGATGCAGGCGGCAATCCGCTCAGGGAAGCTATCACCTATCAGGACAGCCGGTCTGGTGCAGAGCTGGAGTATATCTTAAATGAGATCGGACGTGAACGCTTTATCAGTATGGTGGGCGGACAGCCTGCAGTGTCATTTCTTCCGAACAAAATACTATGGTTTAAAAAGAACGAACCGGAATTATTTGCTCAAACAGCATATTTTATGCAGGCAAGTTCTTTTATCAGCTATAAACTGACCGGTGTTATGACAACAGATATCGATCAGGCTTCCAGGACACAATGCATGGATGTCAGCACCATGGACTGGTCTGATGAGATTGGAAGCGTCATTGGTGCAGATCTGCATAAGATGTTTCCGCCGCTGAAGGCAGTCGATGAGATCATAGGTACGGTAACAAAGGAAGCAGCAGCACAAACGGGACTGCCGTCTGGAATCCCTGTATTAGCCGGGTGCTCAGACGCAATGGCATCTATGTTTGCAACCGGTATGGGGCGTTTGGGAGATGCTGGTGAATCTTCCGGGACAACTTCTCTGATATTTGTAGGAAGTGATACAAAGAGCGCTCCGGATATCCCGGTGGTAACAAGACCATGTCCGGTTGACGGCATGCCGTGGATATTTGATGCACCGCTCCTGAACAGCGGATCTGCATTAAGATGGTTTATTGAAACAATGGGAGTCTCAGAATGGGATTATGCAGACAGCCATAATAAGGATGTATTTGCATATCTGAATGAAATAGCTCTGGAGGCGGCACCGGGGGCAAACGGACTGTTCTTTTTCCCGTATCTGCTTGGAGAACGCGCCCCGTTGTGGAATGACTATGCAAGAGGGATGTTTATAGGCATGGGCATGGATATGCAGCGAAGCGAATTAGTGCGTTCTGTGTTTGAAGGAACCGCATATGCACTCCGCCATGTTATGGAAACAGTCAGACAGGCAGGAGGAAAAGCAGATATCCTTCGTATCTGCGGCGGCGGGGCAAAGAGCAGAACCTGGTCAATGATTAAGGCTTCCATGCTCAAAATCCCGGTCTATGTTCTGGATGAACACTCTGGAGATGTGCCTGTAGGAGATGCGCTGATCGCCGGGCATAAAGCAGGCGTATTTCCGGACCTGCCAAAAGCAGCCGAACGTATTGTAAAGGTAAAGGAAATCATCCAGCCAGACGATGCATGGGCGAAGGTATATGATCAGCTGTATCCATATTATGTGGACATGTACAGGCATTTAGACCAGGATCTGAAAAACTTAAAACAGACCATAGAGCATATGTAATAAAGACTGCGGCATACGGCAGACTGTGCTCAGGGAGCTGGTAAAAAGGCTTGAGGCCGCTCTCACTGCTGACGGATCGTCTGAAGGCAGTGGGAGCGGCTTTTTGCAGCATCCATTTACAGGCTGCCAGATACCGGATGATGCTTTTTACTCCATTTCACATGCCTTTCGTTCCCTGTATTTAAAATAACAGAAAATCTGCCGATAAATAAAGCAGCCGGAATATAACAGAAACCGGGGTGATGAATTTTGAAAATAGCAGTAGTCGATGATGAAGAAATCATCCGGCGTCAGATACACGGCTTCATTAAAAAACAGGAGCCGGACTTTCAGATTAGTGATTTTGCTGCGGGGGAAGAGCTTCTTGCTGCGGGAACCGGTTTTGATATTATGTTCCTTGACATACAGATGGAAGGCATGAACGGCATTGAGGCAGCGGAGATCATCCGCCAGTCTGATACGGATGCGGTGATTATTTTTCTGACAGGAATCAAAGAGTATGTGTTTGATGCTTTTGATGTGTCTCCATTCCACTATCTGTTAAAGCCGGTAACGGAGCAGAAATTTACGCAGGTGCTTTGCAGGGCGGTTAAGGAAGCCGAAAAAAGGCAGAGCCAGAAGGAGCGCAGGATATTTATAAAGACAAAGAAACGGGGGTACGCACTCAGTCTGAACAGCATCCTCTATATTGAGAGCCGGGGAAAGAAAGTGGAAATCCATACCACGGACATGGAGGATATCATAGAGTCTTATGTCACGATGGAGGATTTCGAAATTCAGCTTGGGGACGGCTTTTACCGCTGTCACAGGGGATATCTGGTAAATATGGCGCATATTGCTGGATATGACAGTGACAGCATCGTCCTTTCCAGCGGTGAACAGGTCTGTCTGACAAAGAAGAAGCACAGCGGTTTTGTAAAGGCGTATATGTGGTATCTGCAGAACGGAGGGGTGTCTTTTGTATGAAACGGTGAACGGTCTGCTGAAAATAGTTTCTGCCATTTTTCAGGGATACTGTCTGCAGAATTTTTATGGGAGTTTTCTGGAAGGACGGGTGCGAAGCCGCTATGCCGGGGTACTGCCAGCGGTTTTGTATGCTGTACTGAAACTTGGCATGGACATGGTTTTGCCGTCAGATTATGGGAGTGTAAGGATTTTTGTAAAACTGGCATTGACCGTGTGTATTCTGGCGGTTCTTTTAGTATGCTGTTACAGGGCGGCTGGAAAAATAAAAGTTTTTCTTCTGGCTGCGTTTCTTGTGGCAGGCGAAATCAGTTTTTTTCTGGCATATAATGTCTGCTGGCTGGGCAGCTGTCTGTATTCTTTATGGTCATGGTGTTTTGAAAAAGGATATCTTAAATCCGCTGATACTTTTGTCGGACTGCTGAAAGCCACTTCATATGGAATCCCCGTAACAATGCATATCGTTTCTATCGGAACACTGTTTATGTCCCTGAAAAGCATCACAAACAGTTTCAGGGAAAAAGATTATGCCATTCATCAGATGGAATTATTTTTTATTTTAATACCAAGCGTGACAGGAGTGTTAATCTGTACATTACTGCGTATGGTTTTGGTTACGATAGAAAACGGAATGCCTGTGACTCTATATGACAAATATCCGTCACTGATTATTATGGTGACAGTAGTTATTTTATTATCCTTTTTGTCTGTTCTGTCCGGGGTAAAACTCTTTCAGGACATGATTTACCGGAGCAGGGAAAAGAGCAGCCGGATGATCCTGGAAAATCAGGTCTGCAGCCTGCAGCAGCATATGGAGGAGAGGGAACGTGTCTATTCCGGAATACGGGGAATGAAACACGATATGAAAAATACTGTCTCTGTCATTATGCAGCTTGCATCGAAAAGGATGAAGGACTGCAGGACTATCTGGAGGAACTGAACCAGACGATGGACAGGCTGGAATTCCGTTACAGGACAGGCAATACGGCTGCAGATACCCTGCTGAATATGAAATACCATGAAATCGTGCGCACGATGCCGGACCTGCATATGGATGCAGAAAGGCTGCAGTTTCCCGCAAAACTGTATATCCAGAGTTATGATATCGGCATTATTCTGGGGAATGCGCTGGATAATGCAATAGAGGCATGCCGGAAACTGAACGAAAAAGAGCCGGCTGAAAAAGTCTTTATCCGCATCAGTTCTTTTCAAAAGAGGGAGCTGTTTTTCCTGAAAGTGGAGAACAGCTTTGACGGAAGAATCTTGAGAAAACCGCAGAACGAATTCCCAGTGACGGATAAGGCGGATAAGGAAAATCATGGAATGGGGCTTTTCAATATCAAAAATACGGCAAAAAAGTATCAGGGAACTATGGATTTTAAAACAAATGGCAGGGTATTTATCCTGTCTGTGATGATGAAAAACGAATGTGAGGACAAGTGAGATGAGCGATTTCAAGGGAAGTTCTCTTGAAAAACAGGCTGCGCTTTACTGTAAGCGGCTGGGTATCAATTATAACAAGCTGTCTGATACAGAGTTCCGGCAGCTTGTACATATCCTTGAAAAATCGAAATTCTTTAAAAGTTATGTCAGCCAGAGAAAGAAACGGAAATAAGAAAACCGCTGTTGCATGGTTGTGTATGTTTCCATGTAACAGCGGTTTTGTGCTGGCAGTATTTAGCTGATAACGTGGCTTGATAAACGGGAATTTTTATTTCTCTACAAAACAGAAAGTATTTATCAATTTAGTGGAATAACTTCGCTCCCCTCTGAAATAACCGCTTCGCCTGTAGCCATGCTTGTAATATCTGTAATCTCATTTTGTTCATCTGCTGCCAAAAAACAATAATTTCCATCCTCAGATATTTCTATTGCCATGTCAGCATTTGTAAAATCAATTTCATTAACCAGCTTGCCATTATACAAAACCATTATCTTAACAGGACTGCTAACCAAACTTAAAACATCCGATTTTTTAATAAGTGCTACTCCTGCAAAAAAATTTTCTCCTGATTGATACTCTCTATACAGCAAATCACCTATATCTGATTCTGTTACATTTGCATTATTACTTTTTTCTTTATCTGCTGTTTGTATTATTTCTCTTTTTTCAATAGAAGATGTTTCCTGATCAACAATAGTATTATTGCATCCAACAAGCATTACAACAAATAGAAAACTAAAACAAGATAAAATCACTTTTTTCATATTCATCAAGCTCCTTTCAATCAACTCACTTATACCATATTTCTGTGTCTATTCTGTGTTTATTAATGAAATAGCTGCCTCAAAATTTCGATTTGTCACTGGCTCCATGATACCACAATAACTTTCCTGACGGAATAGACTATACAAAATATTCATTTTCAGGTCGGCAGGGTATGTCCGCAATATGTATGGGTTTGTGATTTCGCCTGTTACCCTTATCATCATTCCGTCAGCGGGCATGATACATGGAAAGCTGCCGCCCGGCATAAGATCCCTGTCTTATCTGATATCGGGAGCAGGACGGTCTGGATTTATCTGGTTCACCAGCCGGTAAGTATGCTGATAATCAAATCTGAGCATCATGCATATAATTTTATTATGAAAATAAATGATCATGCATATTGTTTATATGAAAAATTGTATGATTGTCTTCGTAATGAAATATAAATGAGGTGGCTTCAATTGAATAATTTTAATGTAAACCAGATGTTCCGCCCACCAAATCTGTTCGGCGGGGGCAGGAATTATTACAGAAACTGCAGTCAGAGTATGAATCAGAATATGAACCAAAGCATGAATCAGAATAACGGCCAAAATGATAACAAACAAAATTGTAACCAGGATTATAACCAGGATTATAATCAAAATAGCGGCCAGGACTGTGGCCCGGACTGCAATAATAATGCCTGTCAAAATAATGTTCCTAAGGATACATGTGCTGCGCAGCGGCAGATATGTGATATGTGCTGCTGTATGCCAGGCCCGAGAGGCCCAAGGGGAGAGCAGGGGCCTGCGGGATGTCCGGGTGAACGCGGAGAGCCGGGCCCGCAGGGTCCAAGGGGAGCGCAGGGCCCTCCAGGATGTCCGGGCGAATGCGGACTGCCAGGCCCGCAGGGGGTCACAGGCCCGCAGGGTCCGCAAGGGGTCACAGGCCCGCAGGGTCCAAGGGGAGAACCAGGTGCATGCGGCCCTCCAGGCCCTCCGGGTTATGTACAAAACAGTGTCATAGCATCGTTTTTATGTCAGGGCATGACTATGCCAAAACGAGGCAGGCTGCCGCTTAAAACTGACATATCAGATATAACCCAGAATATAACGCCAGGCAGAAACCGCTCCGTTACACTGACCCGGGGGTATTATGCCATTTATTATTATATATCCACAATAGCAAAAAAAACGGGCTTTATAAAAGTTACGCCAAATATAAACGGATATGGGCAGCCGGTATATGCCGCATGCGCAGAGGCTGCAAAGAAGAATGAAATACTTGTAATATCCAGGTATTTTATGATGGAAGCATCAGACGCATCTTCGCTGTTTTTTGAATGGGATTCTTCTATAGATCATGTAAGGATTAATATGAATCTTAGTATCGAAAAACTTAACAGGTAACGGATAGAAAAGGGAGGGACATAGATGCCTGCGATCAGCCTTTGTATGATTGTTAAAAATGAAGAGATGCATATTGCCCGCTGTCTTGACAGTATAGCGGACCTTGTGGATGAGATTATTATTGTAGATACCGGCTCTGAAGACCGGACGGTAGAAATAGCGTCTGGTTATACTTCGAAAGTTTATTCCTATCCGTGGAAAGA
The DNA here is from genome assembly GCA_910580075.1 of uncultured Eubacterium sp. Taxonomy (GTDB): domain Bacteria; phylum Bacillota; class Clostridia; order Lachnospirales; family Lachnospiraceae; genus Eubacterium_J. The sequence continues at coordinate 22,012 of CAJTVR010000055.1, read as the reverse complement.
CGATTTTGCCGATGCCAGACATTATTCTTTTTCAAAGGCATCTATGGATTACTGTATGTGGATGGATGCGGATGATGTACTGGAGGAAACACAGAGAGAAAAATTTTTACAGTTAAAGCAGTCTTTACAGCCGGATACGGATATTGTAATGATGAAATACCATACTTCTTTTGATGAAGCCGGCAGGCCTTCTTTTTCTTATTTCAGGGAGCGATGGATACGGAATTGTTCAAAATACCGCTGGGCCGGTGCCGTTCATGAAGTGATTCCGCCAGGCGGCAGTATCCTGTACTCTGACATTGCGATTTGTCATAAAAAAATGAAAGCGGGGGATTCTGACCGTAATCTGAGAATCTATCGTAAAATGATCAGAGAAGGAATCGTCCTGGATGCCAGACAGCAGTATTATTATGGACGGGAGCTGTATTATCACAAAGAATATAAAGAAGCTGCTGCTGTCTTTGAACAATTTCTCCAGTCAGAAGACGGATGGGCTGAGAATAAAATAGAGGCGTGCTCTGTCTGTGCCCAGTGTTATTTTCAGATGGGCCAGGATCAGACCGGGCTTGCAGTTCTTTTTCGCAGTATGAGTTATGATCTTCCAAGGGCAGAATTATGCTGTGAGATTGGGAAATATTTTTTAGAACACGGGGAATACCATACTGCGGTCTACTGGTATGAAACAGCACTGCATATTCCCCAAAATGCATATGCGGGCGGCTTCATACTGCCAGACTGCTATGATTATATTCCTTTTTTACAGTTATGCGTGTGTTATGACAAAATGGGGGACCGGCAGAAGGCAAAAGAGTACAATGACAGGGCAGGAGAATGCAAACCTTATTCCAAAGCATACCTTTATAACAAACAATATTTTAACAGCCTGTCAATTTTTTAGCGGGTTGAAATTCAGGTAAAGGGAACCATTATTTCCCGTGCACATACAATATTATTAGAAAAAGATACTTAGTGGAAACAGTTTCAGGGAGTATCCAAACTATTTCTGCTTGTAATTATAGAAAGTTTTTTTCAAAATATGGTAAAGGATGTGGGAAATATGAATGATATATGTAACTCCTGTCAAAACGATTACTTCTGCTCTTCCTGCTGCAGACGCGGGCCAGAGGGGCCAAAGGGTGACCAGGGGCCTATGGGCCCGCAGGGTATTAAGGGCGATTCAGGATGTCCGGGGCCGAAAGGCGATCCGGGTGAGCAGGGACCTATGGGCCCGCAGGGTATTCCAGGTGCTCCTGGTGCCAGAGGGCCAAGAGGCAATACAGGTCCGGCAGGCCCTGCCGGAAACACAGGCCCGAGAGGATGCCCGGGGCCAAGAGGATATGCAGGTCCGCAGGGTATCCAGGGTATCCAGGGTGTCCGCGGCGATATTGGCCCGAAAGGCGATCCAGGCTGTGAAGGTCCGGCAGGCCCGGTCGGTCCGCAGGGCCCGGCAGGTGCTACAGGTCCGGCAGGTCCAATCGGTCCGCAGGGAGATGCAGGCCCGCAGGGACCTAGAGGTATTCCGGGAACAGCAGGCCCTACAGGCCCGGCGGGTCCTATGGGTCCTCAGGGCGTGACAGGTCCGCAGGGTATTCAGGGTGTGACAGGTCCGGTGGGTCCGCAGGGTCCGAAAGGGTGTCCTGGTGATAACGGAGCTACAGGAGCTACAGGAGCCACGGGGGCCACGGGAGCCGACGGAACGACAGGGGCCACAGGAGCCGATGGAGCTACGGGAGCCACGGGAGCTACAGGGGCCACAGGAGCTGCTGGAGCGGACGGAGCTACGGGAGCCACGGGAGCCACAGGAGCTGCTGGAGCGGACGGAGCTACGGGAGCCACGGGAGCCGATGGAGCTACGGGAGCCACGGGAGCTACAGGAGCTGATGGAGCTACGGGGGCTACAGGAGCCACGGGAGCTACAGGGGCCACAGGGGCTGCTGGAGCGGACGGAGCTACAGGAGCCACGGGAGCTACAGGGGCCACAGGAGCTGCTGGAGCAGACGGAGCTACAGGAGCCACAGGGGCTGCGGGAGCCACAGGAGCTACGGGAGCGACAGGGCCTGCGGGTATTGCAGGTACGGGAGCAATCATTCCGTTTGCGTCAGGGATTCCGATTTCTCTGACAACGATTGCCGGAGGACTTGTCGGGCTTCCTGCTTTTGTAGGCTTTGGCAACAGTACACAGGGTCTTACGATACTGGGTTCGACGATTAATATAACAAACGCAAGCGGAACGCTTTCCAACTTTGCGTTTCAGGTACCCCGTGCCGGTGTCATCACCTCATTTAGTGCATACTTTAGTACGACAGCGGGGCTTTCTTTAATCGGTTCTACGCTTACGGTAAGAGCACAGCTTTATCAGTCAGCAACGCCGGACAATGTATTTTCACCAATTGCGGGAACATTGGTTAATCTGTCGCCTGCACTTACCGGAGTGGTGTCCATCGGAACAGTGTTAAACGGTGCACTGACAGGGCTCAGCATCCCGGTAACGGCCCAGACACGGATCATGCTGGTATTTTCAGCAACAGCGGGCGGACTAAGCCTGGTAAATACAGTTATAGGATACGCAAGTGCTGGATTAAGTATAAATTAATCACATTTTGTAATAGGAAATTCCCCGGGGTCCGGTATCCGGACCTCAGGGGATTTTTTGATGAAGTTATTAGGGACTTTTCCAGAGTGTGTCTGCGCGTCCATGTCTGACGTTCTTTGGAGTCACAGAAAAAGGAAAAAATTTCTCTTCCAGACGTCCGGGTAATCTGCCCTTTCCTGCAAATTTCTGCCTTTCGCTCCCAAAAAGCGGCCGTTCGTTCCATCTGTACGAAAAATGGAAAAATTCTGCCGATATAAGAAGCGGATGCCTGTATGAATTTGTACTTAAGGCAGGGATGAGTCTGCTGGTAAAGACTGAAAGGGGAGATGAAGATGGATTTTGCAGTAACAGGTAAATCAGGAGGGTACGGTCTGGCAGAGCAGTTTCGAAAGAACGCAGTACCAGGAAAAAGTGAGGGCGCAGGATTTGCAGAGATTGCCGCAGCAAAGACAGCGGGGCAGCCGGCTGTGCCGGAAGCGAGTTTTAAAGATCTGTGGCAGGAACGATACCCGGGAGCCTATTACAACGTCATGGATACATCCAGGATTGACGGCTCCTTGTGGGGGCGGAATGATTATCCGTGGGATAAGTATTTCAGCAGTTATGCAGATGATTCCGTTCTGGACTGGAAACCTTCGGGTGCAGAGCCTGACATGCTTGATCCTAAGGTGCAGGCAAAAATTAATTCCACCATTGGTAAGAAAGCCATTGTGGTTCCGCCGGAATTGGAAGAAAAGATGAACCATGACCCGCAGCTGGCAAAGAGTGTTATGGCAAAAGTCAATGATTTTATTGCAGAGCAGGATATTATGAATCCGAATCCCCGGAAAGGCTATCTGATTGCACTAGATCAAAATGGGGATATTGCGCATGCCTGCATAACAAGTGAAAAGATGTCAGTCTCATCGGCAGAATTCATAGAAGCCCGCAGGGCAGGGGAAGAAAAATATGCTGAGTATGAGAGAATGTATAAGGAAAGCGTTCTAAAACAGAAGCTGATAAAGTTTTAAGGAGGATACTATTATGGCAATTTCAGGAATCGGAAGCAGCTGCAGCAGCGTGTACGGGAATACATATGCAGCCTGGAAAAATCATGCAGTAAAGAAAACAGAAACGAAAGAAACTGCGCCTGCACAGACGGGAAAAGCAGAGGATACCATGGATCAGGCGGTATCCGGTTATTACTCCCGTTTACAAAACAATTATGACTGTATGTCAAATGGCAGCGTGACAATATCCAGTGCATATCTTAAGAAATGTACAAGTGATTCTGAAAAAGCGAAGGAGCTGGAAGAATTTCTAAAAAAGGTTCCAGAGCTTGAAAAGCAGGGGTATGAACAGCTTTCCGCGCAGAACAAGGCTTTGGGCGGGACAGTGACTTATTATCAGCAGACATGGACGGTCAATAAAGATGGCAGCATACAGAGCACCGTATATTCCGTAACCGAAACGGAAATGACCCATGCGGAAAGAATGAAAAAGAACATGGATGAACGTCTGGAAAAACAGAAGGAAAAGAAAGAGGAAGCAGAAAAAGCAGAGGAGAAGAAAGAGGAAAAAGCGAAACAGTCTGAAAAGCCGGATGGAGGGACGCAGAAGATTTCTGTGCCGCAGGCACCAGGGCATGAGATTATGGTCAGGTATGTGGAAGCGGAATCTGAGCTGGAGGCAAATGCACTGATGCAGAAAGAAAAGCCGGAAGATGCGTATTATCCCAGGTTTGATATGAATATTTAGGACGAAATATATGTCACCGTTCACAGCATGGCGGGCAGAAAAAAAGGTTCTGACCGGGATTTAATGCTCTCTGCCATCCCTGCAGTTCTTTCCTCAAATCAGAGTCTGGAGAAATCGGTTCCTGTCAGACAGGAGAGGTTTTTGCAGCATTGTGGAAAATCCAAAAGATTAGATTTTCCACAATGCTGACTGCTGCGGAATCCTCCTCATTCCTTCCCGGTTAAAAAATTTTTGGATATCTACGATTATTGTGGAGTTAATGATGTGTGTCAGCGTGTCGCTGTTCCAATGCCAGTCCAATCAGCCGGTCCGTCTGGTCAGCCATAAACAGCGGGATGTTCAGCACATCATCGTCCAGCTTCAGATTGTCCAGAGAGAACCGCACACGGAGCCTGACTTGATTCGGGAACAGCTCCTTGAATTTCTTTAGGCTCCTGCTGGCGGTGTTTGTCTCTGATTTGACCTCTACAGGGAAAATATCATTCTCCCGCTGGATAAGGAAATCTACCTCATAGGGTGGATTATTCTGGCTCCAGTACCGGGGAAACACTTCAAACTGCGTGATTAAGGTCTGTAGCACAAAGTTCTCAGTCAGTGCGCCTTTAAACTCGGTGAACAAACGATTGCCTTCTCCGAAGGCTGTAGGAGCCAGCTGAGCCAGGCGGCGGAGCAGACCCACATCCACCAGATAGATCTTAAATGCAGACAGATCATCGTAAGCAGCTACTGGCAGACTGGGAGCGGTGCTGCGGTAGATTTTATGCATCAGTCTGGCATCCACCAGCCACTGCAAAGCATCCTCATATTCACGGGCCCGTGCCCCCTCTTTAACCACCTTGTAGATAAATTTCTTATTCTCCCTTGCCAGCTGGGACGGTATGGATTTCCATATCATAGAGATTTTCGGGAACTCGCTGATATTGGGGTGCTTTGCAAAGTCACGCTCATAAGCACCGATGATTCCAGACAAGGCTTCCTGCATAGCAGAAACGTCCCGTGCTTCCGTCCACATGAGTACTGGTTCCGGCATACCGCCTGTAACATAGTACATCTTCAATTTCTCATAGAGCGGATTGAAAAAGGCATCAGGGACCGGTTCAATGGTATCCACGCCCTCCAGATACCTTGCCAGATTTTCGTCGCCGTTGGCGAGCAGAAATTCCATGAAAGTCATAGGATCGATCTGCATGAAATTGACTTTGCCTACCGGAAAGGAGGCTGGTCTGGCCAGAGCAATTCCCAGCAAAGAACCGGCACAGGCAATGTGATACTGCGGAGCATTCTCACAGAAATACTTCATGGAGCTGATAACCTTGGGGCAGTCCTGTACCTCGTCAAAAATAATGAGCGTCTTTTCTGGCACAATCTTCTGGCCGCTGGCCAGCACTAAATTCTGTAGAATGCGGTCTACATCTTTGGTGGTCTCAAAAAACTGCTTATACTCCTCGTTTTCATCAAAGTTAAAGCAGGCTGTATTTTCATAATAACGTCTGCCGAATTCTTTTAGAACCCAGGTCTTACCAACCTGACGTACGCCTTTTAAGATTAGCGGTTTGCGGTAAGGTGAATTTTTCCAATTTAGAAGCTTATTTAAAATCAATCGTTCCATAGATATACTCCCTCACATTTTTATTGGATACATTGTGTGTTAAAATCACATTTTTATTATAAAATAAACAAATCTAAAATACAACCCATAAGAAAGAAAATGAAGTTTTACTTAGTGCGGTTTTTCGATCAGATACCAGAGGAAAAGATGTCGGATTTGTGAAAAAAATCTAAAAGTTAATCTTTATAACTGGCAAAAATATAGAAAGTATTATTGACGGCGTCCCTCATTTTTATAATAAGATGGTTAAGCGTCATACTGCCGAGTCAGAATTTGATGTGTCCGGATTAAAAGAGCTGCCAAAGACTGCAGCGGCTTTTTTTACCATTGATGCGGATGCAGGAATTCTGGATTAAATTCAGACAATGTTCAATGAGTATTAAGATGATATCTGTAAAATAATAAGCCCGTCGGGAAATCAGGAAGGATTTTCCGGCGGGTTTGCTTAACTCATACTAAAAATTTAAACTTGTCTCCGATACAAAACTGCTGGCTGATGGCAGTGATGCTGCCATCAGCATTGCTGACAACACTGCGAATCCGCAGAAGGGGATGCCCTTTGGGGATATCCAGAAGTCTTGATTCAGCAGCCGCTGCAAATACAATATCAATTGTTTTTCTTGACTGCACGAATATAATATTGTATTTTCTTAGTGCTTCATATAGTGAAGCGTCAGTTAAATTTTCCCCGAAAAGAAAATGATTCTGGGAATTTATTTAATTCCAGTAAAACAGGTTTTCCGTCTGAATACCGCAGGCGTTCTAAAGCTATAATTTGTTCATCGGGCTGTAAAGAAAGCTGTTCGATCTCCTTTTCTGCCGGATCTTCGAGGGCAATTTTTAATGTTTTGGCACCGGCAGATGTGTTAAGGATTTTGCACATTTCAGTAAAACCGAGTACCTGGCTGATACTTCTTTGCATTTTCTTTTCAGCAACAAATGTGCCTTTTCCTGAATGTCTTTCCAGGTATCCTGCATCAGATAAGACAGACAGCGCTTTGCGCACTGTTACACGGCTGACATGGTAGATATCTGATAATGCGCGTGTTCATGTTGCGGAAAGAGCTGCTGCGTTTGCGGATGCCAGCAAAGATGATACCGTGATTTATACGATGGGCAGCGGAGCAGCATATGGTGCGGCATATATGGAAAGTATCTGCATTTTTATGGAAATGCAGTGGCTGGATTCCAGCAGCATCCATACAGGTGAGTATTTCCATGGACCATTTGAAATTACGGATGCAAACCGTCCGTTTATGATTCAGATTTCAGAAGGTACTACAAGAGCGCTGGATGAAAGGGCTTTGAAATTCCTTAAGAAATATGGTAAACGGATTGAGGTTCTTGATGCAAAAGAATTAGGATTATCTACCATAAATGCCTCTGTTGTGGATTATTTCAATCATTCTCTGTTTAACAATGTATATCCTATTTATAATCATGCACTGGCTGAGAAACGTGAACATCCGCTTCCGACACGCAGATATATGTGGAAAGTAGAATACTAATTACAAAGGGAGAGCAAAAACATGTTTTGGGTAGAACTTCTGATTGTTCTTATAGTTATATTTATTGGAGTACGAGTAGGCGGAACATTTATGGCAATGGCCGGCGGAGTCGGCATGCTGGTTTTAACGTTTGTATTCCATGTTCCTGCATCAGATCCGCCAATTACAGTTATTCTGATTATGCTGGCTGTTATCTGTGCGGCTTCTGCCATGCAGGCATGCGGCGGACTGGACTATATGGTAAAAATAGCGGAGAAGATTTTAAGGAAAAATCCCAAAATGGTTACCGTGCTGGCACCGGTTGTTACTTATTTATTTACTTTTATGTGTGGAACCGGGCATATCATATACAGTCTTCTTCCTGTGATTAATGAGATTGTCATTGAAAACGGCGTCCGTCCGGAAAGGCCGATATCAGCTTCTGTTATTTCTTCACAGCAGGCTATTACGGCGTGTCCGATTTCAGCGGCAACTGTGTCGGTTCTGGCTTTTATGGCAGAATCTGAAAAATACAGCCACATTACTATTTTTAAATTACTGCTGGTATGTATTCCGGCAACTTTAATCGGGACAGCTGCAGCTGCCATGTCTGTTTTGAAAAAGGGAAAAGAACTGGCGGAAGATCCGGAATTCCAGGCACGTGTAGCGGCTGGTAAAATACAGGATTTTGCAAATTCTGAAAAGGAAGAAATACCTGCATCAAAAGAAGCAAAGATTTCAGTGGCTGTTTTTATGACTGCTATGCTGGGCATTGTTCTTATGGGAGCGTTCCAGCAGCTTCTGCCGGCATTTGCAGATGGCTCAAAACTTCCGCTGGTTACTGTTATCCAGATATTTATGCTTGCTGCAGCAGCGGTTATGGTCATTCTGACAAAAACCGACAGTGATAAAGTTCTGGACCAGCCTGTATTCCGCTCCGGTTCCTTTGCGGTATTGCTGGCATTTGGCCTGGTCTGGATGGTAAATACCTTTATTAATGACCAGTCTTCGTTTATTACAGACAATATGTCAGTATTAACAAATGAATATCCATGGATTTTTATCGTTGCCATTTTTCTGGTTGGGGCGATTACAACAAGCCAGTCTTCTACAACCATGATTATGGTGCCGATTGGCATTGCATTAGGGCTTCCGGCTAATATTATTGTTGCCGGCTGGCTTGCCTGCTGTTCTAATTATTTTATTCCATGTGCAAGCCAGTGCGTTGCTGCAATTGGGATGGACAGATGAATATTTGGAAAAAGTATGCCCGTTTGTAACGGTGGCAATCATGTCCTGTGCACATCTGACAGCAGAGCAGCGTGAGGAAGAAATGAGAAAAGCACAGGACAATGGTGTAAAGATTGTTCTTGGAACAATAGGCGAGGAAGGTTCCTATGTGCTGTATGGAAATACATTTTATTATGCAAATGCGGTTTATGCTGAAGATGTAATTGATACAATGGGAGCCGGGGATTCCTATTTTGCAGCATTTCTGTGCGAGCTTTTGAACAATTCCGTAACAGGAAAAATAATCGAAGGAACAAAAATGCAGATGGGAGAACGCCTTGTAAAAGCCATGAACAAAGGGGCTGCATTTGCTGCTAAAGTCTGTGCAATGGAAGGTGCATTCGGCTATGGGGTGCCTATTACAGGCAGAACAGAAATTTCATAAAATAAACGTCAGGAGGAAAATAAAGTGAAACCGGATATGTTTGAAAATAATAAAGAGGGAATCAGCTGTGTGTATAAGAATGAAAAATGGCTTGTATGCATTAAAAACTGGAAACCAGATAATGATATAAATGGTATTGCACATTTGGAAATACATCATTCAACGGATGAACAGTTTATCCTTGCTGCAGGGAAGGCGGTTTTGATAACTGCTGAAAGAGAAGGCGACAGGTTCCATAACATTGAACTGACCCTTATGGAGCAGGGAAAGGTGTATAATGTTTCAAAAGAGGTTTGGTTTTATTCCATTACCCAAAAAGATACAAAAGTAATTTATGTGCAGGATTCCAATTGCTCAATGGATAACAGCGATTTTGCTGATCTTTCTGCAGAAGATATAAGAGACATTCAGGATAGGGCCCGCAGGCTGTTTGAACAGTAATACATAAACAAATATGAATGTTCCCCAATCCGTTTACAGCATCAGATATGAATCATTATAAAAGTCCAGGCCTGGAATCGTTTTTTTTCAATACAAATATATTCTCAAAACCTTCCCGGTCTGCAACAATCTGGCATAGTAATTCATAAAATCCAGGAGATACTATCATCAGGAAACAAAGAAAGAGGGTATTTTTATGGATCATATAACTTCAAAAGTTTATAACCACATGAAATCATTATCAGACCAGAACGGATTTACGCCGACAGTCAGACAGACAGCAGACTGCCTGAATCTGAAAGCCAGTGAAGTAGAGTGTGCGATCAATAAGATGCAGCAGCTGGGAAAGATTGTTGTTACAGAAATTCCGGCGAAAAGCATTATTGAATTTGTGGATTAGATTATGCAGCTGTAACTAAAATACAGACAGGGGGCTGCCGCATTAAGAAATATGATTTTGCTTAGTGCGCCAGCCCCCTGTTTACTGGTCTGCGCTGCAGGACGGCTGGATATTCAGCCCGTCCGTCTGATTGCTGTACAAAGCAGGGAGGGCCTTGCGAAAATCGGGAAAGGAGCAAATATTTACGGCGCGCCGCTTGCAGTCATTGTCTGTGCTGACCACATAAAAGCATGGGTGCGTCCGTTTGATAAAAAGCAGACGACTGATATAGACGCTTCCATACTGACAGACCACATGATGCTGCAGGCTGCGCAGGAAGGGTTTGGTTCTGTATGGATTTGTTATTTTAAGCCGGATGAACCATTCATGACACAGGCGTTAGAAATCCTTCTTATTTTACCGATAAATTAGCTGAGAACCTTATTTTGCGGGCGGCGTATATACGAAGCAGAACAGCCGGGATGATCACGGAGCACAGGATTGTGCTGTAGAATGTGCCTGATATGACAGAGAGTCACCGATTGCCTGTGAAGCAAACGTAATGACAGATGCAGCGGCAGTCGGTAATTTTCTGCATAGCTGATAAACGGAAGATGCCCCCGGTTATTACAGAAATTAGAAGGAGAAAGAGTATATGTCAGTGAATATTTCAGACTATTCCATACACTTACGCAATGGTATTAAAATGGACAGAGCGTATCTGGAATCTCAGAGGAACCAGAATACAGACCGGAAAATGTTACATTTACATAAAGATGCTTTGGAAATTTCTCAGCTGGCAGAGCATAGACGCCAGATTATAGACAAGATCAGGCATACGGTTATGCAGCCTTCAGCATCATTCAGCGATACGAGGGCTGGAATTTTAGAAGGATTAAGGGAAGAAAAAGGGCAGTATGGCTATTCGGATATTGTGAATGCATGCGGCCTGAGTTATGCAAAACTGTATTCTGAAATTGAAAAGCGCTATGAAAATGAACAGGAGAGTTACTATCATGCAGACGGGACTGTGCTGACCAAAGAAGATGAAATCGAATGGCTGGATATGCAGTTCAGACAGGAAACAGAGTGGCAGAAGTCATGTGCCAGAATAGCGGCCCAGGGGCAGGCATTTCAAGGGAATATGACTGAAATGACTGCAAAAGATACAGAAGAATTAGAAGACGCTTTCTATCAGGCGAAGGATGCATATATGAAACTGTACCATGAAAGCAGACCGACTGGAGGACAGCTTATTTTACAGAATTTTGTATTTGGAAACAGCCGGATGTATGAAGTGCTGGATGGATTAGGAAATTTACAGGGGAGGGTAATATAATGCAGATCAGTCCATCCAATGGATCATTACAGAACAGATGCTTTAAAGGTACAGGAAGCATAGGAGGTATTCATCTGCCCGATTTTCATGATAAATATGTATTTTCTAAAAAGAAAAGCGGCATCAGTGATAAAGAATACCGCAGGCAGATCAGGGAACAGGCATATGAGGATTTTGCAAAAGGGCAGTTCCAGAACAAATCTGAGGGATTTAACAGGCTGATGAAAAGCTACACATCAGAAGTGTCTCCGGACAGAAAAGCAATTATTACTTCCGGGCTGAAAGCTGTTTGCGGAAACAGGCGGAGTGTGCCTAAGCCGATTGACATATTTGCAACACTGCTTGAAGGAAAAGTAAAATATCAGAAACTGCCGTCAGGCAATAGTGATTACATAGAGTTTTATGATAAAAACGGAGAAATGGTGGCGTCCTATTCCAATAACGGGTGGACAATGTACACCACCAATGCGGAGGCTGCCAGGCAGACGGAAATGTGCATGATTTATAACCAGGCATGGGGAAACGCAAAAAGAGGGATTCCGCTGGCAGATGAAGAAGCGGCCAGTGTGCCAGATTCCCAGAATAGTTTTGATACAAAAGCATAGCAAAGCCGTTTCACTTGCAGGAGTGTATTGACAAGATAAAGAAGCTGTGATAGAGTAACATAAATAACATAAGAAAAGCGATGACGGAAAAGAGTAGTTTAACTGAAACATCCAGAGAGAATAGCACTTGGTGGAAGCTGTTTATGTGGAAATTAGACGAAAACCATTCCAGAGCTGTAATGCTGAATTGAGTAAGTGTTACCGTACGCCTGCGTTAAAGGATAGGATTTGATAGAATCTGAAGTGAAAAGTTAAGGTGGAACCGTGCTGAGTGCACCCTTAAGACTATATGATTATGGTCTTATGGGTGCTTTTCTTATGTTGTTGCCAGATAGTTAATACGGAAAAAGGAAAGGAGCAGCAAATTATGAAGGTTCTACGAAAAAATGGAGAAATTGCGGAAGTAAGATTTGAAGATCAGGAGGGCAGAAAGGCATTCTGGCATACGAGTGCGCATGTGCTCGCACAGGCTGTAAAACGCTTATATCCAGAAACGAAATGCGCCATTGGGCCGGCGTCCGGAAATGGATTTTATTATGATTTTCAATTTGATTTTTCATTTACAGAAGAGCATTTAAAGACAATTGAAGCAGAAATGCGAAATATTATAAAGGAGTCTCTTTCCCTGCAGGTTTATGAGAAGTCAAAAGAAGAAGCCCTTAGCTTTATGGAACATGCAGGTGAAAAATATAAAATTGAGCTGATTCAGGAACTGGACGATGAAGAACAGATCACCTTCTATAAGCAGGGAGAATATGAGGAATTTTGTGCGGGACCGCATATTTCTAATGTGTGCCAGATTAAAGCAGTGAAACTATTGTCGGTGGCAGGAGCCTATTGGAGAGGCAGCGAAAAAAATCAAATGCTTACGAGAATCTATGGGATTTCTTTTCCAAAAGCAGCACAGCTGGAAGAATATCTGCATATGGCTGAAGAAGCAAAAGCAAGAGACCACAGAAAATTAGGAAAGGAACTCGGAATATTTACGATTTTTGATGAAGGACCGGGACTGCCGGTATTCCTGCCAAAGGGAATGATATTGAAAAACCTGATGATTGATTACTGGAGAAAAATTCACCGCAGAGAAGGATATGTTGAAATTTCTACGCCCATTATGCTGGAAAGAAGTCTCTGGGAAACATCAGGCCATTGGGATTTTTATAGAGATGCCATGTACACTCTTAAGGTTGAAGATGATGATTATGCAGTCAAACCAATGAGCTGTCCGGGCGGAATGCTTGTGTATAAACTGGCACCGAAGTCATATAAAGAGCTTCCTGTGCGAATAGGAGAATTAGGGCTTGTACATCGGAATGAAAAGTCCGGGACATTACATGGCCTTATGCGGGTACGTTCATTTACGCAGGATGACGCTCACATTCTTATGAGGGAAGATCAGGTAATGGATGAGATACAGGGAGTTATGCGCCTTATTGATGAAGTTTACCAGAAGTTTGGCTTTTCGTATGAAATTGAATTGTCAACAAGGCCAGAGCATTCCATTGGAAGTGATGAAGACTGGCAGCTTGCTACGGAGGCTTTGGAAAAAGCAGTGCAGGGAATGGGTAAGTTTTATGCAGTAAATGAAGCAGATGGTGCATTCTACGGGCCGAAACTTGATTTTCATATAAAAGATTCTATAGGCAGAACGTGGCAGTGTGGAACGATTCAGCTGGATTTTCAGCTTCCGCAAAGATTTGATATTGACTATATTGGGGCAGATGGAGAAAAACACCGCCCGGTTATGCTGCATAGAGTTGTATTTGGCTCGATCGAACGTTTTATTGGTATTTTACTGGAACATTATGCAGGAAAATTTCCAGTGTGGATTGCACCTGTACAGGTTAAGGTTCTTCCGGTTTCAGATAAATATAATGATTATGCCAGGAAAATTGAGCAGGCTTTGGAAGAAAATGATATCCGGGCAGAAGTGGATGCCAGAAGTGAAAAACTTGGATATAAAATCCGTGAAGCACGCATGGATAAGGTGCCATATATGATTATCATAGGTGAAAACGAGAAAAATAATCTGTCTGTATCCGTAAGACAAAGAGACGCAGAGCCTGATCAACAGGACATGGGAGAAATGAGCCTTGAGCAGGCAGTCAGTCTGGTGAAAAGAGGTAAGATAGAATGAAAGCAGCCATAGTTTGAGACTCCTGTTAGATCAATGTACTTTTGCAGAAATTGCAAGCTATAATCTGGCGGTAAATTGAACATATGTACTAAATGAGCAGGCAGACATACCTTGTCAGGTAGTAAAATAAGGCATTTCCCGCTTTGTGTCCTGTTTTTTATCAGACAGTTTTGATAGAATTTTCCTGAAAGGAGGAAAAGAATAAATGAAAAGAATAAATCAAGAAAAAATTGGAAAATTCTTAAAAGAACTCCGTAAGCAAAAAGGGCTTACCCAGGAACAGATTGCAGAAAAATTTAATGTATCAAACAGAACAATATCCCGTTGGGAGAATGGCAACAATCTGCCAGACTTAGATATCCTGATTGAAATATCAGATTTTTATGAAACTGACTTACAGGAAGTTCTAAATGGAGAAAGGAAGAGCGGGAATATGGACAAAGAAACGAAAGAAACTGTATTGCGGGCAGTGGATTATACAAACACAGAAGCGGAACGATACAATAAACGTGTATGGCTTTGTAATGGGATAGCAATGATTTTAGTGTTAGCCTACACTATCATTAAAGACACAAGCCTTTATGATTATCCGGTCATTATGGCTGGACTGGATCTTGTACAGGGAGTTGCTGTTGGAATGCTTTTTGCAGGTCTGCTGTATTCAAGCCGCTATGGTGCGAGAATAAGAGCGTTCAAGGAAAGACTCATGAAAAGACATGAATAAATTCCGGGAGTATCCCAAAGTTTGTGTAAACCTCCAAACTGATGTAAAATAAAATTACTCAGTTTGGAGGTTTTATTATGGCAAAAAGAATAGAAAGCCCACAAAAAGCAGCTATGAGAGAAATGATGCGTGAATATCTGAAAAATAACGATATCAGCATCAAAAGCGGAACAGAAGTAAACGCTGTCATGCGTGACATGATGTCCGTGCTTTTGGAAGTTGCACTGGATGAGGAGCTGCACATGTTTCTATTGTTTTCAACACATAATTATGCTATAATTGTGTCAAAGAAAGGAGCGAAGCATTATGCCTATTATTATGCCTATTAAGGATTTACGTAATACAACCGAAATTTCCAATATTGCACACAAAGAGCAGGAGCCTATTTTTATTACCAAAAACGGATATAGCGACTTGGTTGTAATGAGTAGTGAATTGTATGATAAATTCGCAAGGATTAACCGCATTGACCAAGCTATCTACGAATCCGAACAGGAAATTGCAAACGGAGCAGAGGCTGTCGATGCAGAGATAGTTTTTGCGGAATTGGAGAAAAAGCATTTTGGATAAATATAAGGTAATGATTAACCCCAGAGCAATACGCGAATTAGACAACATTTACGAATATATTGCAAATGAGAAACTGGCTCCTGAAAATGCAAAAGGACAGGCTGGCAGAATTAAGAAAGCGGTGTTAAGTTTAGACACTTTTCCGCAGTCTCATCAAGAGCGAAACGAGGGTAGATATGCCGGAAAGAGTTACAGACAGTTGTTGATTGATAACTATATTGCTATTTTCCGTATTGACGAACCGTACAAAACGGTTTATGTGGTAACGATACAGTATCAAGGAAGAAATCTATAAGATAAGCGCCAGATGACAGAGTAAATCATTTGGCGCTTTCTTCAATAACGCTTAAAAGCAGCAGCGGCCAAAGCATTGGAAGGAACAGCCAGTGATAAGGCCAGACAGCTTGTAAATGAAAAAATGGCTGCTTCCAAAGACGGAACAATTTATTTGAACGATGCTGATATGCGGACAATGATTGAGGCTGTCCGGGAGAAAAATGCAGGCAGAACTGTTGTAAACACCTTTTGGGGCTTCAGGGTTTTGCATGGCGGAAGACAGTGTGCCCCAAATCCTGGATATAAAGCAGAAAATTAAGAATTTCTAACAGTTCTCCGGAGTCACAGAAAAAGGAAAAAGTGTCTCTTCCCAGCGTCCGGGTGATTCCGGTTATCCCGTCTGCGTCTGGATAAGAATTTTATATTTAGAGGTTGACAGAATAGGTTTAATAGGTTAAACTGACAGTAAGTTTAATATATTAGACCATTTGCTGAATATAGAAAAAGGAAGGACTGTAGAATGACAGAATTATTTTTATCAGTTTTTAACAGAGGTATAGAAGCAGGCTGCCTGATCTGTGCAGTTATCTGTGCACGTTTTCTGATGAAAAAAACACCTAAAAAAATTATATGTATTCTGTGGCTGGCAGTTGGTGTACGCCTGCTTTGTCCGTTTCATCTTGAATCGGAGTTCAGCCTGCTGCCGAAAGGGCAGATTGGCATACAGAATACGAAAGACGTTCTGACAGGCGGGAAAACCCTGGCAGATGCTGCGGATTCAGATACCGGACACGGAGAATTGAGTGAAAATTTAACAAATGAAAAGGGCTTTCATCATGAGTTAAATAATAAAGAATCTGCAGGCAGTAAAACATCTGCAGCATTTTTGGCGGGAGCCTGGCCGCGAGTCATAAATGCGGCTGCATACATATGGCTGGCCGGAATCATCTGTTTCTCTGCATATATGGCCAGCAGCTGGCATTTCATGAAAAGAAGAACAGCACAGGCTGTACCTGCTGAATTTGAGGGAACTGTGTTTTACCAGTGTGGCGGCATTCAGACCCCGTTTTTATTCGGCATGCTTTCTCCGAAAATCTATGTGCCGTTTTCTGTGAGCGGACAGGAGCTGTTTTATGTTTTAAAGCATGAAACCGCACATAAAAGCCGCAGAGACAACTGGACGAAACCGGCCGGATACCTGCTGGCAGTCTGCTACTGGTTTCATCCGCTCGTACGGGCTGCATATATCCTGTTTTGCCGGGATTTAGAGATGGCGTGTGACGAAAAAGTAATCAGTGAGCTTGGCAGCGGCTGTAAAAAAGAGTATTCGAGGGCGCTGCTTGCGTGCTCTGTGAAGAAGAATCAGGTCATTGCGGCATGTCCTGTCGCATTTGGAGAAATTGGAGTGAAAAAACGGGTGAAAAATATATTAAAATTTAAAAAAGCATCTTTTGGAACGTTATTTGCTGCTTCTGTGATCTCTCTGCTTATTATAGTGTGCTTTGCTACAAGGCCTGGAAGCGGAGCTGTTCAAAATGCAGAGCCTGGAGCAGAAAACAGTGAAGCCCGCACAGGAAGCAGGACATCATCTGAAGCATATACAGGCGGTGAGGCTCCGGCAGGGAGCGCGGCATCATCCAAAACTCATGCACAGAACAGTAAAAACCACACAGGGAATGGTAATGCCCGTACAGCTGACAGAACTACGACAAAAACCCAGACAGACAGTCATACGATGGCTGACCGGGAGGAGCTTTCGGATATAATGAAAAATGTTTTAAAATGGGCTGAGGTTTTCTGCAGCAGAGATGGAACAGAAGCAGAAAAAATGCTGACAGAGGAAATGAGAGTAAAGCTCATGGACGGACGGTCTTTTGGATGGTCGAGTCCCTGGCCCTGGGAGAGCGGTGTGATGGGAGAAGAGCCAAATTACCGGATTGTGTCTGCGGACAGCCGGACTGCTGTGATTTTATATTATGCATGGACTTCAGATCCGCATGTTACGGTGTGGCAGCAGACGATTACTTACAGCGGGCGGACAGATGGCTTTCTTATAGACGGCATGTCTATGGAATACTTTGACGAAATTGCTACGGCAGAAGAGTTTTATAAGGCCTATCCGGACGGCGTGATTAAAAATACGAGAATGGATTATATCAGTAATGGTACTTATGAGGCACTGAATCAAAATGCACTGCTCAGCAGTACGGATATTTACCGTACATTATCGAAACCGGACACAGCGGCAGTCTATCTGCTGAACCTGGCCTCTCAGGCAGACACAGACTGTACAGAAAGGGGCGGGCATATGATTGTTACAGTTACATTTGAAAAAGACCACAGCCTGGCAGAGGTGGAAATGGTACAGCCTGACGGTGAAAATGGGATCTGGATACCGCGGACGGATGCGAAGCGGTAAGAAAGCAGATACAGGATGAACTTTAGCCGGCTGCTTGACAAAAGTATAAAATTGAAGTATATTAATTTTAATTAAAAAAGATTAATTAAACATATTTTTGTTTACAGCAATGGGGGAGCATATGGCTAAGGATGTGACACTGGCAGATATTGCTGCGAAAATAGGAGTGAGCACGGTTGCAGTATCCAAGGCACTGACAGGAAAACCGGGAGTCAGTGACGAACTGAGGATCAGGATCAGGCAGGCAGCAGAACGCATGGGATATATATCCAGTGTATCAGGAAAATCATCGGTTACAGAAACAGGGAATATCGGGGTGATCATTCCTGAAAATTATTATGGATATTCTATTTCATTTTATGGGCAGTTATATGAGAAAGTAGTCAGGGCATTGTATGAGAATCAGTATTACGGCATTCTGGAACTGCTCTCCAAAGAGGATGAAATGGATGGAACGATTCCCAAAGTGCTGCGTGACGGGAAAGTTGACGGGCTGATTTTCATGGGGCAGATGGATGAGGATTACATTTGTAAAATCGTGGGCAGGTCAGAACTGCCAGTGTTTTTTCTTGACACATACATACCTTCCGTTGCAGTTGATACAGTTGTTTCAGACGGATATTACGGGACGTTTATGCTGACGGATTACCTGATCAGGCGAGGGCACACAAAGATTGGATTTGTTGGAAACATTGATGCTACGGACAGTATCGCAGACCGGTTTTGGGGATACCGCAAAGCACTGAGAAACCACCGGATAGAATTTGAAAGCAGATGGGAAATACCGGACCGTAGCCAGTATGGGAAAATTGGCAGGCAGATTTTATATGAAAGCGGCGGGCTGGATGCTTATGTATGCAATTGTGACTACGCCGCGCACGTTGTTATTCAGGATTTGGAGAAGATGGGATATTCCGTACCTGAGGATGTGTCTGTGGTAGGCTTTGATGATTTTCTCCCGCTTGACCTGGGAATGGGCACGGACAGGATTACATCGTATAGTGTCGATATGGAACGGATGGCACAGATATGTGTAAAATCGATGATAAAAAAAATCCGGCATCAGAAATATGCAGAAGGCATTCAGATCGTGACGGGAAAAATAGTTGAAAAACAAACGGTAAAAGACCGGGCGGAATCAAAATGAGCGGAACGTAGATTCGAAAGAAAAATAGGGGTCTGCATGAAATAGCTTTTCATGCAGGCTCCTATTTTTGTGCATTTTGTGCAGTTCATTGACAGTCAGATTCGTTAATTTCAGCAGACTGCCCTTCTGTTCGCAACAGAATCAAGCTGCTTCAAGCCGTATATTAATAAAAAACAGATTTATTAACTTTACTTCCAGCGGCTGGCCTCTTGGGGGTTCGTAGTTGTGGGGACGGATGATCCCCAGGCTGGCACTGGCGAGACAACTTCCATCGCCTTAGACTTTGTGCTGAATGAGAGTGAGATTGCTGGTCAGATTGACCGGGACAATGTTGGCATTATTGGCTACTCCCAAGGAGGTGCTGGGGCGCTGGGTGCGGCCACCAAGTATGAGAACAGCTATCTCTACAAAGCCATCTTTACTGGCAGCGCGGCCTACCCCTTTCTGGCACAAAACATGGGCTGGGGCTATGAGATAACCAAAATCAACGTTCCTTATTTCATGACGGCAGCAACCGGCACTTCTGATGACTTGGGTGTGGCAGACATCAACGCTGAATTTGGCGGTGTAGCCCCTCTGGCCTCCTTAGTGGAAATCTATAACAGCATAACAGCCGATGTGCTGAAAGTCCGCGCCCGTGTCACTGGTGCAGAGCATGAACAAATGCAGGCACGAACAGAGGGATACATGATCGCCTGGATGCTTTTCCACCTCCAAGACGACCAAGAGGCTGGAAAAGTGTTCCTGGGGGAAGATGCCGAAATTCTGAGTAATACCAACTGGCAGGATGTAGAGAAGAACGGCTAATAAGATGAGCGCCGCCCAAAATCTATCGGGCGGTGCTCATTTTGCTATAAACGAATGCTTGGTTCAAGATAAAACTCCTTTCTCTCAAATCTTACATTCCCCCTTGACAATATCTTTAGAAACGCAAGTTCGATAAGCTCCTGATCTCTGCATAAATACCGGTCGGTATGTAAGGGTAAGAGAACCTCCCCTCATTGACAAGTGCAGCGATCGTCTTTGGATCTTTGCGGTCATTTTTGTTGGGATTATTGTCATCCAGTTCTTTTGATTTTTTCACGTGATGAGGGTTCACATGCACAGGTCTCATCCCGCTGTCCTGCAAGAATTTCCCCAGGGCAAACCAGTAATGTCCTGTCGGCTCCATGCCGGGGATCACAGCGGTTTTTCCATGCTTTTCTGCTATGTCTTCCACCCATGCTTTCAATGTCTGGAATCCGGCCTCTGTGTTGCTGAACTCCAGCGGTTTCTTTGTATACTCATAATTACGCCAGTCAAATGCCCTGGCATAATGGGTCTCGCCGAAGTCAGTAATCTTATTTTACTCTGAGGTATTTTTTTCTCAACCTTCTTTCTTGGAATTCCCTATACTTGAATTATACAGGAAGCTCCTTTAGTTATTTATCAGATATGACTTTGTAACTTATTAACTTTATAGCTCTTGTGGCTATATCTTTGTTATACTAGGAGGTAATGATGTAAGCCCAAAAATCCATAAAATTTTTGTTGCAAAAGCGATGATAAAACCATACAATATAAGCAGGGAAGTATGTGTGCTGCAAAATGAGCATACTAACAAAGGAGGTGTTTTATATGGCTACTTCAAGTATCACGAAGAATTTTGTTATATCAGGCCAGAAGCAGGTAAAGATGTTTGCTGATGCAATCGAAGCATCTGCAAATAATCCTACGCCTCCTATCAATGTCAGCGCTACTTTTTTAACTGACCCAAAAGATATAGCGAAATTTATGGAGAAAAGGAAGAAAGCGAATGCAGGAAACAAGTAAATATACAGTTTTCAACATTCGTGAGTATTTGGGCGATGGAAGTCATGGACTCGGAGAGGACACGCTGCTTCAGGTTCTTTCCGAGTTTTCATGTAAGATAAACCCGGATGTTGAAAGATTCATAAAGAAACAATCCATTGAGTTCGCAAAAAAACAGCAGTTGGTTACATATCTGGTATTTTCAACGGAAGATGCGGAGCTGGTTGGATATTTTGCGCTCACGATCAAGCCGATTACCGTAAATGCGGAGCCATTCAGTAATACCATAAAAAGAAAACTGTCAAGAGTAAGCACATTGAATGAACAAGATCAGACCTATAATCTTGCGGCATATCTAATTGCTCAGTTTGGAAAAAATTATAACAACGGCGCAAACGAACGCATTTCAGGCAAAGAATTATTAGGGCCTGCGATACGGCAGATACAGCAGTTGCAGTATTTAGCGGGAGGCATGGTTATTTTTTTGGAGGCAGCGGACGAGGAAAGGATTTTGTCTTTCTATCGTGCGAATGGTTTTCAGCGGTTCGATACAAGACTGACAGATTCTTCTAAAGGGGAGCCGCATGAGCTGATACAGTTATTAAAGTTGTTGTAACGAAAAATTTTATAATATGAATATGAAGCGGAAGTATTCCGGGAAAGATTAGAGGAACGCTTAGCTAGGTATAGGCTGGAACTTGCGGAAAAAAAGATGAAGATACTGGAGTTTGGGAGATTTGCCAGACAGAACAGAGAAAGACGGGGAGCGGAGAAACCAGAAACCTTTGACTTTCCTGGCTTCACGTTTTATTGTGGGATGGACGGAAAGAAACGGTTTTTCCGCTGTAGAGTGAAAACGGGCAAGAAGAAGTTACGCAGTAAAATAAAGGCGATGAAAGAATGGATAATGAACCACAGGGCTTTGCCGTTGGAGTGTATCTTTAAGACAGTCAATGCGAAGCTAAGAGGCCATTATCAGTACTATGGAGTAACAGACAATACAAGGGAAGTGAAAACATACCAGAGTATTACAAAGAAACTGCTGTTTAAATGGTTAAACCGAAAGAGTCAGAAAAGAAGTTA
>CAJTVR010000054.1 GCA_910580075.1 uncultured Eubacterium sp. | reverse complement strand
TTACTGTTCGCAGGCGGAACAGAAAAAGGAAAAAGTTTCTCCGCCTGGCGTCCGGTTAAATCACACCTTGTCATTCCATTATTTTTCTGCGCATTTTTAATAATATCTTCTTTTCCAGCCTGCTGACCTGCACCTGGCTCATCTTCAGTTCCTGGGCTGTCTGTACCTGTGTCTGGTCTTTAAAATAGCGCAGTACAATCAGCTTTCTCTCCCGCTCTTCAAGTTCATCCAGCAGCTGTCTGATTAACATATCATCCAGAATCTTTTCTTTCTCGAAATCTTCTGACCCTCCGGACAGCACCGTCCGCTGGATGCCTCCTTCTCCAAATCTCTGTCCGGCCCCCTTTCCTGCTATCTGGTCTGCCAGATATAATTCGCTTCCGTCAGCCTGATAAACGCTGCGATAGATAGATTCTACCTCCATATTTGCTTCCATTGCCATCACAATATCCTCACGGCTTAATCCTGTAGCCTGTGACAGTTCTTCCATAGAAGCCTCTCTGCCCATTTTCTGGCTGATCTGCTCTGCGGCTTTTTTTATACGCCATCCATTTTCTTTCAGGCTGCGGCTGATACGCACCAGTCCGTCGTCCCTTATAAAACGCCTGATTTCCCCGCTGATTAAAGGAACTGCATAGGTAGAAAATGCTACCTCGTATGTAAGGTCAAATTTTTCAATTGCTTTCATCAGCCCGATGCTTCCAATCTGGAATAACTCCTCCCTGTCATGTCCGCGGTGTTCAAATCTTTTGACAATGCTTCCTACCAGTCCGAGATTTTGCTTTACCAGCTCCTCTTTTGCATCCTGATCTCCTTTTTGCGCCTTTTGGAGCAAAACCATTGTCTCGTTCATAGCTGTTATTCTCCCGCTCCGAGCTGCTTCATCATGCGCACGGTCGTGCCCTGCCCCGGTGCAGAATCCACTTCGACGTCATCCATAAATGCCTCCATAAACGCAAATCCCATACCGGAACGCTCCAGTTCCGGCCGTGTCGTATAAAACGGCTCCTTTGCCTTTGGCACATCTTCAATACCTTTTCCATAATCCACTACCTCGATCTGTATCTGCTGCTTTTCTTTCGTACAGCTTAAATAAATCTTGCCGATCCGGTTCTCATAACCGTGGATAATCGAATTGGTCACTGCCTCGGACACCGCCGTTTTGACATCTGCCAGCTCATCCAGCGTCGGGTCTAAATCCGCTAAAAAAGCCGCCACTGCAACTCTTGCAAACCCTTCATTTACCGAATAGGAATCAAACCGGATACTCATCTCATTCCGCTCACTCATCTTCTTTTCTGACCTCCTCTTTCAAAACTTCCGTTTCCATCAGCTGATGCAGGCCGGATATCCGGAAAATCTTCTGAATCCGTTCGTTCATATGCCGGGCTTTTACGCTGCCCCCGCAGTAGTTCATATTCCGGCATCTTCCAATCAGCACCCCGATTCCGGAACTGTCCATAAATTCCGTTCCTGCAAAATCAAATACCAGATTCCGCACCCGGTACGAATCAATCAAAAGATCCGCTTCCATGCGCAGCTGTTCCGCACTATGATGATCCAGCTCCTTTGGCATGGATATCGTAAGGCATCCTGCTTTCAGTTCATAATGACACTCCATAATAAAATCCCTCCTGAATAATAAAAATACGAAAAGCACGCTCTGCGTACTTTCCAGACTGCAGCCGGCATAAAAACAAAAAACACTGGCCACAGCAGTTCCTTCTGAGCTTCGGATATTTATGTCAGCCAGTATTCCATATTCTGCCAGGACCTGTTTGTCCTGCAAAAAAAATCTGACAGTATATCCAAACCTCAGAAAAAACTCCTGCGGTCAGTGTCTTTCGTGTTTACGCTGTCTGCATCAGAAAATTTTTCTGCTTTTCTGGTGCACTTGTATTTTATTGTGATACATGTTCTTTCCGGCCGCTACTGCTGTGTTCCCAGCCTTGCCTGAATCTGCGGCAGGTAATTATTTTTTGCATTATCTGCCTTATAAGACGATGGATACTCATCAATGACTTTCTGGTAAAGCACTGCTGCTTTTTCATAATCTCCTATAATGCGGTAGGACTGTGCCAGATAATAAATCGCATCCCCATTGCTGTAAGTATCATCCATATCCACTACTTTCTGCAGCATTTCCGCCGATTTCTCATACTGACGCGACATATAGGCAGAATATCCTTCGTTGTAAGTGGTTTCCAGGAATTTCGTACTGATGTCGGTCTGCATGGATTCATACAGCAGTTTTGCATCTGCATCCAGCTTGGAAGCATCTATGCCGGCAAGCGCTGTCTTCGCATCTTCCAGTCCGCCCTGCTGATATGTCTGATAAGCGTTGAGAAGCTTCTGATAGCTTTCCACCTGTGTCTTGGAAGCCTCGCTGCTGCCCTGGACTTTTTCTATACTCTTCTCCAATTCTGCCACTTTATCCTGAAGATTCTGGATTTCCTGATTCTTGGAAGCAATCGCATCATTGGCTTCCGATACGGCTGTATTAGCACTTTTCTGCAAATCCTTCTGAATATTTGGCACTATCAGAAAATAAGTAGCCGTTACTCCGATGATCAATCCGACCAGAATATTTACAATCATCATCCAGCCCGAATTGTCCCTGAGATTAGCCGGCTGGATAATGGTATCATTGCCCGTGCTGTATTCCACTTTACTGTCTTTTTTCTTTCTTTTTTTCTCTTTTTCTTCCACAGTTCCGGCCTCGTTATCAATTTCTGCCAGATACCGCATTGTTATCGTATTGCTGCGGTCGATCTGTCCTGCGCTGCGCAGTGACTTTCTCGCCAGGTCAAATTTTTTATCGTGAATATACAAAAGAGCTAAAAGCTGGTGGGCTTTTACCAGTTTGGGATTGGCAGACAGTATTTTCTTAAGCTGTATGACTGCAAGATCCGTACTGTCCTGGTGACAGTATATAAGTGCCTGATTATACTTCTTAATCGCCTGATTCACTGTATTCAATAACGCCGGATGACTCTGTACCTCGTCCAGATACCGTCCGGCAGTATTATTTTTTCCGTTCTGGTTTTTACTGATTACCCACTCACTCAGCGCCGATACCGTTTCACCGGTTTCATAATAAATAAGTCCGAGCAGGTTTCTTGCCTCAGTATTATTTTTATTATACTGAAGGCTCTTTTTCAAACAATCGATAGCACCAGACAGATCTCTTATTTTAGCCTTCTCCAGGCCCTGATTATATAAGTAATTAGAAATCGCTAAGAGTTTTTTATACATCTTTACATTCATGCCACAGCCCGGACAGGTCTGCTCCGGCCCTAACTGTGTTCCACATTTAAAACACTGCATATCGGCTCCTTCCTGGATTATCGGTTGCGTCTTGCTTCTTTTATCATTTCCTGTAAAATATCTGTCATATCGGTCAGGTTATGGCTGTATATCGCTTCTTCTGCTTCTTCTACTTCCAGGCTGGGCTGAAATTTCTTCAATTCTTCTTCAAAATCTATCATCTGTATTCCCTCCGTCTGTTTTTCTTAAACGAATTTATTATAGCATATCTTTTCACTTTGTAAAGAAACGGTTGTCTTGTTTTTTCTTCTTTTTTCGAAAAATGTGCTGGGCAGATTAAAGAATGATTTAGCCGGACGCCAGGCGGAGAAACTTTTTCCTTTTTCTGTGACTCCGGAGAACAGTTAGAAATTCTTAATTTTCTGCCTCATATCCAGGATTTGGGGCTCACTGCCTGCTGCCGGAAATACAGAAGCCCCAAAAGGTGCCTGTCAGTACCACTGCATAAAGCAAAAAGAAACCAGGCCCTTCCATTCCATAGGAAGACACCCGGCTTCTTTTCATTTTTATAGTATGACAGTTTTCTCAGTCTCCGCCCCAGTCTGTCAGCTTTCTCATAATTACTCTGTCCTGCTGCTTTATAAAAATAATATTATCAAATATATCTTTACAGGAAGTATCACATGTATCAATCGATACAAACACTCCCGGATATACTTTCCTTCGCACTTTAATATTCGCTCCTTTGGCATTATTTACCATCAGACGAAGTTTCTTAAGTTCGTCCTCATCTGCAGCTTTGCGTGCCTTATCGCGCACCCGGATTCGGATCAGCTGTACCCGCCTTGGGTCATCTTTACACGACTGCCCTGTCTTTTCTTCATATTCCTGAAACTTTTGCAGAACTGTTTCTGCCTTTGCAATATTTGCTTCTGCAGTCTTGATGCTGTTGCTTAACTCTTCCATTTTCATGCGGACTTCTCCGCTGTTTCCTACAAGGACATGAGTCCTGATTTCTGCATTGTTGCCAACGCTGTTCGCCTCTATGCCGCAGACTGCATGGACACTGCCGCCCACAATACAGCCTTTTTTGCTCATCACAAATGCACGGCCTTCGCAGTAAACACTGCTGTTCAAAAAAATATCTGCTGTAATGTCTCCTTTGCAGCGGATTGTTGCAAACTCAAAAAACTTAGCTGAAATTGAGCCCTTGGCATCGATCACGCTCTTTCCATTACCGAGTACACCGCCTGAAAGTACTATATCTTTGTTTGCATAAATACTGCCGCCCTGTACAACACCGTCTATTGTTACAGTCCCGGTAGCTCTGATTTCCACGTCATCCACGCTGCCATGGATAATAACGTCCCCGCGGAATTCAATATTTCCTGTATTTACATCCACATCACCGGATACTTCATAAACTGGCAGAATGCTGATTTTATCATTGATTACGTCAATTTTACCGGTAATTGAAGCTACATACGTAACACCGTCTGCTTTGCATTCAAACCCCCTGCCACGGAGCGGAGCAAGTTCCCTGCCGGGTTTTGCACGGACTGGCGTTTCTTTGACTGTATATCCGTCTTCCCCCTGTACTGCCGGATGATACAGCGCTATCTGCTGTCCTTCTGTCACCATTTCAAACAGTTTTATTGCATAACTGACAGTACCGTCTTCATTAATCCTTGGTTTTCCATCCAGCTGTCTCTGAAACATGTATTCAAAATAGCCGTCTATTCCATCTTTCGGAGGCTTGCCTGATGCAACCGGAACAGACCGGCCATAGACTCCGCCCTGTATCATCCCAAGAATCGCATTTTTATCAATCCCAGTTTTTACCCCGCTGGCAGACAGCGCCGCCTGAACATCCTCTAAACGATACTTCTGCCCGTCAAAAGGTTCCGGCAGGCGTACATATGCGGTCATACCATCAGGACTAAAACTGACTGCTGTTCTATCAAGCTGTTGCGTCTGCATGACTTTACCACCCTTCACTTATATTTCATCAACCATATTAGTTGCATGGTATATCTTCTCTAATTTTAACATTTTTTCAGACAAACTTCAACAAATATTCTTGAAAATACGTAAAGAATTATTGAATTTATACATATCAGCCTAAAATTCCTTCATCTGCTCCAGCCTTTGAATCACTTCTTCCATCATTTTTTCATATTCTGCCAGCTTTTTCTTCTCTTCTTCAATTTTAGCCTGAGGCGCTTTGCTTAAAAATCTTTCATTCTCAAGCATTTTATGCGAACGTGCCAGCTCTTTTTCCAGTCTGGCCTGTTCTTTCTTTAACCGTTCAGTCTCTTTTGCCTGATCTACAAGCTCCTCGAGCGGAATATACACCGCTGCCCCCGGAATGACTAAGGATACGGCATCTTTCGGAATGCTGTCCCTGTTTTCCTGGATGTTTACTTCACTGGCATTTGTAAAGTTTACATAAGCATCCTGTGCCTTTTGAAAAATATCCCGGATCTGCTGGTTATCTGATACAATAAACAGTTTTGCCTTGCGGCTGTTTGGAACATCCATGTCTTTGCGCACGGTACGGACTGCCTTTACAAGGTCTTTTACATGAGACAGCATGATTTCTTCCGTTTCGAAATGCAGCTCTTGTTTATATTCCGGCCACTGCGCCAGCATAATAGACTCTTCCTCAGGATGCAGCGTGCAGAAAATCTCCTCTGTCAGAAACGGCATAAACGGATGCAGGAGCTTCAACGCTTCCGTAAGCACTGTGCGCAGCGTCCACAATGCTGCATTTGCAGACTTTGCCGCCTGATCATAGCGGTAAGTACGCAGTTTTGCAATTTCAATATACCAGTCACAGAATTCATCCCAGATAAAATCATATACTTTGGATACTGCTATGCCAAGTTCAAATTTATCCATATTTTCTGTCATATCTTTTGCCAGTGTATTTAATTTGGACATCATCCATTTATCTGCAGGTTCCAGATCTGCGTCATCCGGCCTGGAGACTTCCCTGCCGTCCAGGTTCATCATAATAAAGCGCGATGCATTCCATACTTTATTTGCAAAATTTCTGGATGCTTCCACGCGTTCCCAGTAAAAACGCATATCATTGCCCGGCGCATTTCCGGTAATCAACGTCAGCCGGAGCGCGTCAGCACCATATTTATCAATAACTTCTAACGGATCTATGCCGTTTCCAAGCGACTTGCTCATTTTACGTCCCTGGTCGTCACGTACCAGTCCATGTATCAAAACGGTATGGAACGGCGAACGCCCGGTATGTTCATAGCCGGAAAATACCATGCGGATTACCCAGAAGAAAATAATATCATAACCGGTTACAAGCACGTCTGTAGGGTAAAAATAATCCAGATCTTCTGTCTGGTCCGGCCAGCCTAATGTAGAAAACGGCCAGAGTGCGGAAGAAAACCAGGTATCCAGCGTATCCGGGTCCTGCTCCATCCCGTCATGCCCGCATTTCGGACAGGACTTTGGCGCATCTTCTGCCTTTGCTACAATCATCTCACCGCATTGCGGACAGTAATAAGCCGGAATCCGGTGTCCCCACCATAACTGTCTGGATATGCACCAGTCGCGGATGCCTTCCAGCCAGTGCAGATAAATCTTATCAAAACGTTCCGGCACAAATTTCAGATCCCCGTTTTTTACTGCCTCTATCGCAGGCTTTGCCAGCTCCTCCATTGCCACAAACCACTGCAGCTTTGCCATCGGCTCTACTGTTGTACCGCAGCGGTCATGTGTGCCTACTGCATGTTCGTGCTCTCTGACTGCTGCAAGAAGTCCCGCTTCTTCCAAGTCTTTTACAAGCGCTCTGCGGCATTCATAACGGTCCATTCCTGCATACTTTCCGGCATTTTCATTCATCGTGGCATCATCGTTCATGACATTCACAAGCTCAAGGTTATGACGTTTTCCTACTTCAAAATCGTTCGGGTCATGCGCAGGAGTTATTTTAACACAGCCGGTTCCAAACTCCATGTCCACATATTCATCCGCGATTACCGGAATCTCTCTGTTTACCACTGGCAGAATCAGCGTCTTTCCGACAAGATCCTGATAGCGCTCATCTTTTGGATTGACAGCCACAGCAGTATCTCCGAACATGGTTTCCGGACGGGTTGTTGCAATTTCTACAAATCTGCCCTCTTCCCCTGCTACCGGATAGCGGATATGCCAGAAATGCCCTTTCTGGTCCACATGCTCTGTCTCGGCATCAGATATGGACGTCCCGCAGACCGGACACCAGTTAATAATGCGGTTCCCTTTATAAATATAGCCCTTTTGAAATAAACGGACAAACACTTCCTCTACAGCCTTCGAACAGCCCTCATCCATTGTAAAACGTTCTCTCTGCCAGTCAGCAGCCGAGCCAATCTTCTTTAACTGCCGGATAATACGTCCGCCGTACTCTTCTTTCCATTCCCATACTTTTTCCAGGAAGCCTTCCCTGCCCAGGTCATTTTTATCAATCCCCTGTTTCTTCAGCGAATCTATAACACGTACTTCCGTGGAAATAGACGCATGGTCTGTCCCAGGCTGCCAGAGTGCATTGTATCCCTGCATCTTTTTATACCGGATCAGAATATCCTGCATCGTATTATCCAGCGCATGCCCCATATGCAGCTGCCCGGTAATATTAGGCGGAGGCATTACGATTGTAAACGGTTTTTTGCTGCGGTCGGCTTTTGCATGAAAATAACCGTTCTTCTCCCATTTCTCATAAAGACGGTCTTCCAGTCCGGCCGGATTATATGTTTTTGCTAATTCTTTTGACATAGATAATCTCCTTTTCTTTAAGCCTTTTACTTCTATATATAAGATTGATTATAAAAAAACCCTTCACAGCTTTACGGCTGTAAAGGGCGAATGAGCGCGGTACCACCTTTTCTTTAACAGATCCCTGGATTTACGAAAATTACCTGCGGCCTAGGTATACAGCCGTTTCTTCATTCCTGGCCAGGCTTCTGTCATCTTATGTCCAGTAACGCGGACGGGACGGAGCGGCTTACTGCATTCTGGTTCAGCTGCCCGGTTCAAAAGCTACCTTCCATCATCCGTATCCCAAGCCGTCTCTCAGCCATCGGACAGCTCTCTCTGGCGGGCGTAACGATGTACTCCTCTTTCTCATTACCTGTTTCCTATCAAATGCTTTTATATCAAATACTCTATTATCATATAAATATTTTACAGGGTTGTCAAGAATTTTTTATATTCTTCCCAGTGCATGTATATCTGTGCAGATGTCCTGCAGTTATATTTTTTCCTGATCAATTTCTTTTAAAAGTTCTTCTGATACGCTGATTCCATTCATGTCCGCCAGGTCAAAACGCAGCAGCGTAGGTATCTGTTCTTCTATAGCTTCCTGAAAATCCAGATAACACGCTGCATTTGTAATTCCATAGACAGCCAGATCTATATCGCTGTGCTCGTGGTTCGACTCTCTGGCACGGGAACCGAACAGAATGATTTTTTCTATGTGGTATTGTTGTGCCAGACTGCACAGCTTTTCATGAATATGCCGGTCCAGGTTCATGGAAAACACCTCTTTCCCAGAGCATGGAAAGCATTTTTTTTACACGCTCTCAACTGTCTGCTCATGTGCCATAAATTGTATCACAGTATGCTGTCTGTGTACAGTTCAGAATCCATGTCCTGGAAAGTTATGCTGTATGATTCGGAAAATACTTTTTATAAGTAAACCAGAACAGCACCACCGACAGCAGCGTCGTCATATAATCTGTAATCGGCTGCGCCGCTGCCAGCATAACAGCTGAGTCAAAAATACGGCGGAACAAAAACAGCACCGGCAAATAAATCAGTCCCTGGCGGCTGATGGAAAGTACTAAAGCCGGAAGTGCCGCTCCCGCAGACTGGATTGCATTGACAAATACAAACATCAGCCCGATTACCGGACCCGAATAAATGTAAATCCGCGCAAAAGACATCCCGTAAGAAAATGCATCTTCGTCTTCTAAAAATGCATGCACAAGCGGATCCGCACCACAGTAACATACAGCCGTCATAACAGCGCTGATAGCAAAAGCCAGTATCATTGAAAATTTCAGGACGTCCAGAAAGCGCTTCCGGTTCCCGGCTCCAAAACAGTAACCCAGTATCGGCTGAATTCCGGTTCCCAGGCCGATCAGGAGCATGACTACAATCATATTGACTTTCATTGCAACGCCAAGCCCTGCCACTGCCATATCTCCATAGCCTGACATAATGTTATTTACAATAATATTCGAAACGCTCATCAGAATACTGTTAAGCGAAGCCGGCACACCGATTGCAAAAACTCCGGCAGCAATACCCTCCTGCGCCTTAAAATATTTCGGATGAATGGAAAGCATCGCTTTTTTAGAAAGCATATGGCCGATATAAAATACAGCGGAAAATACATTTCCAAGCACGGTTGCAATCGCAGCGCCAGCGACATTCCATCCAAACCCGAGAATCATAACCGGATCTAATACAATATTAATCAGATTCCCGATCACCATTCCCATCATAGCCGTCTGTGCATTTCCCTCTGCACGGATAATATTGCTGAAACTGCTGCCAATAATCAAAAACGGTATGGCAGTAGATACAATACGCAGGTACTGGGAAGCATAGCCGACTGTCTCCCCGCTTGCCCCGATTGCCAGACTCACCGGCTCAGCAAAAATAAATATAACCGCCATAGAAATAATGCCGATCACAAGCCCTGTCCAAAAACAGAAAGCAGAAGCATTCCGGGCCTTTTCCTCATTGCCTTCCCCGAGCGTTCTTGAAATCAGGGATGTGCCGCCAATACCAAACAGCATACCGACTGCCATAAACAGCAAAAAAGCCGGCGTTGCTACAGAAACCGCTGCCACCATATAAGCATCTTTTGTCTGTCCGATAAAAAACGTATCTGCCAGATTGTACACCAGCACCATAATCATACTGACAATCGAAGGTATCACATTACTAATGACTGCCTTTGGTACTGGCGCGTCACGAAAAATTTCTGTTGTCTTATCCTGCATTTTAAGTCTCCTTTCATATTCTAAAGATGCTGGAATGCATCAGATTCCAGATTTTTATAAATTTTCTCTAACATATTTTTCAAAAGATTCAAATCCGCTTCTGAAAAACCTGCAAATATGATTTCATTTGCAAAAGGAGCTTTTGTACAGACTTCTGCAATAAGCCGGCATCCGCAGTCCGTAAGCATAACCTCTTTTACTCTGGCATCCGCAGACGTACTCCTGTATATAAGACCCTTCTTTTCGAGAATCTTCAGTACGTGGATTACACTCGTATGCCTGACGCCAAAATGAGCTGATATATCCGTCACAGTATGAATCCCCTCATCTTTTGCAACATAAGCCAGCATATCAAACTGCGTGCAGGTCAGGCCGTATGTGCGCATTGCCTTTGTAAAGCTGGCATCTAACTGATTGTGGATTTTCTTGAAATACATCTTGGTTTCATTCAGATCCATCTGCAGATTCTCCTTTCAAAATATGTAGCATGCTACATATTAATGCAAAATTCCGCAATTGTCAAGAGAAAACTGCAGAAAATAAATGAGCAGCAGTTCAGGCAGGACGGCTTGTCTGAACTGATACGTAAATACAATCTAAGCCGCCCTTTCGGACGGCTTTAACAATTTCATCTTACCTGTCCGGACGCAGATTCAGGATAGAGAATCATACCCATTCCCTCTGCCAAAGTGTCCGCAGAGCTGTACATTCTCCGCTTCTGCTTTTTCTAAACAGGCTTAAATTTTTCCTCCGCATGCCGTACAGTCTTCCACCTTCTGCGGCAGCTTAATCTTTCGAAACTGTGCCCTGAGTCCGTCATATAAAAGCAGACTCCCTGTCAGCAGCTCTCCCGCGCCTAAAATATACTTAACAGCCTCCACTGCCTGCAGGCTGCCGATTACACCACAGACAGCTCCGAGCACTCCTGACTGGCTGGCTGGCGGTACAGCACCTTCTGCCGGCGGTTCTTTAAAAATACAGCGGTAACATGGCCCTTTTCCCGGCACATAGGTCATAAGCTGTCCCGTAAACCGAATGACGCCTGCATGAACAAAAGGCTTGCGGGCCGCAGCACATGCATCATTAATCAGAAATTTTGTATCAAAATTATCTGCGGCATCGATCACAAAATCATAGTCCTTCACAATATCCCCGATATTTTCATGATTGACAAACACCGGATAAGTATGTACGACAGTCTGCGGGTTCAAATACTGCAGTGTTTCTTTTGCAGAAACCACTTTCTGCCTTCCGATATCTGCAGCACCGTGGAGAATCTGACGCTGCAGATTGGACAGGTCTGCTGTATCCGCATCCGCAATTCCAATTGTCCCAACTCCTGCGGCCGCTAAATACATAGCAGCCGGAGAGCCAAGCCCTCCGGCTCCGATGATACATACTCCTGCATGCAGCAGCTTTTCCTGTCCTTCCTCTCCTGCCTCATCCAGAAGAATATTCCTTGCATACCGCTCTTTTTGCATTTCTGTTAAAGCCAATCTTCATCCTCCAAAACTTTTCTGCTGATACGTCCGGTTCCGGCTGCCGGCGTTTTCTCTGCCAGACACAGCTTATGCATATGCAGATTTATTCTGCCAGTCGCAGCATATTAATAAGCAGTATCCAGGACAGTCCATAGTAAGTCACTACTGCCACCAGATCGTTTACTGTCGTAATCAGCGGCCCCGAAGCAACAGCCGGATCGATTTTAATTTTGTGGAAAAACATAGGAATAACTGTTCCCGTAATGCTTGAAATAATCATTGCCACCATCAGCGAAAAGCCGATGCACGCACTGACAGCGAATCCAAACCAGAATCCTTTTCCTTTGACCAGGGCAATGTATACCCCGATAAACACAAGGGAAATCAGGCCAAGCAAAAGTCCGTTCACCGCTCCGACCCGCATTTCTTTAAACATCAGACGCAGTTTCTGAGCGCCTGTCAGGTTTTCGTCCATCAGAACGCGGATTGTGACGGCCAGCGACTGGGTTCCGGCGTTGCCTGCCATGTCCAGAATCAGCGACTGAAAACACATCACAAGCGTCAGCTGCGATACTACCTGTTCAAACACGCCGACTACACTGGACACAGCAAGTCCAAGCATCAGCAGCACAAGCAGCCACGGAATCCTTTTTTTCATGCTTTCCAAAAGCGGCTCGTTTAAATCCTCTTCGGCAGTCAGTCCGGCAAGCCTTGCATAGTCCTCGCCCATCTCTTCGTCTACCACTTCTACAATATCCTGAGCTGTAATAACGCCCAGTATTTTTTTATCATTATCCAGCACTGGAATCGAATCTTCTGAATAATCTCTCAGTTCTTCGAAACACTCGTCAATCGTTTCTTTTGCATATACATATGGATATGATGTAGAAATCAGATCTTCCAGCGACGTGAATTTGCGCGCAATAATCAGATCTTTTAAATCAATGGCTCCATAAAAACTGTCATCCTCGTTTACAACATAAATCGTAGAAATATTATCATTATCAGCAGCCTGGGTCACAAGCTCTTTCATTGCTTCCTGAATCATAAGCCCGCGGTGTATCACAATAAAATTCATTGTCATCCGGCTGCCGATTTCGTTATCTTCATAGGACTGGATCAGGCCGATATCATGTCTGGATTCTTCATCCATCAGCTGAATCAGACGGTCTGATTTCTCATCTTCCATCTCATCCAGAATATCCACCGCATCATCCGCATCCATGGACTCCAGAATATCCGCAGCATTTTCCAGGCCCAGCTCTTCCAGATAAATACTTACATCGTCCTCCAGATACGTAAATATCTCAGATACTGTCTCATTGCCAAGCAGTTTATAGAGTTTGATACGTTCTTCCCTGGAAAGTTCCTCCCATACGGATGCAATATCATTTTCATGGTAATGTTCCAGCTTCCTGCGAATTACCGAAGGCGGATCTCCGCTTTTGATAATGCATATGAGCTCTTTCTCATAATCTCGTTTTTCAGGAATATCACCCTCTGTATATTCCATATTTCTATCTTCAAATTCGCTCATAAGAAACCTCCTTTCTGCAGTATTATCTTATTCTTGCTGAATTTCTAATCTGCTGCCTTTTTCCATTCCCCCTGTTCCCGGTCTGACTGTCCTGATTCATTTTTATCCGCCAGCTCTGCGGCTCCTCCTGCAAAACCTCTGCTGCTTACAGCACTGCTGATCCTGGCAGCTCCCGCTTTAAAGGGACTTTCTCTGCTCACTCTGCCGCTGTTCCCCGTGCATTCTGTTCAACGGCATTTCCGCTGTCACTATACTGCACATTCCTGCCCCAGCAGATCATTTACAAACTGCTGTGCTGTACGCCCGGAAATTCCGCCATGGCTGAGCTCCCATTTGTTCGCTTCCGCCTTCAGTGTTTCGTCGCTCAGCGTAATCCCCGAACGCCTTGCCAGGCCTATGACAATCTGAAAATATTCCTTCTGGCCCGGCTTCGAATAGCTGATGGTCACGCCAAAACGGTTTACAAGCGACAGCTTTTCTTCCATTGTATCCGACTGATGCATTCCGTTTTGGATTTTAATATCGTCGCGGTCATTCCATGTTTCGCGGATTAAATGACGCCTGTTTGATGTCGCATAAATCAGAATATTCTCCGGCTTTGTTTCCACGCCGCCTTCTATCACTGCTTTTAAAAATTTATACTCTGTTTCAAATTCCTCAAAAGACAGGTCGTCCATATAAATAATAAACCTGTAATTGCGGTTTTTAATCTGCGCAATTACATTCGAAAGTTCCTGAAACTGATGTTTATAAATCTCAACCATCCTTAAGCCCTGGTCATAAAATTCATTGACAATTGCCTTGATGCTTGTAGATTTGCCTGTACCGCTGTCTCCAAACAGCAGTACGTTATTTGCCTTGCGTCCTTCCACAAAAGCCCTGGTATTATCCACTAATTTTTTCTTCTGTATTTCATAGCCAATCAGATCATCCAGCATCACTCTGTCCATATTGTTAATCGGATGAAAGACAACCCCGCGCCCCGTTTCCTTCAGCGAAATACGAAATGCTTTATTCAGTCCGAACATTCCCACGCCATAGGCTTTATAAAAATCGGTCACACAAATAAAAAACGCTTCCTCGTCTGCAGCAGCTTCCAGCTTTTCGCTTAACGAACGGACTTTTTCGCTCACGTTTTTATTATACATAAGCTCTGTTTTCTGAATCGCTTTATAATCCGACAGCCTCGTAAAACAGTCTGTCCCCAGTTCCTGCTCTATCCAGCTGAAATCATAGTCAAACAGTTCTTTAAATGCCTTAAAATCATTTTTTGCAAAATAATTGGCACTTCCCTCCCGGGCTCCGGTTTTCTCACAGGTCAGGCTGAACGGATTTTCATCCATAATCAGCAGAAATGTCAGGTAATTATGCCACAGGTTTTTGTCAAATCCATAATCTGTCGCCACAGTTAAAATCCGCTTCACCTGACAGAATACCTGTCTTTTCAGTTCGTCCTTTGTCTGGCTGCGTGCACGCAGACTGGAACAGATCCCGCTTAACTGCATTAAAATCGAATCTGCAGGCATATCCCCGTACATTAATATTTCTGATACAATCTGATTCATGCTTATGCCTCCGTGTTTTTACACTGCCAGACATCCAAAGCGGATGTGGCAGTTTTTGTCTGATACTGCTGTCTAATACTAAGATAACACAAGGCGGCACAGCTTTCAAATAAAAAATGCACCAAAAATTCAGACTGCTATAATAATTCCGCCGTCATTGGCATACATCGTGCTGACGCCAGCCATATCCAGTATCATTATTTTTCTAAACTTCATCAGTTTTTCGATCATTTCTTTTACTTTCTCTGCACGCATTCTGCAATTGCAGTGCGAAATAGCTAAAATCCTCTCTTCCCTGTTTTTCGTACGCTGCATGACTTCCTTTACCATACGGTCTAACGCTTTATTCATTCCCTGCGCCTGTGCAAGCTGGCAGATCAGCCCGTCCGGCGTGGCCCCCATAACCGGTTTTATTTTCAGCACTCCGGCCACGATTGCCTTCAGATTGCTCAGGCGTCCGTTTTTGCGGAGCGTATCCAGCGTTTCCAGCACAAAAAACGTCTGCTGGCTTTCGATATATGCTTCTGTCTGCTTTACAGTATCCTCAAATGAACACCCGGATTCTTCCAGTTCCTGTATTTTCACCGCAATCAGCATCTCTCCTACAGATGCAGAACAGGAATTGAAAACATGTACTTTTTTATCCGGATACTGGTCCATAAACATCTGAGCTGCCATCTGTGCACTGTTATACGACCCGCTCAGTTTGGCGGAAAGCGTAACTGCATAAACATGATCCGCCTGTGAAATATATGCATCCAAATATTTCTGCGGCGACGGACATGCTGATTTTGGACAGTTCGGGCTTTCTTTTACCTTTTGCAGAAATTCTGCCTGACAGAAACTTTCATCGTCTGTCACATGATAATCGTCCACATCCAGCTCTAAAGGCACGGACTGAAAATGTGTATCCTGTTTTAACTCCTCTGTCAGTTCGCCGCAGCTGTCAACAATAATTTTATAACCCATAACTTCCTCCTATATTTGCAATCTGATTTGATACTGCCTGACCTTTACATTTTCCCCATATACCGGAAAACTATTTAAAGCTGTCTCATGTATGAACTATAACTTTTCTATATATTATTGGTCACGTTTTTACGTAGTATCCATTACTACATGATGATACCATCAAAATCAGACTTTGTAAATACATTTAAGGAAATATCACCACAAAAATATTCATCTGCATATCTGTCTTATAGTATACTGTCTCAAGTCCGCTGCAGTATTCGCTGATATGATACTGCGTCAGAAAATATTCCTTTGCCTGAGCGCACAGCTCCCTGTTTTCAAATTTTACCGATACATGGCTGCGTCCTTTTTCATAAGCCCGCCTGAATACATTCCCGATTTTACTGACCGATTCTTCATCTAAAGATGTAAAATATTTATGCTCCTTTACATAATAATTATTTTCAATGGCCGTACATTCCGGCAGTTCAAATTTCACCTGAGGGCTGTGGTCTTTCATCATTTCTTCTGTTGTAATATTCAGATAATCATACTCAATATATTTGATATCTTTTTCTTCGTCGTCATGGTATTTGGAATTGCCCCAGGTCACATCCGCATAATACCATTCTCCTTCAATCTGCACCAGATTCCATGCATGCGGGCCTCCTTTTGCCATGCCGGTTACAATCACACACGGAACGCCGAGACGGTCCAGCAGATACTGCATGGCGCTGGCATAGCCCTGACATACTGTTTCTTTTCCTAAAAACACACTGATAATATTCTGGTTATTTTCTGAATCCAGATTATAATCCACTTTTCTAATCAGTTTCCGGTAAATTTCCCTCACTTTTTCATACTCGGAAGCATCTTTCCTGATTTCTTTTAGATACTGCTCCGCCTGAACATCAATTTTCTTTTGCATTTCCTGCCGTTCTTCAGCCGTCATTGTATAATTAGGCGCAAAAGACATCGCTTCGGTCTGCCCGTTTTTCTGATACTGGGTATACCGGAAACTCTCTACCCAGAACAGTCCGCCATAATCTGCTTTAATACAGTTAAAAATATCTTCCAGCTCTTTGCCGTCTTCTGTCGAAAGGGCCACCTCTTCTTCGTGGTTCATGACGGCATCCAGCATCTGGTCATAAATTATTTTATTTTCCTTTGACAGAGTTTCATATGCATATCTGCCTTTGGAAATACTCTTTACTTCCTTTGGCAGCTTCAGTGCATTCAGCTGCTGCCTTAACTCTATATTTTTTTTTGACTGTGCTTACCGCTTCCTCCACTGGCTGCACAATGCCCATAAAACTTTCCGGCAGGCTGCAGCCCGATACGGTCCCTGCAAAAAGAACGAGTGCAAGGCTGACTGCTGCTCTGTGCCTTCTGATTTTCTTTCTATCTTTATACTCTCTATACTCTTTATACTGATTCATCCGATACTTCCTCTCCGTCTTTGAAGCGTCAAAACTTTCAGTCTCATTTCTATGCTGATGCGCTTATTTTTGTGCTGCATGGTGTATAGGCTGCCAGGACGCCAGCACTTTATGTTCTTCTCATCCGCTCATGCGTATTTCTATGATATCTTGAAACTGCATGTTTTTCAATATTTTTTTCGTTCTTATTGTAAAATAGAAAATATTTCCTATAATATAATGTAGAAACTCACATGCAGTTCAGGCTGTCCTTTCGTAACAGGCCAGTTTGTCTGAACTGTTACAGCTTATTCAGGGAGGTATCTGCTATGAAAGCATTCCAGCTGACGGAAAAAAAAGAATTTATGAACCTGTTACTGCGCACCGGGGTATTTGACAATTTTCTTCTGTCCGAAGCTTCTATTCATACTGCCGTCAAGTACGAAATTGACGGAAAACTGAACCCGTCCTTTTATTCCTCACAGGAGTTAGAGGAACAAAATCTTGCCGGTTTTTCGTGCATGCCCTATGGAAGGCTGCGGCCGACGTTTTTTGAGCTTATTAAAGGACGGACTGCCCCGACCCAGTTTAAATTCGTGCTGATGCTCTCTCCCTCTAACCTGCAAAACACAATCCGTGCCTCCGGGACATCAATAGCGCCCGACAATATACTTGCCGTTTTTTTTAATATCCTGTTTCAAAACGAGCAGCTGCTGCTTACAACGGGGGTTTCTTACCGCACTTTTATCACTGATAAAAGTTTTGAAAAAGAATGGGAAAAGTTTACAATTCAGTTTTTAAAAAGAAATAACGTTACTTTTTCCGAAATTTAGCCCTTTTTTCGCTTTACTTTTCTTTTTTCGTATGCTATTCTTAGCATAAGCTGCCAACAGCTAATATGATAGGAGGTACTGTCATGAATAAAGGTACAGTAAAATGGTTTAACAATCAGAAAGGTTACGGTTTCATCACAGATGAAGAAGGCAAAGATGTATTTGTACATTTTTCCGGCCTTAATATGGAAGGCTTTAAGTCTTTGGAAGAAGGCGCTTCTGTGGAATTTGAAGTAACTGAAGGTGCTAAAGGACCACAGGCTACCAATGTAACTGTAATTCACTAATTGCTTAAACAAAAATGTGCATTAATCAATTGAGGTTCTCAAATGTACATTATGATATCATACAGAGATTTGTTCATAAAATGATATGCATATTTGATCTACAGTATTTTGATTATTTCACAGCAAAAAATCTGCCAGTGGCAGATTTTTTGTTTTATGCAGAATTTCTCCATTTATTCTTCATAGTTTCTGCATGGACGCATGACATCATTAAATGGAATATGAATCACCGGGTACTGATTCAGATACTGTACATATTCCTGTTCTTTTGCAATATTCTTATCATGAAACAAAGCTGAAGCATCAGCAGCCCTGGAAAAAAAGCCGCAGTCATATTAGCCGCCACCGTCTTGCCAAACCGGCGGGGCCTGGTGATACATACTGCATCCTCCCCTTCACCGGCCAAAACAATCAGTTCTTTCAGCATTCTGGATTTATCTATAAAATATGGCTTTCCTGTTTCTTTTTTATAAAGTGCATATGCATTTTTGCTGTCTAAATACATTCCCATTGTTACAGCCCCTTATTGTCTTATACTGAATAACAGTTTCCTTTCCTGTTTCTTCATTATACCCTTACGTGAAACGGCTGGCAGCCGGAAACTGATTATTATATGCTCTGTGAACATTCTGACTGTTCTTCAAAGTCACTGAAAAAGGAAAATGTGTCTCTTCCCAGCATTCGGATCATTTATAAATTACTCTCTCCGTAATTCGCTCTTTTTCTCAGATAATTACCTAGATTTGTAAAACATACCAGTGCTGTCGTCAGAAACAGCCCTGGTATCAGTATCACCCACCAGCATTTTGCTGAAAGCGCCTGATCTGCCATAGAAAGCATGCTTCCCCAGGAAATCATATCAATCGGAAGTCCAATGCCCATAAAGCTCAGGGCCGATTCTGCCATAATGGCATTGCGTATATTCATTACAGTCATAAACATCACTGAAGGCAGGAAATTAGGTGTCAGATGCCGCCATAATATATGAAAAAATCCGCCACCCATACACTCGCAAGCTGTCACATATTCACTGTAGCGCAGCTGCCGTACCTGTGTACGGATAATTTTTGCCATACTCATCCAGCTGGTAATACCTATGACAAAAGAAAGACTCAGCACAGCTGCTTTTCCAAAAACCGCCTGTACAAAAATGACTGCTAACAGCTGCGGCACACTGAGCAGTATGTCCGTCAGACGCATCAGCAGAGCATCCGCTGCTTTCGGAGCATTGCCGCTGACAGCTCCGCATACAATAGCTGCAGCAGCAGAAATCACTGCGGATACAATACCGAGAAACAGAGATATCCTTCCCCCGTACCATACCATGGAAAAAATATCCCGGCCCATGGAATCTGTGCCGAACAGAAATTCCCGGCTGGGAGCAGCATGGCAGTTTCCTAAATCCATATAGCCGGGCTCCTTTGTCATAATTAATTCGCATCCAAGGCAGCAGACAATCATGACACCCAGAATAAGCGCTGACAGTACAGGTTTGCCTTTATACCCGTTCTGCCTGGATACTGGTATGGGCTGCTGTATCTGCTGTATTCCGACGACTTGAAACAGACGTTTATCTGATGCATTCCTGTATTGTCTGCTGCTGATAGTTTTCTGCTCTTTCAATGCTGTATCTCCCTTTCCTGATTTTGAAATTTCTGGCTCCTGGACATTGCCGAAAAGTATAGATTAGCCGGACGCTGGGAAGAGACACGTTTTCCTTTTTCTGTGACTCTGGAGAACTGTTAGAACTTCTTAATTTTCTGCTCATCACCCAGGATTTGGGGCTCACTGTCTGTCGCTGCCGAAACCTGGAAGCCCCAAAAGGTACCTGCCAGTGCCACTGCATAAAGCATGCCAAAGCGTCAGGGCATCAGGCACCGGTCCGTCCGCTGTCACAGACTGGAAGCAGAAAATTTAGAAGTTCTTACAGTTCGTAAGCGGAACAGAAAAAGGAAAACGTGTCTCTTCCCAGCGTCCGGCTAATCTATACTTTTCAGTCCGTCCGCTGCCAGAGACTGGAAGCCCGCCCGGCGTCCGGGCAGCCTATAATATTTATTTTTCAAACACATTCTGTATTCTCGGGTCAATTCTTTCATTGATCATCTGAGCTGCCATATTACAGAAAATCACCACGATTCCTGTAAGAATACAAAGCAGCATCAGCAGATTATAATCCTGATACCTGGCACTTTCATAAGAAAGTGTTCCAATTCCCGGATAAGAAAAAACCGTTTCGATAATATATGTCCCTCCCAGTATATGCGGCACCGCCAGCGCCATCATGCTAAGATATGCCGGGGCAGCATTTCTCAGGCAGTGGCGGAACATAATGTACCGTTTCCCGAGTCCTTTTGATTTTGCAAAAAGCACATAATCCGCCCTGACCTCCTGAAGAAGCATATTCCGCACCAGGCATGCATAATACCACAAGTGACTGATCACTGTCACTGCTACCGGCAGTATCAGATGCCGTATCCTCTCCCCAGGGCTGCCGGTTCCTCCTGTATCGTATGCACCGCTGCTCGGAAGCCATTTCAGTCCGGCCGCAAAGATCAGAATCAAAACTAAAGACAGCCAGAATTCCGGTATGCAGCTGGCCACTGTACCGGCTTTGCAGATCAGGCGGTCTGCCAGGCTGTCTTCCTTCCATGCGCATGACACCCCAAGCAGCAGCGCCAGTACAAAAATAAGCAGAAATCCAGTACCTCCTAAAAGCAGCGTATTCCCGATTCGTCCCGCAATTACTTCCGTAACATCCATCTTATATTTATAAGAAATCCCGAAACTGCCCCTGAAAGCATCCCTAAGCCACTGCATATACTGAACTGTAAGCGGCTTATGCAGCCCCAGCCTCTTTTCTGCCTGCTCCCGCTCTTTAAGACTCATTTTTTCAGCCCGCTCTCCATAATAAGATACCAGGGGGTCTCCTGGTGCAAGCCTGGAAACAAAAAATACTACGGCTGATAAAATCAGTATGCTTGAAAGAAACAGCAAAAGTTTTCGGCTGTAGTAAACTATTTTATCCCATTTACGCATATTTCATTTCTCCTTTTTGCATATAATCAGCTTACTGCCTGTTTCAGCATATACCGTTCCGGCCTGCGTATGAATTCCCCGTCAGGTATAGGTTACCCGTACGCCAGGGCATCAGGCACCGGTCCGTCCGCTGCCACAGACTGGAAGCAGAAAATTTAGAAGTTCTTACTGTTCGCAGGCGGAACAGAAAAAGGAAAAAGTTTCTCTGCCCGGCGTCCGGGAAATCTATACCTACCGGGGAATTCATACCTATCGGGAAACCTTTTTCTTTGCCTCCGCAAAACTGTTAGAAATTCTTAATTTTCTGCCTCATACCCAGAATTTGCCAGAAAACTTAGAAGTTCTTACTGTTCGCAGGCGGAGCAGAAAAAGGCCTTTTCCCTGTTCACATACAGCCAGCTCTCTGTTTGTTCCGGCAGGCAGCATTTCTTTCTCCGTTTACCGCAGTACAAAATGCTGCGGCCCTGTCTGCACCCATGCTGCTTCCCGCACAAAATCCTCTTTATGAAATTCGGTCATATTCTCTGTCTGCCTCCTTAACGGGTCTGGAACCGGAACTGCTGGCAGCAGGGACTTTGTATACGGATGCTGCGGATTTGAAAACAGATCTTTTACCGGAGCACATTCCACCATTTTCCCACGGTATAAAACCCCGGCCCTGTCACACAAAAATTCTACCATAGGAAGATCATGGGAAATAAATAGAAATGTAAAACCATGCTCTTTCTGCAGATGCCTGAACAGATTTATAATCTGAGCCTGAATGGAAACATCCAGTGATGCCACAGGCTCATCTGCCACCAGAAGTTCCGGGTTCATTGCGAGCGCCCTGGCAATTGCCACGCGCTGCCGCTGTCCGCCGGACAATGCATACGGATATGCATCCAGATACACGCTGTCGAGTCCTGCATAATGCATCTGAAATTCTGCCTCTTTCCGGTAAGACCCCCGTTCTGGTATTCTATGGTGTATTTTCATCGGTTCTGTAATAATATCACAGATCTTCATGCGCGGGTTCAGACTGGAATCCGAATCCTGAAAAATCATCTGACGCACAGCCTTTAACATCTTTTTGTTTTTTCTAAATACGCTGTGATCACACACATCCAGGCCGTTATAAATAATCCTGCCGCCACAAGGTTTGTAAATATTCATGATACACCTGGCAATTGTTGACTTTCCGCTGCCTGATTCTCCGACAAGTGCAAATATTTCCCCTTTCTTTATCTGAAACGATACATCATCCACAGCCCTGACTGATGTTTTTTTGTTCAGATAAAACTCATGGGTCAGATGCCGGACATCCAGCAGAATACCTGTATCAGAGCTGCTAAATCCGGCTGTATTTTCCGGCTGCTGTCTGTCTTTATGAGG
This sequence comes from uncultured Eubacterium sp., assembly GCA_910580075.1. GTDB lineage: Bacteria > Bacillota > Clostridia > Lachnospirales > Lachnospiraceae > Eubacterium_J. Next base: position 7,688 of record CAJTVR010000054.1, on the reverse strand, counting down.
AATGCAATACGATGATTTATTCCGTTCACATCTGCCGCCCTGCGGTACAGCAATCGCAGGGGCCCGCTGGTCCAGCAGCCAGGAAGCTGCATAATGTGTATCTGTAATCTGAAACATCGGCGGCTGCTTTTCATAATCAATCTGAAGGGCATACACATTGCGGCTGGCAAATGCATCACCAGCTGGCGGATGAATCATTGCGGGAGGCATGCCAGGAATCACATTCAGCGTCTGCCTGCCTTTTGCATTTATCAAAAGCGACTGCATAAGACCCCAGGTATATGGATGCCTGGGATCATAATAAATTTCTTCCGCCGTTCCTATTTCTACAATTTTACCGGCATACATCACTGCGACCCGGTCTGCCACCCTTGCAGCGGCCCCCAGATCATGGGTTACAAACACTGCACCTGTACCAAGTTTTTGAACGATTTCCCGGAACAAATCCAGAATCTGTGCCTGAATCGTAACATCCAGCGCAGTCGTCGGTTCATCTGCAAACAGAATATCCGGATCCGCCGCCAGTGCTGCAGAAAGGACACTGCGCTGACGCATGCCTCCGGAAAAATGATGCGGATACTGGTTTTTACGTTCTTGCGGGCGGTCGATTCCAGTCAGGCGCATCAGTTCTTCCACCCGTTTCTCCAGATCTGCTTTTTTAATGCCAGGACTGTGTATTTTTACTGCTTCTGCTATCTGTGCTCCTATGGTCATCGAAGGATTCAAAAACGTCATAGGATTTTGAAATACCATTGAAAACAGTCTTCCACGCAGTTTCTGCATATCCCGCTCGCTGTATCCGGTAATATCCGTACCATGCACACAGATACTGCCCGATTTGATTCTGGCAGAAGATGGCAGCAGTTTCATAATGCTTTTACACAGCACGCTTTTTCCGCTTCCCGACTCCCCCGCCAGAACAAGCACCTCTCCCCTCTTCAAGGAAAAACTCACATCCCGGACAGCCTGCACCTCTCCTTTTAGAGTATCAAAGCTGACCGACAGATTTTTTACTTCCAGCAGATATTCTGTCTCTGTCGTTTTATTTTCCATCAGCTTCCCTTTCTTAATTCTGCCGTTCTATTGTCCATTCAGACGCATTCCAGAAAATTCCGACTCCGTGATGGCCCATAACCGTATCCGGCGTAATTCCCTTAACAGCTGCATCTGCCACATAATTCGCATCAACATAACAGATAAATGCAAATGCCGGGTCGTCCGCTAACGCTTCCTGAAATTTGTCATACGCATCCGCACGGACGTCCGGGTCCGCTGACTGGCGGGCCATCTGCAGATACCGGTCCACGTCTGGATTGGAATAGCCGCTGTAATTAGCCCCTTTTCCAGTTCCAAATACTTTATATGTATGGTCGTCAGCATCAAACGGGCTGCCCCATCCGATCAGATATGCCATCTGTCCTTCCCAGTCTATGCGGACAGGAATTTCAACTGTACAGCTGATTCCAATTTCCCGCAGCTGCTGGGCCGCCGCCTGTGCGATATCAGACCGTACCTGGTCCCCTGCCCCGGTACTGAGTACAAAACCTGCTGTCTCGCCTTCTCTTTCATAAAAACCGTCTTTTCCCATAACCCAGCCGGATTTTTCTAAAATATCTTTCGCTTTCTGCGGATTATAATCATAATGTTCCACATCTTCATGATTATAAATATTGCGCTGCAGCGGCCCGTATGCGGCAATTCCCTGGCCGGAGAGTACAGCCTTTGTAATCGCTTCCCGGTCTATTCCATAACAGACTGCCCGGATCAGGTCTCTGTTTTTCTTCCAGTACTCATGCTGGAAATTAAACATAATCCCCCGGTAATCCGATGTTTTCATAACATACTGTACATATCCTTCCTTTCCTTCAAAAGAAGCCGCATCTTTCGGCGTCAGCAGTGCAAGATCCAGTTCCCCGCTTTCCATCTGAAGCGCCCTTGCATGGTCATCCGGCACAATTTTAAAAATAATCCGGTCTATATCCGGCTCTCCCTTAAAATAATTCTCATTTTTTGCAAGCGTAATCGCCTGCCCTTCCTCCCAGCTCTCCAGTCTGTACGGCCCCGTCCCCACCGGAGCGCGGAAAAAATCTGACTCCTGCATATTCTGTCCTGCCAAAAGATGCTCCGGCAGCACTGCCATTGTCATATAATCAAGGAATGCTGCATTTGGCGCTGCCAGCCTGAATGAAACCGTATAATCATCAGCGGCTGTAATCTCCTCCACATCTTCAAAATCCGGCGCATTCTCCGAACCATTATCAGGATCCATAATCTCTTCTATCGTAAACCTGACATCATCTGCCGTAAACATTTCTCCGTCATGCCATGTGACATTTTTTTCCAGATGAAATGTATACGTACAGGATTTTTCATCATATTCCCAGCTTTCTGCAAGGGCCGGTATGACTTCATTTTTACCATTATGTGCCGTAAGACCATTAAAAATCAATATATTGATTTCGCCATGTTCATCCATAGCCGGATTGATTCTTGTATAATCTCCGCTGCCATAAGTAAGTACAGATTCAGACTTCATGTCTTTAACTGCAGCATCCTCTTTGCTGCCACAGCCGGACAGAAAGATCAGCAAAATGAATGCGGAAAGAAATACCGCTGTTTTTTTCATCCTATCACTCCTTATTTTTAAAAAATGTAAAATCTGCATATGGTTTTTATTTTCTCATGCAAAAACCCTTTTCACAAGCCTCCCTGGGGGATATTTATCTTAAGAAGCGTTTAAGTGCGAGACAAAAACGCCTGTGCTCCTTTCTAAAACGGTACCCCTGGCCAGATATCAGTTGTGGCCCTCCCTCATTTATGTTACAATTGAAAGCAGCAGGACAAAATAATATTTCCCTGCTATAAAATACGCAGACATTGCGGCAGAAAGGATACATTTTATGGGAATTTATCTAAATCCAGGAAACGACGGATTTCGCGAATCTGTCAGTTCCCAGATATACGTAGACAAAACCGGCCTGGCCGCATGCACAAATGAATTTATCAATACCGAGGAAAAATTTATATGTATCAGCAGGCCAAGACGTTTTGGATAATCCATGGCTCTTAAAATGCTGGCTGCCTATTACAGCCGCGGCTGTGACTCCAAAGAGCTGTTTCATGGATTTGCTATTGAAAAATGCAGCAGTTTTGAGAAGCATCTGAATCAATACGATGTTATTTTTCTAAATATACAGCAGTTTCTGATTGGTGCAAAAAATCGGAATCTGACAGAATATCTGGAACAGGAAGTTCTCGAAGAACTTTTAGAAGAATATGGAAGCTGCGTTAAAAGGCTGGATATGGGACTTGCTGGTACGTTAAAAAAAATCTATGTTAAAAAAGGAAAAAATTTATATAGACATGGACTTTGACGGACTCCGTTCAGACATTGTGCAGATGCTTGGCGGCGGACATATAAAAGTAAATACCCTCAGTTTTCAGAACGATATGAGCACATTTGTAACAAAAGATGATGTGCTGACCCTGCTGATTCATCTGGGATATCTTGGATATGATTCTGAGACGAAAAAAGCCTTTATTCCGAACAGGGAAATACTGGGAGAATTTGAAAATGCAATGAGTACCGGAGGATGGACTGAAATCATGCATATTCTGAAATCTTCAGAAAAACTGCATGATCCGTCATAAATATTCGTGTCCTCTGAATGGCTGAAAGTCCTCACAGGCATTGGCACTTCCCTTTCAGAAACAGAAACTGCTGTGCAAAAAAATAAATAATAATGCTGGCACAGTATCTGACATACAGCATTACGGCGCTCTGGCTGAATGAAAAAAAATCCTGGCATACGTTACCCGATTCCTTTTTCCTCCTCCTTAATCTCCCAGTGAATCAAAAAGGTCAGAGCCGCCCGCAGTACAATGATTCCTGCCACAGTGCCAATCTCCATCCATTCCCTTACCACAACCGTTCTTAAGATCTCGCTCCCGAGCTTAAATTCCAGTCCCATGGCAAGCCCTCTGGCCAGCGTCAGTTTTGTAGCAGGTGAGCGCTTCAGATAAAGAATAAATCCCTGAAATCCAGAGAAAATAATAATCCCAACCCCGATAAATTCAAATATCAGAATTGCCGCCTCCACAATATGATGCAGCAGCATTTCCAGCAAACTAATAGTCTCCATATGTCATCCCTTTCTGTTTTCATTGCCCAGTCTTCCCATATTCCTGGACTTACATACAGAAAAAGCTCTGCTTACGCAGAACTTTTCCTGCATGTATCTGCTGCAGCCCTGGCAAAGTTCATAAAACCTGTCTGCCCAGGCAGCACATTATTTCTGGATAGATTTCACAAGCGCATCTGCCAGCGCTTCAAATTCAGGCTCATTTGCCTCTTTTGCAGAAGAATTCACACATACCTGCGAACTGAGCACAAGGCATTCTTTTAACTCATTCTCAATAAATTCTTTCATCAGTGTACCGGACTTAATCGCCCATGTACCGTTTTCAATAATTCCAAATACCCTCTTCTGGAAATTCAGCACTTTCAAATGATGCAGAAAATCATACATAACCGGATAAATCTGAAGGTTATATGTTACAGAAGCCAGCACGATATGGCTGTACTTAAATGCTTCTGCTACAAGATAGGATACGTGCGTATTGGATACATCATACACTGCCACATTCGTAATACCTTTTTCGCAAATCGTCGATGCCAGGTTCTGAGCTGCTGCCTCAGTATTTCCATACATGGATGCATATAAAATCAGCACGCCTTTTTCTTCCGGTTCGTATCTGCTCCACTTATCATGTTTGTCGATATAATAGCCTAAGTCCTCACGCCATACCGGGCCATGCAGCGGACAGAACATCTTAATCGGCACAGTCTGTGCCTTTGCAAGCAGATGCTGTACAAAAGGCCCGTATTTGCCTACAATGTTGCAGAAATACCTTCTGGCATCATCAATCCAGTCGCGTTCAAAATTCACTTCGTCTGCAAACAGCTTTCCGTCTAAGGAACCAAAAGAGCCAAATGCGTCTGCGGAAAACAGCACACCATTTGTCGTATCAAATGTCACCATTGCTTCCGGCCAGTGCACCATTGGAGCCGATACAAATGTAACAACATGTTTGCCAAAACTCTTTGTATCGCCTTCTTTTACTTCTTCTTTGCGTCCTTCTACATGGAAGCCAAACTGGTGCATAAACATAAATCCTTTTTCGCTGCTGATCACTTTGCATTCCGGATATCGGATCAGGACCTCTTCCACAGATGCCGCATGGTCAGGTTCCATATGGTTCACTACAAGGTAATCCAGTTTCTCTCCATTTAATACTTCTTTTATATTTTTCAAAAATTCTCTGCATCCAGACCAGTCTACTGTATCAAAGAGCACTTTTTTCTCATCCATCAGCAGATACGAATTATAAGATACTCCTCTTGGTATCGGATGAATATTTTCAAACAGATGCAGGCGTTTGTCATTGACACCTACCCAGTATAAATCTTCTGTTACTTTTCTGACACTGCTCATCTTTAATCCCTCCTGCTTTCTTATGATGGTATAAAGTTAGACTTTGCTTCTCCGCATTCCGGACATACCCAGTCTTCTGGAAGCTCTTTATAACCTGTTCCCGGACGTACTTCGCCTTCTTCATCCCCTTTTTCAGGAATGTATTCATAGCCGCAGCCCAAACATACATATCTTCCAACCGGTGCCGGCGCAGCTTCTTCAATAACTGTCCGTTTCATTTTCACCATAGGCGGTGCCGGCTTTTTCGCATTGCCATCGTCAAGCGCCGCTGTAAGCAGAGGAAGAATTTCTTTTACATCGCCCACAATTCCATAATCTGCGTTTTTAAATATCGGAGCATTCGGATTCGTATTCACTGCTACAATACAGGACGCTTCTTTAATTCCTTTCAGATGCTGGCTTGCTCCCGAAATACCGCAGGCAATGTAAAGATTCCCTGTAAATTTCTGGCCGCTCATACCGACATAGCGGTTTAACGGCACATACTGAAGCTGTTCTGCAACCGGTCTGGAAGAGCCGACTGCTGCTCCTGCTGCTGCTGCCAGGTCACGAATAAGCTTCATATTTTCTTTATCGCCAATCCCTTTTCCGGCGCTGACAACTCTTTCTGCTGAGATAATCGGCGTATCAATATCAATGCCCACCGTAAAATCGTGCCCGTCTTCTTTTAAGCAGGCTGCCAGTTTCTCCACATTTTTCTGTGCACTGCCTTCATTTAACATAATCCTCTTCCTAGGCCCGGTAATCGGATTTTTCTTTTTCACAGCACCAGGAGCCGGAGCTGACGCTTTGGCTGCCTTGCCTAATATATAAGAAGAAATAACTACATTCTGAATTTCATTAGTTCCTTCATAAATCGTACAGATTTTAGCATCCCTGTACGCCCGTTCAATATCCATGCCTTTTAAGTAACCGTTTCCGCCGAAAACCTGAAGCGAGTCATTGACCACTTCCAGGCAGATATCAGAAGCATACTTCTTTGCCATAGCTGCTTCCATACCATAAGGCTCATGATGTTCTTTTAATTCTGCGGCACTGTACACAAGAAATCTGGCTGCCCGGATTTTCGTTGCCATCTCTGCAATTTTAAACTGAATTGCCTGCAGCTGGGCAATCGGAGCATTAAACTGTTCCCTCTCTTTTGCATATTCGACTGCTGCCTCATATGCTCCCTGGGCAATACCAAGTGCCTGAGCGGCAATTCCGATACGTCCTCCGTCTAACGTAGCCATGGCAATCTTAAATCCCTGTCCTTCTTTGCCAAGCAGATTTTCTTTCGGTACCTTTACATTCTGAAACAGCAGCTGTGCCGTCGCTGACGAGCGAATGCCCAGTTTATCATAATGATCCCCGAACGTAAAGCCTTCCCATCCTTTTTCTACAATAAAAGCACTGATTCCCCTTGTTCCGATGTCAGGTGTAGTAACTGCAAATACAACATAGGTATCTGCTTCTCCGCCATTTGTAATAAATATTTTCTCGCCGTTTAATATGTAGTAATCCCCTGCTAATTCCGCAGTTGTCTCTGTTCCGCCTGCATCAGACCCTGCATTAGGCTCTGTCAGTCCAAATGCGCCAATCTTCTCGCCTTTTGCCAGAGGTACAAGATATTTCTTTTTCTGCTCTTCACTGCCGAATGCAAAAATCGGAAATGTTCCCAAAGATACATGAGCGGAAAGGATTACGCCGGTTCCTCCGTCTACCCGTGACAATTCCTCAACCGCTATGGCATAACTTAAAATATCCTTTCCCATCCCGCCGTATTCAGCCGGATAAGGGAGGCCCATAAAACCTCTCTTTGCAAAATCTCTGATCTGTTCCCTTGGAAATTCGTTGTTTTTATCAAGGGAAAAAGCAATCGGCTTAATCTCCCGTTCTGCCCATTCCCTGATTTCGGCCCGCAGCGCTTCATGTTCCTCTGATGTCTTGTAGTACATGTATTTTGCCCCCTTCCTTTACTTAGACGCGTTTTTGATTGAAAATATTTGTCCAAAACCCGTTTTTTATATCTATGGGACATATTATACAATAAAATCTGAAAATTATCTATAACTATTTTAAATATTATACAAAGTTTATTAAACTTTTACTTGCACATATCCGTGCTTATGCTGTAATATGAAATCAGTAACCTAAAAAAGTATCGATTAACCGGACGCCAGGCGGAGACACTTGTTCCTTTTTCTGTGACTC
>CAJTVR010000053.1 GCA_910580075.1 uncultured Eubacterium sp. | reverse complement strand
AGAAAATTAAGAATTTCTAACTGTTCTCCGGAGTCACAAAAAAAGGAAAAAGTTTATCCGCCTGGCTGGCACTGGATACGCTTATGTATCTGTCTGCCGGTTACTGGTTTTATGCTGCTGCCCGGCTGTAAGAAATTTATCTGACACATCCATCTGGTTCTGTGCGGCAGTCCTGCCAGCCGGACGGCATTTTAAGACATATTCCGAAACACGGCTGGAAAATGGCATTCGGGAAGACACATAAGACTGTCCGGCCGGCTGCGGCAGAATATACGCCTGGATGCCGGGCTGCGGCACCTGCCTGGAAAACATCCGGGAAGATACACCCATACATCCAGTGCCCGCCGGACAGGTATATAAAATTCATCCGGTACCAGCCGGGGCGGAGACACTTTTTCCTTTTTCTGTGACTCCGGAGAACAGTTAGAAATTCTTAATTTTCTGCCCCGTATCCAGGATTTGGGGCACACTGCCTGCCGGCTGCTGAAAACCCGGAAGCCCCAAAAGGTGCCTGCCAGTGCCGGAACATAAAGCATGCCAGAGCGCCGGGGCATCAGGCACCGGTCCGTCCGCTGCCACAGCCTCGAAGCAGAAAATTTAGAATTTCTTACTGTTTGAAGGCGGAACAGAAAAAGGAAAAAGTGTCTCCGCCCCGGCGTCCGGGAAACCTATAGATTAGCCGGACGCTGGATAGAGCAGTTGTATAGATTAGCCGGACGCTGGGAAGAGAAATCCGCTGGAGCTGCAGGCAATGTGTACAGGTATGAAGAGAAAGGGATAAAAATGGGTCAGGTAATAATATTAGAAGAAACAACAAAAAAACCAGTGACCCTGATGGGATGCCGTGCAGGCATCTGCTGGGGGTCCGATATTACAGATCAGCAGAAAAATTACAAACGCGGGCTGGACTGCCTTGCAGCCGGGCACGGACGGGTTATGGAGTATGTCAGCGTGGAAATGGTTTTAGACGGTTATTCTGCACGGGTGATCCGGGAATGGTATACGCATCTTGGAGGAGCACCAACACGTTTACAGGCCAGTACACGGTATATAAATTATGATAAATTTGCCTATGTAATTCCGCCTTCCATTGCTTCAGATGAAAAAGCATGCGCCCGGTATGAGCATATGATGCGGGAAATCAGCGATACCTGTAAGTATCTGGAAACAGAGTGCGGAATTGCCAGGGAAGATGCGGCTATGCTGCTGCCGCTTGGCATGCAGACAAAGATTGTGGATAAACGCAATCTTAGAAATCTGGCGGATATGAGCCGCCAGAGAATGTGCGGACGGGCTTATCATGAATACAGGGCAATGTTTCAGGATATCTGTGATGCGCTCAGAAAGGTGTCTGCGGAGTGGGAACTGTTAGCAGATACAGTATTTGCGCCGAAATGTGAAATACTCGGGTACTGTCCGGAGAAAAAATCCTGTGGGAGAATGCCTAAACGGCAGGAGGGAAAGGGTACATCTGCTTCTATTCACTGATTTTTATCAGGAAACGGATGCTGTATTTAGAAAGGATGAGCATATTGAGACAGCTGCTAAATGAATACCGTCTGGGGGATATGACAGCGCGGTATGAAATGGATGAAGAAAAGCATACAGGCCTTACGCTGTATCCGGCTGGGATGCCGCTGCCGGATATAGAAAAGCGGGAGGCGGTGGACAGTCTTGTTCAGATAAAATTAACCTGTGATGCGGCGCAGGGCTGTTTTGCGCCAGGGAATACGATGCGCGGCAGTGAAACGGTAAATAAAATGAAGTTCTTAAGCCAGGATGTGAAAGAACGTGCAGATGATACAGAAATCATTACAGTACTTGGAGATGATCGCGGTTACACAGTCTGTCATCATCTGCACTGGACAAAAGGAATGCCTTACACTGATATATTCTGCGAGTTTCAAAATCATGGAAAGAATAGCGCACAGCTGGAGCTATTTTCCAGTTTTTCTATTGAAAGGATTTCTCCGTACCTGGAAGGAGACGGGCATGGATGCCTTACTGTCCACCGCCTGCGAAGCCGCTGGAGCCAGGAAGGATGCCTGGAATCGCTGCCGCTTGAAAGGCTGCAGCTGGATACGTCATGGAACAGGGATTCTGTCCGGTGCGAGAGGTTTGGGCAGACCGGATCATTACCAGTGAATCAGTTTTTTCCATGGGTTATGGCAGAAGATACTGTAAATGGAATTTTCTGGGGTGCGCAGCTTTATCATGGGGCATCATGGCAGATAGAGCTGTTTCGCAAGGATGAAAATTTTGCGGTCAGCGGAGGGCTTGCAGACCGTGAGGCCGGACACTGGATGAAAACGGTAAATCCTGGAGAAACATTCGTGTCTCCAAAGGCAGTGCTGACTGTGTGCAGGACGGATTCTCTGGACGCAGCGGCTCACCGCCTTGTTCAGTCACAGAAAGAAGCGCTTAAGCATCTTCCGGAAGCAGAAGAGGAGCTGCCTCTTGTTTTTAATGAATACTGTACGACATGGGGAAATCCTTCTCATGAAAATATTGTAAAGATACTGGATGCGGTTAAGGATAAGGGATTTACTTATTTTGTGATTGACGCCGGATGGTATAAACAGGAAGGGGGTTCCTGGGATGCCGGCATGGGAGACTATGAGGTTTCCAGGGAGCTGTTTCCTGACGGCATGGAAAAAACGACAGCAGCAGTGAAAGCAGCAGGATTGAAACCTGGAATATGGTTTGAGTTTGAAAATGCCGGCCCGGCATCAAAGATATACAATTGTACGGAGCATCTGCTGAAACGGGACGGATTTGCGCTGACGACAAGCAGGCGCAGATTCCTGGATATGAATGACCCGTGGGTAATCCGGTATCTGGACGAGCGGCTGATAGGGATGTTAAAGCGTTACGGGTTCGAATATCTGAAAACGGACTATAATGATACCATCGGAATCGGCTGTGACGGCTGCGAGTCGCTGGGTGAGGGGCTTCGGAGAAATATTGCAGGCACGCAGGATTATTTTCGGAAAATAGCGCAGGAGATACCGGGCATCGTTATAGAAAACTGTGCTTCCGGCGGACACAGGCTGGAGCCTGGATTTATGGCTTTATCGGCGATGTCCTCCTTTTCAGATGCCCATGAATGTGAAGAAATACCGGTTATTGCGGCAAACCTCCACCGGGCCGTTCTCCCAAGACAGAGCCAGATCTGGGCAGTTATCCGTAAGACGGATTCCTTAAAACGCATTGCATATTCTATTGCCAGTACTTTCTTAGGCAGGATGTGTCTGTCTGGCGATGTGACGGAGCTGTCGGAGGCACAGTGGGAAGTGATTGGCAGAGGAACTGCTTTTTACAAAAAAATAGCTCCGGTCATTAAAGAGGGTATAAGTCTCCGGTATGGGCCGCAGATTTCCTGTATCCGTCATCCAAAAGGCTGGCAGTGCCTCCTGCGCCTGGGTGTGAATGGAAAAGGGTTTGCTGTAATCCATACGTTTGACGGAAAACTGCCGCAGAGGATTGACATTCCGCTGCCAGAGGACTGTGTATGCAGCGTGGAGGAGATCTACAGCGACACTCAGGAGAATGTATCTGCTGAAGGGGGTATGCTGCGGTATGTTCCGCTGGAAAACAGGAAGGCAGTGGCTGTGTATCTTGATATGAAAGCATCTGGTACAGCAGAATAGTTGTTTAACGGTGATTTTATATAAAATTTCTGAAAAATTTATAAATATTTTTGTATAATTTTAAAAAATATCTTGTCAATACGGCCCGGATAGTGTTAAATTGTATGTACACAGTAAGAGCAGCAGTCCGCCTTTTGAAACTGCTGTAAAATCACAATGCCATTAGCTTAAGCCGGCTGGCTAAGCACCTGCGCCGGAAATGCTGGCTTATGACAGAAAGCGGCAAATTTTAAGCTGATGACATTGTATAAAATCAGGGCCAGTTTCCGGCACCGGATATACTGGTTCGGCATTTTTATGTGTATTTATGAAAAATGTGAACTCGGTATAAGAGACAGCCATTAATGCCGGAACATGCTGTATACAGATCACAGACTGGCTGTGTGAGCGGATGTATACATAGCAGACTAAAATAAAAACAGCCAGTATTGAAGGTTGTCATAGTCCCGGCTGTTTGTTATAATATCCGGTATCAGGGAGGGAACTGCCACACGAAACAAAACATATGCAGGTATAGTACTTAAGAAAGATTTAAACCGGCTATATCATGTATTATATTCCTGATGCGGCAGCTCTCCAAATGAAAAGGGCATGCTCAAAGGCCCTGTGCAGGCAGTATTCTGCCTGTCTATACTACAAAGAGATGGGTTTTACCCGCTATAAAAGAAGGAGAAGAAGAATTATGAAATTTTTTGTTGACACAGCGATTGTAGAAGAAATTAAAAAAGCAAATGACATGGGGGTTATCTGCGGCGTAACAACAAATCCGTCACTGATTGCAAAGTCTGGAAGAGATTTTGCAGAAGTGATCAAGGAGATTACGGATATTGTAGACGGGCCGATCAGCGGTGAAGTTAAGGCTACGACACAGGATGCAGAAGGCATGATTGCAGAGGGCCGTGAAATTGCTAAAATCCATCCGAATATGGTAGTTAAAATTCCTATGACAGTAGAAGGCTTAAAGGCTGTGAAACAGCTTTCAAAAGAAGGCATTAAGACAAATGTGACTTTGATTTTTAATGCAAACCAGGCGCTGCTTGCAGCAAGGGCTGGAGCAGCATATGTATCTCCATTCTTAGGACGTCTGGATGATATTTCCGTACCAGGTGTTGACCTTATCAGAACAATTGCAGACATTTTTGCAATTCATGAGATTGACACAGAAATTATTGCAGCATCGATCCGCAATCCGATTCATATTATTGACTGTGCGACTGCAGGAGCACATATTGCAACTGTTCCATATGGCGTAATCGAAGCTATGACAAAGCATCCGTTAACAGATGCCGGCATTGCAAAATTTGTACAGGACAGCGCGCAGTAACAGCAGTTTGAAGTCTGGAACGGACGGAGCACAGTAACAGCAGCTTCCAAGTCTGGAACGGACAGCGCACAGTAACAGCAGCTTCCAAGTCTGGAACGGACAGCTGTCAGTATCATGTGACTGGCAGGGATGCGGCTTTTGTGAAAGTCAGCTGTCAGACTGTGTAAAAAATAACATTCACCATAGACTGCAGCATCTGGGAAAGGATATCACTATGACTGATTTAGAATTACAGAAAATAGCAGTGGAAGTAAGAAAAGGAATTGTAACGGGTGTTCATTCCGCAAAAGCCGGACATCCGGGAGGGTCTTTATCTTCTGCTGAGGTTTTTACATATCTTTATTTTGAAGAAATGAATATAGACCCGAAGGATCCAAAAAAAGCAGACCGTGACCGTTTTGTGCTTTCAAAAGGCCATACGGCTCCGGGATTATATTCCGTACTGGCAAACAGGGGATTTTTTCCGCTGGAAGATCTAAAGGGTCTGCGTCATCTTGGTTCACACCTGCAGGGACATCCGTGTGTAAAGCATACTCCGGGTATCGATGCTGCTTCCGGCTCTCTGGGACAGGGCATTTCAGTAGCTGTGGGCATGGCACTTTCTGCAAAACTGAGCAATGACAGCTACCGGGTATATACACTTCTGGGAGACGGGGAGATTCAGGAAGGACAGGTCTGGGAAGCATCAATGTTTGCCGGACACCGGAAACTGGACAACCTTTGTGTAATTGTGGATAACAATGGATTACAGATTGACGGGGCAGTGGATCAGGTATGCTCGCCTTATCCTATTGATAAAAAATTTGAGGCTTTCAATTTCCATGTGATTAATGTGGCGGATGGAAATGACATGGCACAGATACGGGCCGCCTTTGAGGAAGCAAAAGCGACTAAGGGCCAGCCGACTGCCATTGTAATGAAAACAGTAAAGGGCAGGGGTGTTTCTTATATGGAAAACCAGGCCGGATGGCATGGAAAAGCTCCGAATGACGAAGAATATGCGATTGCAATGGAAGAACTGAAGAAAGCAGGTGAAGCATTATGTCAGAAGTAAAGAAGATTGCAACCAGAGACAGCTACGGCAACGCTTTGGCAGAACTTGGCAAAGAGGCAGACAATCTCGTAGTCTTAGATGCAGACCTGGCTGCAGCAACAAAAACAGGCGTGTTTCAGAAAGCTTTTCCTGACAGACATATTGACTGCGGTATTGCAGAATCAAATATGATGGGCATTGCAGCAGGCATCGCTTCCACAGGAAAAGTTCCGTTTGTAAGCACATTTGCAATGTTTGCAGCCGGACGTGCTTTCGAGCAGGTACGTAATTCGATCGGCTATCCGCATCTGAACGTAAAAATCGGTGCAACACATGCAGGCATTTCGGTAGGAGAAGACGGTGCCAGCCATCAGTGTAACGAAGATATCGCGCTGATGCGTGTGATTCCGGGCATGACGATTATCAATCCTTCGGATGACGTGGAAGCAAAGGCAGCCGTAAAAGCAGCTTATGCTTATGAAGGACCTGTTTACTTAAGATTCGGACGCCTTGCAGTTCCGGTTATTAACGATCATGCAGATTACAAATTTGAAATCGGCAAAGGTGTTACCTTAAGAGACGGCAGCGACATGACGCTTATTGCAACAGGACTGTGTGTATCCGGTGCCCTGGAAGCAGCAGAGAAACTGGCAGCAGACGGTATAGATGCAAGGGTAATCAATATTCATACAATTAAACCAATCGATGAAGAATTAATTATAAAGGCAGCGCAGGAAACCGGAAAAATCGTTACAGTTGAAGAGCATTCGGTAATCGGCGGACTTGGCGGCGCAGTCGCTGAAGTACTCAGCGAAAAATGTCCGACAAAGATGCTGCGCATAGGCATGGAAGATGTATTCGGCGAGTCTGGTCCGGCGGTACAGCTGCTTGAAAAATACGGACTTGATGCAGAAGGCATCTATAAAAAAGTAAAGGCATTTCAGTAAGAACCAGGGCTGGAGCTGCATGCTGCTGGCAGCGGACAGAATATGTGAGCCTGAAAAGCCACAGCCAGGCGGACGGGAATAAACACCTGGCGGGATATCAGAATCAGGCAGCAGGAATTACCTGCTGCCTGATTTTGACACAGCGGCATTCGTAATGTGATATGCAAAAGGAGAATAGCTGGAAATATGCTGGAAGAATTGAAAAAACAGGTATATGAAGCAAATATGGAACTTCCCAGACGGGGCCTTGTCACTTATACATGGGGTAATGCCAGCGGCATTGACCGTGAGACAGGTTACTTTGTCATTAAGCCAAGCGGTGTGGAGTACGAAGAGCTTACACCGGATGATCTGACAGTCGTAGACCTGGATCTGAATAAAATTGAGGGAAAATATAAGCCGTCTTCCGATTCTGCAACGCATGCACAGCTGTATAAAAAATATGCTGAAATCGGCGGCATTGTACATACGCATTCTGTGACAGCGGCATCCTGGGCGCAGGCTGGCAGAAGCATTCCATTATACGGGACAACGCATGCAGATTATTTTTTTGGAGACATTCCATGTACCAGAAGCCTGACACCGGATGAAATTAACGGAGAATACGAAAAAAACACAGGGCTTGTTATAATAGAAACATTAGAAGAATATGGGATTCATCCGATGCATATGCCGGGGATTCTGTGTAAAAACCATGGGCCGTTTACCTGGGGCACAGATGCGCGCCAGGCGGTATACCATGCAGCAGTGCTGGAAGAAATAGCCAGAATGGCACTGAATACAGAGCTGATAAACCCGAAAGCAGCACTGGCACCAGACAGCATCAGAGATAAGCATTTCTGCCGCAAACATGGTGCAAATGCATACTATGGCCAGAATTAGTGTGACTATCATGAAAAGAGGTATAGAGAACATGAAAAAAGAATCATTTGGGACAAGTAAACAGGGTGAGGCCGTATCGGTCTATGAGATTGTAAATCAAAGCGGTTCTAAGGTACGCATTACCGATTACGGCGCTGCATTAGTTTCAATTATAGTGCCGGATAAAAACGGGACAATGCAGGATGTGCTGCTTGGCTATGACAATGTTACAGGCTATGAAAACAATACCTGTTACTTTGGCGCAGTGATTGGAAGAAACGGAAACCGTATCGCAAATGCCCAGGTTACTATTAACGGTACCGTATATCAGCTTGACCAAAACGATAATGAGAACAACCTGCACTCCGGTGTGAAAGGAATGGATGCCATGCTGTGGGAAGTAAAAGATCACACTGACAATTCTATTACACTGGCCTGTACAAGCGCCGATGCAGAGCAGGGTTTTCCTGGAAACATGGATGCGCAGATTACATATGTGCTGACTGACAGCAATACGCTGGAGCTTTCTTATGAGGCAGTATCTGATCAGGATACAGTCGCCAACTTTACCAATCATGCTTATTTTAACCTGGCCGGACATGCGTCAGGCGATGTTCTTAGGCAGCATATGATGATCCGCGCATCGCATTTTACGCCAGTGAAAGATGCAAAAGCGATTCCGACAGGCGAAATAGCTCCGGTAGCCGGGACGCCGATGGATTTCACAAAATCCAAAACAATCGGAGAGGATATGCGTGCAGATGACAGCCAGGTAAATTACGGCGGCGGTTTTGATCATAATTTTGTACTGGATAAGAGTGAAAAGGGAGCCTTTGAACTGGCAGCTGAAGCATATTCGCCGGAAACAGGAATTGTTATGAAAACATATACAGATCTGCCGGGAATGCAGTTTTATTCGGGTAATTTTATTACAAAACAGGATGGAAAGCAGGGTGCTGTTTATGATAAAAGACACGGGTTCTGTCTGGAAACACAGTATTTCCCTAATGCTGTAAATGAGCCGGGTTTTGATGCGCCGTTTTTGAAGGCGGGCGAAGTGTATAAAACGAAGACCAGCTATCAGTTCGGAATCATTTTTTAAAAATATTAAGAATTAGTTTATTTTTCTTTTAGTGTTTTGACATACTTCGGACACATTTTATGGGTATACTTTTAAATATCAAATGAAGCTGACGGCTGATACAGCGCGCGCATAGCCGCCGGCTTCGACTAAAAATTATTCCATTAACCATAGATTAAATATTTCATAACTAACTCCTCGAAAAAACGGTCTGCATAAGCAGGTCGTTTTTTCCATTTAAAACAGCAGCTTTAATATGCCCGGTTTTTCAGAAGTTCACGCGTGACATTGCGCATCTGTTTTGTTTCATCCTCTGATTTAAGGATCATGGGGCGCTCGTCCGATGTAAAACATTCTTCCGGGAGATAATTGTCCTGCTCTTTCAGCCTGATTCCGGCTTCCAGTTTCTGGATTGCAGCAGCGGCGTAAGGCGGTGAGAGGGGATTGCATTCAAAGTCAGCGTTGATTTTTCCTTCCATTACCGCTTCGAGGCCGGCTCTGGAGGCATCGAAGGAAATGAGGATAACGTCGCCGTCTTTTCCATATGAAATGCCAGCCTCATCCATAGCAGCACATGCGCCAAGGGCTTCATTATCATTCTGGCAGATTACGACATCGATGCTTTTATACCGTTTCAGATACTGCTCCATTACCATTCTGCCGCCGCTTTCTGTGAAATCACCGCATTCTTCAGCCAGAAGTTTCCATTCACTGTGCCGGTTCAGGTAGCGGCGGAAGCCTTCCGTGCGCCCAAGCTGCGCAGAAGCACCCTCTGTTCCGTTAATGGTTACGATATGAATGGGATCACAGCCTCTGCCCTGCCTGTTTAAATAACTCTGCAGCCATTGTCCGGCATATTCTCCCTCGCGTACAAAATCGGAACCAAACCATGCTGTGTAATAGCGTTTGCTGCAGTCTATCGTACGGTCCAGCAGAATAACGGGAATCTGTGCATGATACGCCTCTTTCAGCACGGCAGTCCAGCCCGTAGTCAGAATCGGATCAATCAGAATATAATCCATACGTTCCTGGATAAATTTTCTGACTGCATCTGTCTGAACCTGCGGGTCGTTGTCTGCATCGACAAAAAACAGTTCATATCCGTTTTCTTCTGAAAAAACTTCCTGGCAGGATTTGGTTGCTGCAATCCGCCAGTCTGATTCATGGCCGACCTGGACAAATCCGATTTTAATCAGTTTTTCGGGCAGCAGTGCCCTGGCCTTTTCTGCTGCGGACAGGCCAGCCGGCATGTTTGTATGGGTATTTTCACAGCCGCTGCTGTAATCCGGTGTTTTTTTCACGGAACATGCTGTATAAGCCAGAAGGCAGACCAGCAGCAGTGCCGATATAAACAGTGTATGTTTTACAGGATGATCGTTCATTTGCGGCGTCTCCATTTATTTTAAGTATTTTACCAGGTATCCGTTTACAATGAGAGTATATTTGTATATAGAAAAATATTTTTGGTAATATAATAACCAAAAAGTGATTGTTTGCCAAATACTTTTTTATATTTTAGACGAAAAGATATCCTGTAAATAAAAAAAACAGTATACAGTGTTTCTAATTTGCGGTATAATATTAATTATATATGAAATCATTTGGAAGAAAGCAGAGGAATAGGGGGAAATTCGGATGGAAGTTGTTGGGAAGCTGTTTCAGGAGAGCAGATTCTGCTCATGGTGTCACTGCCCGATTCCAGAAGATTCTGAAACGGATTTATGCAAAAGCTGCCAGGCTAGTTTGGAATTCCGGGCAGTGAGGGAATATGTCCGGGAGCATGATGTGAATGAATTCCAGCTGGCTGAAGTTTTTGGAATTCCGCTTCGCCAGGTGAAGCAGTGGATCCGGGACGGGCGGCTGGAATATAAAGAAGATGTACATACAATGGTTACACTTCACTGTCAGAAATGCGGCAAAGCGATTCAGTTTGGCAATTTCTGCCCGGAATGCAATAAGGCACAGTACGGTGTGAAAGGCGGCTTCGAGCTGTTCAGAGAAAGCGATGCAGATGAACAGATCAGGTTTTACAACAAAAATAAAAGAAACTAGGAGGATAATTATGCCTGTAAAGTATGTGTTTGTCACTGGCGGAGTAGTATCAGGACTTGGAAAAGGAATTACAGCAGCATCCCTGGGGCGTTTGCTGAAAGCCCGGGGTTATAAAGTGACAATGCAAAAATTTGACCCATATATCAATATCGATCCGGGGACGATGAATCCTATTCAGCACGGGGAAGTATTTGTTACGGATGACGGGGCAGAGACGGATTTAGACCTGGGACATTACGAACGGTTTATTGATGAAAGCCTGACGAAAAATTCCAATGTAACAACTGGCAAAATTTACTGGTCCGTATTACAGAAAGAACGCCGGGGAGACTATGGAGGAGGCACAGTGCAGGTGATTCCTCATATTACCAATGAGATTAAAAGCCGTTTTTACCGGAATTTTACATCACCGGACATGCATATCGCCATTATTGAAGTGGGAGGTACGGTTGGGGATATCGAGAGCCAGCCTTTCCTGGAATCTATCCGGCAGTTTCAGCATGAAGTGGGACGGGAAAATGCTATGCTGATTCATGTAACGCTGATTCCGTATTTAAAAGCATCCGGGGAATTAAAGACGAAGCCGACCCAGGCCAGTGTTAAGGAACTGCAGGGAATGGGAATTCAGCCGGATGTGATTGTATGCCGTTCTGAGCATGAACTGGACCAGAGCTTAAAAGATAAAATTGCTCTGTTTTGCAATGTTCCAAACAGAAATGTGCTGCAGAACCTGGATGTGGAATATCTGTATGAAGCGCCTCTTGCAATGGAAAGAGAAAATCTGGCAAAAGCGGCCTGTGAGTGCCTGCATCTTCCGTGTCCGGAACCGGATCTGTCTGAATGGAATGAAATGATAGAAAACCTGAAAAATCCGGAAAAAGAAGTAAGAATTGCGCTTGTGGGCAAGTATACACAGCTTCATGACGCATATATTTCAGTGGTGGAAGCATTAAAGCATGGAGGTATTAAAAGCCGTGCAACAGTAGATATTAAATGGGTGGATTCTGAACAGCTGACGGCAGATACTATTGAAGAGCAGTTAGGAGATGTCAGCGGAATTCTAGTGCCGGGCGGCTTTGGAATCAGAGGCGTAGACGGCAAGATTCTGGCTGTGCAGTACGCCCGTGAAAATAAAATTCCGTTTCTGGGCCTGTGCCTTGGCATGCAGGTTGCGATTATTGAATTTGCACGCAATGTATGCGGGATGAATGATGCGCACAGCATTGAGCTGGATCCGAAGACGACACACCCGGTCATAGCGCTGATGCCGGACCAGGACGAAGACGGCGACTTAGGCGGCACGTTAAGGCTCGGTTCCTATCCGTGTGTGCTGGACACAGAATCAAAGGCATACGGACTCTATGGGGAAGAAACGATTCATGAGCGTCACCGTCACCGTTACGAGGTAAATAATGATTACAGGACTGTTTTGACAGAAAACGGACTCAGCTTATCCGGGATGTCACCGGACAGACGGATAGTGGAAATGATAGAGGTGCCGGATCATCCGTGGTTTATTGCGACACAGGCACATCCGGAATTAAAATCACGGCCAAACCGTCCGCATCCGTTATTCCGCGGATTTGTAGAGGCAGCGCTGGAATTCGGACGGAAATAAATAAGTGCGGAACTGAATCAAAGCGCCGGACACAGATATTTTGTGGTATCTGTACAGATATTGCCGGAATTCGAACAGAACTGAGACAAATTTTCCGGTCTGCGGCTGGAGGGGGATTTAGACTGCCCCGCTCTGCCGCAGGCCGGTTATGTTTGTCCGCGCTGCGATAGACGCGGCCAGGCACCTGGATGTGTGTATTATCTTAATTTTAATCTTTGAGTTATAAATCAGTAATAATTTTTTTACTAAATTAAGAAATTTCGCAAAAAGTTCACGATTAGAATGTTGCGTTATAAAACCAATCCACTTATAATAAAAACAGACGGCGTTTCATATACCTTATACCCGGATATGTGTGATGCATGATCGTCCGGAATGCCCTTTTGGGATAATTACAACGCATAGAATACAGCGTATGGAGGAGAAATGAATAATCAGTCACCCAATAATGGAAACAACAACAATAATAAAAGAAATGCAAACGGCCAGATGATTCTGCTGTTTCTGCTGATTACGCTGGCAGCCCTTTTTTTTATGAGCATGTTCAGCCGGTGGCAGAGAGATATGACCACAAAGGAGATTTCTTATACGGAATTTCTGAAAATGGTAGAAGAAGATAAGGTAGATGAAGTGCATGTGACTTCAAACAGCTATCGGATCACACCGAAAAAATCAGAGAATGAATTTGTTACGATCACATATTTTACAGGAATTGCCGGAAATGACCTGGAGCTGGTAGCGCTGCTGAAAAAACACGGAGTAGAATATTATCCGTATATTCCGGATGATTCGGCCACATGGGTATACAATATTTTAAGTATTGTTCTGCCGATTCTGCTGCTTTGGGCAGTTATGGGATTTTTAATGCGCAAGATGGGAAACGGCATGGGCATGGGTGTCGGAAAAAATACAGCGAAAGTATATGTGGAAAAAAAGACCGGGGTTACATTCAAAGATGTAGCAGGGCAGGACGAAGCGAAAGAATCCTTGCAGGAAGTGGTGGATTTTCTGCATAATCCGCAGAAATATACAGATATCGGTGCGAAACTTCCAAAAGGCGCGCTTCTGGTAGGCCCTCCCGGAACAGGAAAGACGCTGCTTGCAAAAGCGGTTGCCGGGGAAGCGAATGTACCGTTTTTCTCGCTGGCAGGTTCTGATTTTGTGGAAATGTTTGTCGGTGTCGGTGCTTCACGTGTAAGGGATTTGTTTAAAGAAGCGCAGAAACAGGCACCGTGTATTATTTTTATTGACGAGATTGATGCCATTGGCAAAAGCCGTGATACGCGTTACGGCAGCGGCAATGATGAGCGGGAGCAGACACTGAACCAGCTTTTAGCTGAAATGGATGGTTTTGATACTTCCAAAGGGCTTTTAATCCTGGCAGCCACAAACCGTCCGGAAGTTCTGGATAAAGCCCTGCTGCGTCCGGGCCGTTTTGACCGTCGTATTATTGTAGAAAAACCGGATTTAAAAGGCCGTGTGGAGACTCTGAAAGTACATTCCAAAGATGTGCTGATGGACGAAACGGTAGATTTAGATGCAATTGCGCTGGCTACATCCGGTGCAGTAGGTTCGGATCTGGCAAATATGATTAATGAAGCGGCTATCAATGCAGTTAAAAATGGCAGAAAATACGTAAATCAGTCAGATTTATTTGAATCAGTCGAAGTAGTGATTGCCGGAAAAGAGAAAAAAGACCGGATACTGGGTGAAGAAGAAAAACGGGTGGTCGCTTATCATGAAGTGGGCCATGCGTTAACAACTGCTTTGCAAAAAAATGCGGAACCAGTGCAGAAAATCACGATTGTTCCAAGAACTATGGGAGCGCTCGGTTATGTTATGCAGGCACCTGAAGAAGAAAAGTACCTGATGACAGAAGAAGAACTCAAAGCACGTCTTGTTACTTTTATGGCAGGCCGTGCGGCAGAAGAAATTGTGTTCCATTCGATTACGACAGGGGCTTCGAATGACATTGAAAAGGCAACGCAGATTGCGCGGGCAATGGTAACACAGTACGGTATGTCTAAGAAATTTGGACTGATCAGTCTGGAATCAGTTGAAAACCGGTATCTGGACGGAAGGCCGGTATTGAACTGCGGCGATCATACTGCGGCAGAAATCGACCAGGAAGTCCAGGTACTATTAAAAGAAAGTTACGAAACAGCCAGAAGGCTGTTAGAAGAAAACCGTGATGTACTGGATAAAATTGCGGAACATCTGTTTGAGCATGAGACGATTACCGGGAAAGAATTTATGAAAATTTACCGGGAACTGAAAGGAATTCCGCAGCCGCCGGAAGAAGAGGCATCAGATAAAACAGGCGGGAAAAAACATCCGGTGAATCTGCCAGGCACAGCGTCAGGCCAGCCAGGCGGTGCACAGAATGTACCGATGCCAGGCCAGGCGGGCAGCATGCAGAATGTACCAGGCCGGCCGGGCGGAATACAGAATCCAGCTGTGTCAGGCCAGCCAGGCGGCGCACAGAATGCGTCAATACCAGGCCAGCCAGGCAGCATGCAGAATATACCGGGCCAGCCAGGCAGTACGCAGAATGGATGGATGCCGGATCAGTCAGGCGGTATGCAAAAACCGGGCCAGGCGGCAGGAGTACAAAATAAAACCATGTCAGGCCAGCCAGGCGGAATACAGAATGTATGGCCGGATCAGTCAGGCGGCATGCAGAATATACCAGGCCAGCCAGGCGGAATACAGAATCCGGGTATGTCAGGCCAGTCAGCAGGCGTGCAGAATATACCAGGCCAGCCAGGCGGCGCACAGAATGGATGGATGCCTAATCAGACGGGGAGTACACAAAATGTATCAGGCCAGCCGGACAGCGCATGGAATAGGTCCCTGCCAGGCCAGCCGGGCGGTACACAAAACGGGCGGATGCCAGATCAGGCGGGCGGCATACAAAATGTACCGGGCCGGTCAGGCGGAATACAGAATCCGGCTGTGTCAGACCAGGTGACGGGTGCACAGAATGTGTGGTTGTCAAATCAGACGGGGAGCGCACAAAATGTGTCGGTGCCAGGCCGGCCAGGCGGTGCGCAGAATGCGTTTATAGCAGGTACGGTGAACGGCACGTCAAATGTGTCAGTGCCAGGCCAGCCAGGCAGCATGCAGCAGGTGCCGGACCAGTCAGACGGCGTACAAAATGTATTTGAGTCAGGCCAGCCAGGCAGCACACAGAATGCCTTTGCACCAGGCCAGCCAGGCGGCATGCAGCAAGTGCCAGGCCAGAAGACGGGCAGCATGCAGCAAATACCAGGCCAGCCAGGCGGCGCACATGATATGCAGAATGCGTCAGTACCAGGCCGGCCAGGCGGCTCACAGAATATGCAGAATGCGGGTATGCCGGGCAGCACACAGAATGTGTCAGATGATCAGGCAGGTGACGTGCAGAATAAATCCCTGCAAAACGAGCCAGGCACAGCACAGCATACGCAGCGGCCGGGACAGCAGGTGCAGAACATGCAGGAGCCGGGACAAATGTCTGTACCGTCTGACAATGAATCAGAAAAGCGCCCGGGAACTGGCAGTGATGCCGTCAGGCAGCGGTCAGACTGGGAACAGCAGCTTTGGAAACAGGATGATTCAGAAGGAAAATGACAGGAAATCATGTTATATATTTCAAAAGGAAGATGACAGGAAATCATGTTTAATATTCAGGAAGAATTGAAAAAACTCCCGGACCGTCCGGGAGTCTACCTGATGCACGATAAAAATGACACGATTATATATGTTGGAAAAGCAGTGAATTTAAAAAACCGCGTGCGTCAGTATTTTCGTGCCAGCCATAATGAGGGAATCCGCAAAGACCAGATGGTGACATTAATTGACAGGTTTGAATATATCATTACGGATTCCGAGCTGGAAGCGCTTGTACTGGAATGCAACCTGATTAAGGAACACCGTCCGAAATATAATATCCTGTTAAAGGATGACAAGACTTATCCGTATATAAAAGTGACGCTGGGGGAAACTTACCCCAGGGTCCTTTTTTCGCGTCAGATGAAGAAGGATAAGTCCCAGTATTTTGGACCGTATACCAGTGCAGGAGCAGTCAAAGATACCATTGAGCTTATCCGTAAACTTTATCAGCTAAGGACCTGTAACAGGCAGCTTCCGCGCGATATAGGAAAAGACCGTCCCTGCCTGAATTATCATATTCACCAGTGCAACGGCCCGTGCCAGGGTTATATTTCGCCAGAGGATTACCGGATACAGATAAAAAAAGCGCTGGATTTTTTGAATGGAAATTATAAGCCGGTATTAGAAGAACTGGAACAGAAAATGCAGGCAGCTTCCGCAGATCTGGATTTTGAAAAAGCTATGGAATACCGGGATCTGATCAACAGTGTGCGTCAGGTATCGGAAAAACAGAAAGTTTCTAATTCAGACGGAGAAGATAAAGATATTATCGCTCTGGCAAAAGATGACAGAGACGCCGTTGTCCAGGTATTTTTTATCCGGGATGGCAGACTGATCGGACGGGAACATTTTTATGTTACCATTGATGTGGGAGACAGCACGCAGCAGATTCTGACATCATTTCTAAAGCAGTATTATGCGGGTACACCGTTTATTCCAAAAGAAATCATGCTGCAGACAGGTGTGGAAGAAAGCGAGGTTATAGCCCAGTGGCTGACAGAAAAACGCGGACAGAAAGTATACATCCGCGTGCCCCGCAAAGGCATGAAAGAAAAGCTGGTAGATCTGGCACAGAAAAATGCACGGCTTGTACTGAACCAGGATAAAGAACGCCTGAAGCGGGAAGAGGGCAGGACAATCGGCGCGATGAAAGAAATTGCAGATATTCTAAAGCTGCCGGGAATCAGCCGTGTGGAAGCCTATGATATCTCGAATACAAATGGATTTGAAAGCGTTGGGTCTATGATTGTATACGAAAAAGGAAAAGCATGCCGCAGCGATTACCGCAAATTTAAACTGCGTACCGTAGCGGGGCCCGACGATTATGCTTCCATGCATGAAGTACTGACCAGACGGTTTACACACGGCATGGAAGAGCGCAGGGAGCGGGCAGAGAAAAATCTGGAAGACGCATACGGCAGTTTCACTAGATTTCCGGATTTGATTATGATGGACGGCGGACGCGGCCAGGTGAATATTGCTTTGCAGGTGCTTGAGGAACTGCATCTGTCTATTCCGGTATGCGGAATGGTAAAAGATGATTTTCACCGTACAAGAGGACTTTATTTTAACAATATCGAACTTCCTATTGATAAAAATTCAGAAGGATTTAAGCTGATCACACGGATTCAGGATGAAGCGCACAGATTTGCCATTGAATATCACCGCTCGCTGCGCAGCAAAAGCCAGGTGCATTCTGTATTAGATGATATTCCGGGAATCGGGCCTGCCAGAAGGAAGGCGCTGATGAGGTATTTCCAGTCTATGGATGCAATACGGGCTGCGACAGTGGAGCAGCTTTGTGAAGCGGACAGCATGAATGAGAAAGCAGCCGAGGCTGTGTATCAGTTTTTCCGCGGAGAGGATCAAAAGCAGCAGGACGTGGAATGCTGCGGAGATGGTGCAAAAGAATGAATTGCTGTTACGCCGGTTATGTGGTAAAATAAGAGCAGTAAAAGGCAGCATCTCACGAATCCGGCACTGGAGCGTGCTTGAAAAATATTTTCCGTGAGATGGACTTTGTGCTTTGTGCAGAATCTGCCCCTGGTTTATGAGCGCAGCGGACTGCACCGGTTAAATCTAAGATAGTTTACCGTAAAGCAGGAAGTGCAGACCGCGGGAATGATTTTTCAAACACGCTCCAGGACTATCACTGAATTTGTGCTAAGATACAGGCATGCAGCCCTGCCCGGCAACAGGAAGGAGAAAAAGAGAAAGATGAAGGGTGTAAATGTACAGCGGTTTGCAGACTTATTTCATATGAAAAATCTAACAGGAGAGATAGATCTGAGTATCCGTGAGATTACGGTGTCTGAGATTAACCGTCCTGCTTTGCAGTTTTGCGGATATTTTGAATATTTTCCAAAGGAACGTGTCCAGATCGTAGGAATGGTGGAATATGCATATTTACAGCAGCTTGAGCCGGAAAAACGCAATAAAGCTATAGAGGCGTTTTTTTCATATGAAATTCCATGTATTGTGTTCTGCCGCGGACTGATTCCGGAAGAAAGTGTTTTAGATATCGCCCGTAAGCATAATGTT
Source organism: uncultured Eubacterium sp. (assembly GCA_910580075.1). GTDB lineage: Bacteria > Bacillota > Clostridia > Lachnospirales > Lachnospiraceae > Eubacterium_J. The sequence continues at coordinate 12,181 of CAJTVR010000053.1, read as the reverse complement.
GCGGTGCTTAGTACAGACCGCAAGACTTCCAGCATTACGGCTGAGATTATACGTGTATTAAACGAAGAACTGGCACCGTGTATTTCGATTCACGGGGTACTGGTAGATGTGTATGGTGAAGGGCTTCTGATCATGGGCGAGAGCGGTATCGGAAAGAGCGAAACGGCTCTGGAATTAATCCGCAGAGGACACCGGCTTGTAACGGACGACGTAGTAGAGATCCGCAAGGTCAATGAGCGTACGCTGATTGGCACGTCGCCGGATATTACCCGTTATTTTATCGAACTTCGCGGTATCGGTATTATTGATGTCAAGGCATTGTACGGGGTAGAATGTGTAAAAGAAAAACAGAGCATAGACCTGGTTATTAAACTCGAAGACTGGAAAAAAGATAATGAGTATGACCGCATGGGGCTTGAACAGGAATATACAGAGTTTCTGGGGACAAAAGTCGTATGCCACTCCCTTCCAATCCGCCCGGGCCGTAACCTGGCGCTGATCTGTGAGGCAGCAGCCGTAAACCACAGACAGAAGAAGATGGGGTATAACGCAGCACAGGAACTGTGCCGCCGTGTACAGGAAAATCTGTCTAAAGAGAATTAAAAAGAACCCGAAAGCGTAGAACGAAAGAACGGCAAACGCTGCATCAGACAGAGAAAAAGAGAAAAGAGCCGTAAGAGTGAAACAGAAGAAATAAAGGCAAAAAACAAGTAAACGGCAGATGCTGCATCAGGCAGAGAAAAAGAGAAAAGAGCCATAAGAGTGAAACAGAAGAAGTAAAAGCGTAAAACAAGTGAACAGCAGATGCCGCATCAGGCAGAGAATATTATAAGGAGTCTATGGAGAATCAGTAAAAATGGAAAGAAAGAATATATGGGAAAAATACCAGGATCAAAAGCGGGAGGAAGTATTTGAGTTCGGTGAAAAATACAGACAGTTTATCTCACAATGCAAGACTGAACGCGAGTGCACATCCGAATTTGTGAATATGGCAGAAAATGCTGGATTTATAAATATAGAAGAAATTATCAGATCAGGAAAATCTTTGAAACCAGGAGATAAGGTATATGCCGTGAATATGGGAAAAAGCATGGCTATGTATATCATTGGAAAACAGCCAATGGAGAACGGAATGAATATTCTCGGTGCACATGTCGATTCTCCGCGTCTGGACTTAAAGCAGAATCCGCTTTATGAAGATACAGAGATGGCCATGTTAGACACCCATTATTATGGCGGAGTTAAAAAATACCAGTGGGTAACGCTTCCGCTAGCTTTACATGGTGTGTTTGTGAAAAAAGACGGCACAGTCGTACCGGTCAGTGCAGGGGATAAACCGGGAGATCCGGTATTTGGTGTCAGCGATCTTCTGATTCATCTGGCTGGCGAACAGATGGAGAAAAAAGCCGGCAAAGTAATTGAAGGGGAAAACCTGGATATTCTGATAGGAAGCATTCCGGCTGTGGAAAATAAAGAAAAGGATGCGGTGTCTGATAAAAAAGAAGAAAAAGATGTGCAGATCAAAGACCGCGTAAAAGCTAATATTCTAAAGATTCTGGCTGATGAATACCAGATCGAAGAAGAAGATTTTATTTCGGCAGAAATAGAAGTGGTTCCGGCCGGAGAAGCAAGGGATTACGGATTTGACCGCAGCATGATTATGGGATACGGTCATGACGACAGGGTATGTGCGTATCCGTCCTTTATGGCGATGCTGGGCCTGGATGAGGTTCCGGAACGTACGGGCGTATGCCTTTTAGTAGATAAAGAAGAGATCGGAAGTGTCGGTGCAACCGGAATGAAATCCCGTTTCTTTGAAAATATAACTGCCGAAGTACTGTACGCAGCCGGACAGTACAGCGAACTGGCGCTGCGCCGTACACTGACCCGTTCCAAAATGCTCTCATCAGATGTAAGCGCAGCATACGACCCGAATTTTCCATCGGTATCCGATAAAAAGAATGCAGCTTATTTTGGAAAAGGGCTTGTATTTAACAAATACACTGGTTCAAGAGGAAAATCCGGATCGAATGATGCAAATGCCGAGTATATGGCACATCTGCGTGATATTTTTGACCGCAGTGATGTCGCTTACCAGACTTCTGAGCTTGGAAAAGTGGATCAGGGCGGCGGCGGAACGATTGCTTATATCCTGGCAGATTATGGTATGGAAGTAATTGACAGCGGCGTTGCAGTGCTTAATATGCACGCTCCGTGGGAAATAATCAGTAAAGCGGATTTATATGAAGCATACCGCGGATATAAAGTATTTTTAGAAGAGGCATAAAGGTGGAAAAAAATAGATATGGAAAATTCAGGATTTTACCGGCAGTTATGCGAAATTCTTTCGCCTGAACAGGTTTTATGCCAGGAACCGATGAGCCGGCATACGACGTTTCGTACCGGAGGCCCGGCGGATTATTTTGTAATGCCGCGCACTGAGCAGGCGGCAGAGGTACTAAAACTCTGCCGTCAGGAAGGCGTTCCCTGCCAGATTACTGGCAATGGCAGCAATCTTCTGGCCGGGGACCGCGGCGTCCGGGGCGTTGTCCTGGCTTTTACAAAGCAGGCGGCTCATATTCAGGTAAATGGAAACCGTGTCACAGCTACAGCCGGGGCGCTGCTGTCACAGACGGCAGCCGAAGCATACCGGGCGGGGCTTGGCGGTATGGAATTTGCTGCCGGGATACCGGGATCTGCAGGCGGAGCGGTTGTGATGAATGCAGGGGCTTACGGGGGAGAAATCAAAGATATTTTATCCAGGGTAAAAGTACTGACAAAAGAAGGAAAGACGCTGACAATGGAATGCGATAAGCTGGATTTGTCATACCGTCACAGCTGCATTCCCGGCCGGCAGCTGATCGTACTGGAAACAGAATTTGAGCTGCACCCGGCACCGCAGGAAGAAATAAAAGCACGGATGGACGATCTGAGTCGGCGCAGAATGGAAAAACAGCCGCTGGAATTTCCGAGTGCAGGCAGTACCTTTAAGCGGCCTGAGGGAAACTTTGCGGGCAGGCTGATTATGGAAGCAGGCCTTTCAGGGGTTACGGCAGGCGGTGCACAGGTATCAGAAAAACACTGCGGTTTTATAATAAATACCGGAAATGCTTCCTCGGCAGATATTCTGAAACTAATCCGGCTGGTGCAGCAGAAAGTACAGCAGAACTCCGGCGTGAAGCTGGAGATGGAAGTAAAATGTATCGGAGAGTTCTGATTCCGGCAGGCAATGGCAGAAAGTGCAGCAGAACTCCGGCGTGAAGCTGGAGATGGAAGTAAAATGTATCGGAGAGTTCTGATTCCGGCATAAAACAGGAGAAGGCATGACTGGCAGGTCTGATTCCGCCAGAAAAATATGTACAGCAGATAGAAAAGAGGCGATTATATGCGTTTTGTGATTTTGACAGGAATATCAGGTGCTGGAAAGAGCACAGCCCTTAAAATGATGGAAGACATGGGGTATTACTGTGTAGACAATCTTCCGATCCCGTTAGTCGAGCGTTTTTTTGAGCTTTCGGACACAGCCAGTGAGGAACTGCAGAAAGTAGCAGTCGGCATTGATGTCAGAAACGGCCAGAATCTGGATGAAATGCGGGCAGTATTGGAAAATCTTCATGCAGGAGGCAGAAAATGCGAGATTCTGTTTCTGGAGGCAGAAGATGCTGTGCTCGTCAAGCGGTACAAAGAAACAAGGCGCAGCCATCCGCTTGCACACGGGGAGCGGGTGGATAAAGGAATCGTGAAGGAACGTACAAGGCTGGCGTATCTGAAAGAACATGCCGATTATATTATCGATACAAGCCGTCTGCTGACAAGGGAACTGAAGGCAGAACTTGAGAAAATTTTTGTAAACAGCAAAGAGTATAAAAACCTGTTTGTTACAGTATTATCTTTTGGATTTAAATATGGAATTCCGGCGGATTCAGACCTTGTATTTGACGTCCGCTTTCTGCCAAATCCATACTATGTAGAAGGGCTGCGGGCAAAAAGCGGCAATGATAAGGAGATACAGGAGTATGTGCTGCAGTATGAGGAAGCGCATGTATTTTTAAACAAGCTGGAGGATATGCTGCGGTTTCTGATTCCCAATTATATTGCCGAAGGCAAAAACCAGCTCGTAGTAAGCATTGGATGCACAGGCGGAAAACACCGGTCTGTGACGCTGGCAAATGAATTGTTCAAGCGTCTGCACAAAGCTGCGGAATCGTCTGGAGAAATGGAAGACCCGAATTATGGATTGAAAATCGAGCACAGGGATATTGAAAAAGATGCACAGCGCAAGCAGGGATAAAAAAGCCTGAAATCTGCATATAAAACAGGAGCGATATGTCATTTTCGAGCGAAGTAAAAAAAGAACTGCTGAACGTCAGCTTTAAAGCAGATCACTGCCAGCGGGCAGAGCTGGCAGCAATGCTGAGCGGCGCTGGGAGAATTTATATGGAAAACGGCTGTCTGCATGCTGCATTTATAACAGAACAGGAGCAGGCAGCAGGCCGGTTTGTAAAACTGCTGTCCCAGGCAGCAGGAATTACAGCCGGAATTGTTCAGGCGCATCATCTTCAGCAGAAGAATAAAATTTCTTATGTTATAGATTTAGCAGAGGAAGAAGATGTAAAAAAACTGTTTTTACTGACAGGCATTCTGGGAGAAGACGGCTGTATCCGCAGCGACAGTATGTATTTTGACGGGCTTTTGCAGAAAAACTGCTGTATAAGGGCGTTTCTGCGCGGTGCATTTCTTGCGGCAGGCTCTATCAGCAATCCAAAGAAATCCTATCATTTTGAAATTGTCTGCAGCGAGCGGCGCAAAGCAGAGCAGCTTCAGGAGCTGCTGCATGTCTTTGATCTGGATGCAAAGATTGTTTCACGCAAGAATCATGAAATTGTATATCTGAAAGAAGGGGCACAGATTGTAGATGCGCTGAACATTATGGGGGCACATGCAGCGCTGATGGATCTGGAAAACGTCCGCATTATCAAAGAAATGCGCAACGACATTAACCGCCGTGTGAACTGCGAAACGGCCAATATTAACAAAACAGTCAGTGCGGCTTACCGCCAGAAAGAGGCCATACGGTTTTTGCAGCAGCAGGGGAAATTAAAAGAACTTTCGGTACAGCTTCAGGAAATGGCGGCGCTTCGGATGGAACATCCGGAAATGCCGATTAAGGAGCTGGGCGCACTCTGCAGCCCGCCGGTGGGAAAATCCGGCGTCAATCACAGGCTGCGCAAATTAGAAGAAGTCGCGAAACAACTGGGCTATGAAAAAAGGAATGATCAGTGATGAAAAAATTATTATTCGTTTACAATTCCCACGCAGGAAAAGCTTCCATTAAATCTAAACTGGCAGATATGATTGACTTAATGATTAAAAGCGGCTATCAGGTATCGGTGCATCCTACACAGTCTCCAGGTGATGCAGCGGACACAGTCGAACGCGAAAGCGCAGAGTATGACCTGATTGTATGCAGCGGCGGAGACGGGACACTGGATGAAGTCGTCACAGGCATGATGCGGCTGCAGGAAAAAAAGCCAATCGGATATATTCCAATGGGCAGTACCAATGACTTTGCCAATTCCTTAAAACTTCCGAAAAATGTGATGAAGGCAGCCGAAATAGCGCTGTGGGGACAGCGGTTTCCATGTGATGCAGGCCAGTTTAACGACAACAGCTTTATCTATGTAGCTGCATTTGGAATATTTACGGAAGTATCTTATCAGACAAACCAGGAGTTAAAAAACCTTCTCGGTCATGCAGCGTATATTCTGGAAGGGGCAAAAAGCCTTTTGGATATTGAATCTTACAGAATGCGTGTGGAATATGAGGACATTGTTTTAGAAGAAGACTTTATATACGGAATGGTTTCGAATTCCATATCAGTCGGAGGTTTTAAACAAATCGCAGGAAAAAATGTGCAGCTGGATGACGGTGTATTTGAGGTGACGTTAATCAGATGCCCGAAAAACCCGCTGGAGCTGAACGAAATCATTACATCGCTATTAACCAGGGTTGACAATACAGATCTTGTCTACTCTTTTAAGACGGGCGGGATTCGTTTTATGGCTGAAAAAGAAGTACCATGGACCTTAGACGGAGAATACGGCGGAACACATAAAGAAACAGTGATAAAAAACTGTCACCGTGCTGTGGAAATCATGGTAAAGCCGAAAGACGAATCTGGAAAATGACGCTGCCGTATTACTTTAATGAAGAAAGACTGCTTTAATAAGAAAATTCAAAATAATTTTAATCGTATCATAAAGTACAGTTCCCGGTATGAAATATCCCTCTGGCAGCAGGCAGACGGAGCGCTGCCATACAGACTGACTGAGGGATATTTTATTTACCGGATATCCATATAATCACCGCTTAAAATGAGCTTCACTTTGTCTTTGCTCACACCGGTATCTCTTACTACTTCAAATAGCGGGGCAGAACCGTGTACTCTGAAATACTCTTTTACTTTTCCATAATCATCCAGCATTTCATTGCCGCAGCTTATGCACACATAACGGCCAATGCCTTTGTATTCCAGCGCAGCACCGCAGGAGTTACACTCCGCAGGCTTATCAAATGTTATTTTCACCAGTCTGTTTAAGTCCATGTTTCCTCCCTTATAAATATTGCGGGGAATTTTGGGGATAGGTATACCAAAAAGCACTTTGTATGGAAAGTGCTCTCGGGTGGTCTGTGTCTGATTTATGCACCTTTATATTATAGGGGGTATTGGTAAAAAAAGCAATATGGCATGCAGCATAATTTTACAGCCGTTACAGCCGTGTCTTTAGCAAAACTGTAACCCAAAGCCAAAAACTTTGGTAATTTATTCTTTATTTTTTTCACAAAAGATGGTATGATTTAAATGGAGGGCATCAGGCCTTATACTAAATCAAATCAGATAGAAGATGGAGGAATTAACATGTTAGTATCAGCAGCAGAAATGTTAAAGAAAGCAAAAGCCGGTCATTATGCGGTAGGCCAGTTCAACATCAACAACCTGGAATGGACAAAATCTGTATTATTAACAGCACAGGAATTAAACAGTCCGGTCATCTTAGGCGTATCAGAAGGCGCAGGAAAGTACATGACAGGTTTTAAGACAGTTGCAGCTATGGTAAAAGCTATGGATGAAGAACTTGGAATTACTGTTCCGGTAGCTCTGCACTTAGACCACGGTACATATGAAGGCTGCTATAAATGTATCAAGGCAGGCTTTACATCTATCATGTTCGATGGTTCCCATTATCCGATTGAGGAGAATGTAGCAAAGACAAAAGAATTAGTTGCAGTATCCCATAACTTAGGAATGTCTATTGAAGCTGAAGTTGGCTCTATTGGCGGCGAAGAAGACGGCGTAGTAGGCGCTGGCGAATGTGCAGATCCGCAGGAATGCAAAGCAATCGCTGACCTTGGCGTAGACATGCTTGCAGCAGGCATTGGCAATATCCATGGCAAATATCCGGAAAACTGGGCTGGATTAAGTTTTGAAACACTGGATGCTGTTCAGCAGAAGACAGGCGATATGCCATTAGTTCTTCATGGAGGAACAGGTATTCCGGAAGATATGATTAAGAAGGCAATCTCCCTTGGTGTAGCTAAAATCAATGTAAATACTGAATGCCAGTTATCCTTCCAGGAAGCTACACGCAAATACATCGAAGACGGCAAAGATTTACAGGGCAAAGGCTTTGATCCGCGTAAATTACTGGCACCAGGCGCAGAAGCAATCAAAGCTACTGTTAAAGAAAAAATGGAACTGTTCGGCTCTGTTGGAAAAGCTTAAAAAATGCTGTAGTTTTTCAGGAATGGACAGGCTGGAACTAAACTTAGACTGAACTTAGACTAAAATTGGATAAAAAATTCTTAAGAATAAGAAAAACAGTATTATCAAAATAAGAAATATAAGAAGAATAAGAATAAGAAAGTCCCGCAGACTGGTAAATATCTGCGGGACTTTTTTTATGATTGTCATGCCGATTTCCAAAACAGTGTATGCGACTGTATTTATTCTGGATTTTGTGGCACACTGGAATGACTTTATGTGGCCGTTCCTTGTAATGACCGGAGAAACGAAACGGACAATTCAGCTGGCCATTCAGGTATTTTTTGGAACACAGCCGATTCATTACAGTGCAATTATGGCGGCTTTAGTAGTTTCGGTTGTTTCGATGCTGATTATGTTTTTGTTTATGCAGAAGTATTACATAGAAGGCATTGCATCGTCGGGAATTAAAGGGTAATTGACAAATGATATAAAACAAAGTAAACTTAATTCGAACATAAAAATTGTGCGGCCGGGCTCTGAAGGGAAACGGGGCAGGCCGGCACAATGCGGAATACAATTTATGGAGAATTAAGGAATGGCCACAATTCAGGATGTTGCGAAGCATGCGCAGGTAGGAGTGGGCACGGTTTCACGGGTATTGAGCGGAAAAGGCTATGTGAAGGAGGAAACCAGACAGAAAATAGAGGCATCTATCGCAGCTTTAAATTATACGCCAAATGCAATGGCAAGGAATCTTTTTTTCACAGGAGCGGTATCGTGGCCGTGATTGTGCCGGAAGTGGGACATCCGTTTTTTGCACAGTTTGTGAATGCGGCTGAGAAGGCTTTGTGTGAAGAGGGATTTCAGACGATGATCTGCAATACGTATTATAAGAAAAACTACGAACGGCGCTATCTGGATATGCTTAAGCAGCAGAGGGTGGACGGTATTATTTTTGCGGCTCATACAGCACTGGATATTTCCCAGTATGAAAATATCGGGCGTCCGATTGTGGCGCTGGACCGGAATCTGGGGGAAAAGATTCCGTGTGTATCGGTGGATCATGAAGCGGGCGGAAGGATGGCGGCACAGGAGATGGTTTATTCAGGCTGTAAAAATGTAGTGCAGTACCGGGAGCCGGGAAAAGGAGAGGTCAGCACTCCCTCAGACAGCCGCCATGATGTTTTTGAACAGATTATGAAGGAGCATGGCATTGCATGTGAAACCTGTTTTTTGAAATGGCATTCGACGGATATCAGCTATTATCAGAGGATAGCTGATGAACTGCTGGAAAATCATCCGGATGTGGACGGGGTTTTTGCAACGGATACTGCGATTATGGCAGTTCTGCAGTCTGCGCTTTTGCGCGGAATCAGCATTCCTGAACAGTTAAAGCTGGTGACGTATGACGGGACTTTTGGATCAAGGCTGGTCTTTCCCAGAATAACGATGATCATGCAGCCGGTAGAGCAGCTTGCCAGGGAAGCGGTGCAGCTTATATTTCGTTTAATTAATGGTGAACCAGTCAGAAATCATAAGGTGACACTGTAGGCAGTTCTCTGCCCGGGAGATACCACAGTGAGGAAATGAAGGTTTGCCCGCTGTGGTTTTTCTGTTTTATGGAACCCGTTCCAATTCAGTATCTGACTCGAATTTAGAGATATAACGAGGTGAAAGAATCAAATGAAATTAATAGAAGCAAGAATTTATGAAAAAGAAAACGGGGCTAAGATTCTCCCGGAAGAACGCCCTGTGTTTCATGTGACTCCTTTAACCGGCTGGATGAATGATCCGAACGGTTTTTCTATTTACAAAGGGGAATATCATCTGTTTTATCAGTATTACCCGTATGATATTAACTGGGGGCCGATGCACTGGGGACATGTAAAGAGCCGGGATCTGATAAAATGGGAGTGGCTTCCGGCGGCAATGGCACCTGACCAGGACTATGATGCACAGGGCGTATTTTCCGGAAGTGCAGTAGAACTGAAAGACGGACGTCATCTGCTGATGTATACCGGAGTCCAGGGGCAGGATAATACACCGCAGTGCCGGCAGACGCAGTGCATTGCAGCAGGAGATGGGTTAAATTATGAAAAATATGAGTTTAATCCGGTAATTACCGGGGAACATCTGCCGCAGGGATGCAGCCTGTCAGATTTCCGTGATCCCAAAATATGGAGGGATCATAAAAAACAGTGTTTTTATGCGGTCGCAGGATGCAGGACTGCAGATGGCAGCGGTGCTGTTTTGCTGTTTACAAGTAAGGACGCATACAGCTGGGAATATGTGACCATGCTTGACAGAAGCCGCAATGAATATGGGCGGATGTGGGAGTGTCCGGATTTTTTTGAAAAGGACGGACAGGCGGCGCTTATCGTATCGCCGCAGGAAATGCGGGCGGAAGGCCTGGAGTTTCACAACGGCAATGACGTCATCTGCCTGACGGGCAGTTATGACAGCACACAGCATATCTTTACCCGCAAGTCTGTGTCAGCGGTTGATTACGGCCTGGATTTTTATGCGCCGCAGACGATGGAAACACCGGATGGACGGAGGATTTTAATCGGGTGGATGCAGTCCTGGGAGAGCAGCCGCTTTCACCCGGAGGGAGCCAGATGGGCCGGAATGTGCACACTGCCAAGGGAACTGTCATTTTCTGACGGACGTCTGATTCAAAATCCGGTCAGAGAGCTTTTGAAATACTGGATGCATCCGGTGATTCATAAAGGGGTCAGGCTGGAGCAGACAAAAAAAGTGAGGCTTTCCGGAGTAACCGGCAGGACAATAGACATGACTGTGGATGTCAGGCCGGATGAAGGGCAGATGTATAGCAAATTTGTAATTTACATTGCAGAAAATCAGGAATACAGTACACGTATTGTTTATAAGCCGTGGAAGAATACAGTATGCATAGACCGCACCGATTCCGGGTTCCGGTATCATATTGTGTCAAAACGTGAGGCGCCTGTAAGATGTCAGGCCGGCCGTATCAGACTCAGGCTGATTTTGGACAGATGTTCTGTGGAACTGTTTATCAATGACGGGGAACAGGTGATGTCATCCTGTATTTATACGCCGGGGGAGGCGGACGGGATTTTGTTTGAGACAGAAGGAACGGCCTGGATGGATGTGGAGAAATATGAGATAAACTGACGACAAACGCTGACGGCTATGGAAAGAAGCAGGGCAGAAAGAAATACAAAAGCCATTTGACATATAAAGACGCACCATGATAAAATCATATTATGACAAATGAAATCTGACAAAAGAAAAAGCCAGATGGATGGTGAAAGGATTTAAGAAGTACTATGGAACAAACAGAAAATATGATTATCATGAACGATGCAGACAAATATGTGGTCAGTGAAAGGGAATTTCTGCAGTATATTTTGGAAGTGATGCAGAAAAGCGGAAAATTCCAGAATGTAAAAACTGGTGAAAAAATCAGTGATCATCTGCAGCTTGATCTGTCTGCAGAGCAAAACGGCGAGGAGGGAACACACAGGCTTATAATCGAGGTAAGACAGGCGTCATTATTTACATTAGACAGAATTCAGCCTGTATTGGCGAGATTCAGACAGATTCACAGAGCAGATGAAGATGCCGGATGTGTGTTTCTGTTCCCGGGAAAGCTTACGGACAGGCTAAATCATATATTCGAAAAATATGGAATTAAGGTCTGGGACAGGGACTATTTTGCAGCAGAGTTCCACGAAGAGATTGCCCAGACACCGCATCCTTTTTTTCAGTCTTTATTTACTGTGCAGGCCGGCAGCGGACAGGAAAAGGAGCTGGATCTGATTGACAGATTAAATTTGTGCACGCTTGGTAAGGCAGACTGGACGAATTATCAGAGGCTGATAGGCGAAATATTTACTTATCTGTTCTGCCCGCCGCTGTCTGCACCGCTGACGGAGCGCATGGATGTAAATAACAATTACCGGAGAGAATATATATTCCCTAATTACTGCAATACAGGTTTCTGGGCTTTTCTGCGTACTGCTTATACAGCGGATTATATTGTCGCCGATGCTGTTAATAGCAGCCAGAATCTGTCTGTAAAAGATGTCAGGCAGTTTGCAGATTTTTTAAAAGTACATGGAACAGGCCTGTTCGGGATGCTTATTACGAGAAGAAGCGTCAGTGACAGTGCCTGTTTTACAGCACGCGAAGCATGGGTGATGCAAAAGAAGATGATACTCATTCTGCATGACAACGATATTGAACAGATGCTGCTGGAAAAACGTTCAGGCAGAGATCCTGAAAATGTAATCCGGCAGAAAATTGAAGATTTTCGCCTTTCTTTTGAATGATGCAGGGAGCGGGCCGGGGAGGGAGGGGGATGGGATTCCCGGACGCCGGGCGGAGACACTTTTTCCTTTTTCTGTTCCGCCTGCGAACAGAAAAAGGAAA
>CAJTVR010000052.1:1544-33886 GCA_910580075.1 uncultured Eubacterium sp. | reverse complement strand
AAAGGAAAAAGTGTCTCTTCCCAGCGTCCGGATCATTCATACCCCCTCCCCCACACACAGATTTCCAAAGCCCCCTCTAATCTCCCTCCAGCATCTTCATTCCGGCTTCACGCAGATCACCCTCACAGGAAACTGTCACCGCATTCACTTCGCCCAGATACCAGTAATAGTCATTGCTGATCCGTATCAGATAATCATGCCTGCCTTCTTTCACAGTCATGGTATACTGGTATTTTTCAATAAAGGTTCCATTTTTATAGATTCCAGCCCTTACAACTGCGTCTATTGTTTCATCATCCGCATCATAATCTTCCCCTGTATCAGTTCCTGTATAGTCAGCTGTAATAAGGAGATAATTTCCCTTTTGATCCGCATCTGCTGCAATTTTCTTACGGTCAAATACATATATACCGTCCTGATCTCTCAGGCTGCAGCATACAGTATGGCTGGCTGCATCATCATGCTCTGCCCATATTGCTGGAAGGTATGCCAGAGAATAAGTATGCAGACTGTTTCTATATATAGAAGCCACATTTCCTTCTTTATCCTCCGATTCATCCGGGCCGTCATATCCATAATCAATATAGAACACCGGGCAGCCTGCCCTCAGCGATTTTATTCTGACTGTACTTCCTGCCGGAATATCCAGTTTTAACTGCGTACCTTCTGTAACCGGTACTAAAAATTCAGCCGTTCCGTCTCCTGAAATACTGGCTGTGGCTGCTGTTTCACCTGCACTATGTTCTCCGCCGTCTGCATCGGAATAAAAAATCTGCATCTGTCCGTCTGTATCTGTATCATATGCAATTTCAATACAGACATTTTTGCCTTCATACGGAGCAGGATTGATCAAATTCTGCAGACCGCGGACTGCCGGGCTGTCTTTGCCTGCTGTTATGACAGTATCCCCTGAAGCAGGATCTGTCCGCCTGCTGCAGTTTTCAAATTCTAACTGGCCGGATGTCTGAAAGGCCATTGTATAGTCTGTCCTGCCTGTAAGCGGCTTTATCTTTTGCCGGAATTCTGCGTATCGCTGCGGCAGACACCATACTGCAAATGATGTGCCGTATCTGCACAGTGGCACGTAACTGCGGCTGATATATTCTGAAACCTTATAATACCTGTATGCATTTGCAATCCCATCCAGGCGGACAGCCGCCCTGTACTCATCCAGCGGCATCAGCACAAGCGGGATTCCTTTCATCTGAGCGATAAACATCTCCTGCGTAAACTCTCCGGACAGCTGCAGCGGAGACTGGCTCACGTAAAATGGATTTCTTCTGTTCATTAATGCATACGCAAATGTTTTATTAATAAAATCTGCAAATGTTTCGTCCTTTTCCAGCAGGGTATCCATCACCAGCGCATATGGCTGAACGGTATCTCTTAAAGTTTCATCCCATACCGTTCTGGATACCTTTTTTTGATCTGTCTGAAGTTTTTCCCAGTAAGTCTGTGGAATCTCCTTTTCGCCGTTTTCATCTGTTTTCAGATCTTCATATGCGAATCTGCCAGGTGTCCATTTTTCTGTAAACTGACCCAGCTTCGACGCAGCCTGGTCTCCAATCGCAGATGCCTGGTAATTTGCGGGTACAGTCAGGACTGTATTGCAGAGCATGAGCAGTGCAAAAACAGGAAGGAAGCACTCTTTTTTCTTTTTATATACAGAAAAAAATACGGCCAGGTATATATATGCGTTCCACAGTACGACAGACGCTGCCTGTTCCGCCAGCGAATGCCTTACTAATCCCCTGGAAAAATTCGTAAAATAAGAAAATCCCAGAATCAGTAATAACATCCATATTTCATCTCCTGCATTCTTCCTGAATTCTTTTGAAAACACAATGTACAAAAGACTGCCGGCCATAGCAAAAGGAACGAGCAGATAGCACCAGGAAAATATCGTGTTTCCCGTATTTCCGATTCCGGCAAACGCCCAGTTCTGGTTTGATAAACTGATCAGTAAAAATTCCAGCATCCTGTGAACCGGATGAATCCCTTTTGCCACACAAAGCATAAACCACAATGCCGATCCGCAGACACTCCATGCTGCAAGCGTTATGGATAACTGTTTTGCTGCTTTCCAGTTTCTGTCTGCCAGAATATACACCAATGCCGCCAGCATACAGGCAGACCCGATGCTGAATCCCAGATCCAGCCTGTACAATGCACACCAGATAAACGCCAGCCAGATAAGCGCGGCTCTAAAGTACGTATTTTTCTTAAGATAAGCCCAGACAGCCAGGCAGACCGTCATTCCTAATCCAAAATAATTCCATGCCCCGGAAAACGGAAAACATAATGTGGCAAACAGCGCCAGATCTTCCTTCCATACTTTTCTGACTAACGCAAAGAAAAGCACTGCTAAGACCGCCGTATGATATTCGGCATACGGGCTGAAAACCGCGCCTTTAGAATCGTGATTCAGTACGGCATAAATAAGGCCTTCCCATACGCCGCTCATCATATGGCCCCCATAATGCTCTATCAGAGGTATTTCCCCGTAATCCAGAAAACCGCTGATTAAAATTCCGGCGTTGGCTGCCTCAAAAATATCTGCGTGATACGTTCCCTCCAGAGGAATCTGGACACTCAGACATGTAATGCCAAATACCATCCATGAATACGTCCATGTTTTCCATTTTGCCAGTATCATACGCCTCTTTCTGATAAAGACAGAAAACAGCAGAGTAAAAGCAAATCCTGCCAGCATGCATACAGCATAATATTTTCTTAAATGTGATACAAATACGCCATGCTGGTTTAAAATACTGATAAGTTCTATATACAAAGAAGTAACAAACGGTAATCCGGCTGCACATACGCAGCCTGCATCAATAAGTGCCCGGCTCTTTTCGGATTTTATGAAGCCAGCAAAAACACATGATAGAACAGACACGCTTATCACAGCCGCAGCCTGGATTCCGATCAGCAGCTTCCCGGACTGCCATTCTTTCTGTACAAGAACTGCCACAGGAAACGCAATGCAAAATGCAGACACTTCCAGCCTGGCATATAAATCGGCAGATATTTTTTTATCCAGATTCAGGATCAGATATGCTCCGGCTGCAAGAATACCCAGCTGTATAACCGCCGTCGAATAATAAAATACCGTCCGCATCTCTGTCTGGTCAGCAAAATATGTAATACACCGGAATACCAGATTCACATCTGCCAGAATTACCAGCTGGTCCAGAAAATCCCGTACTTTCTTTTTTTCACCGCTGCACTCCCTGCGTCTGAAATAACAGACCAGCAGATAAAAAAGCATGCATGCAGCGCCAAAAAATAGAAACCAGCAAGAGAAACTGCTGATGCGTCTCGATACATCCACGTTTGAAAGCATGCCTGCCCCTATCACCCGTTTAAAAGACTGCACCTGTGTACGTGCCTCATCCATAGGATTAAACAGAAAAACAAGTGTTACGGCAAAACAGACCGCATACAGCAGTCCCATCCGTGATGCCTCAAACTCCGAAACCAGCAGTTTTATATGTAATACTGTATAACATAACGCCAGAGCCAGCAGCACCGCCATCAATAATGTAAAAAACAGTTCCAGGACACCAGCCCATGTCAGATAGCTGTAAGTCTGCTGTATCCCCGCCGCCAGGCTCCCGTTTATCCTGCCCCGGCTGCCTTCACACTGCAAATAAATTTCCGGCTGTTCCCCCTGGTCTAAAAGCAGCGAATGCAGCCCTCTTTCTGACTGAATTGTCAGGACATATTCCGCTCCTCTTTTTAAGTATTTACAGTCCAAAGCAATCCTGGCCCATGTACCCGGCGTATAGCTGCCCAGGTCTGCCGGTACAGATTTGATCCTGCTGCCATCTGCCTTAGATAACGTAATCTGCACGGTTCCAGAATCTGCACTGTTTACATACAGCAAAAAGCTGCTGATGATATTTCCACGTGCCACAAAATGCTGTGATACAGCCGTATCATGGATTTCTTCCGCCTGGCCGTCTGTAAAATCATTCTGATACAGATACTCTTTCACCGAGCAGTACGGTTTTATGCCATCTGCAAAAAATGACTGCAGGACAATACATATGATAAAGGCACAGGCAGCCAGCCTGAAAACAGCTCCTGCTTTTTCAAATGTTACTGCCATCTTTGCCCGGCAAATCTTTTGATTTCTTCTAAAACCTGTTCTTTTTTGCAGATATATCCCCCCTCGCCGCCAAACAGATGCGCATAAAGCGTTTTATAATTATAATCAGCCGGAATACCGTCTAATTCATTCTGAAATTCCCTGCCTGTCATATACCTGAAAAGTTCCGCAGCTGACACTGGTTCTGTGGCCGGATGCCAGAGTATGAGTCCTGCTTTTAATGCCGTGCACATATCATCCCACAGCCTTGTCAGACTGTAAAACTGAAACATGCTTCTGCTGTCTGTAAAATTCCGTGCCGAAAAACCGAGCGCTCTGAATTTTTTCTTCAGAAACGCCTCCTCTTCTTCCAGCACACATGCCCGATAAAAACCAGGTTCAGCCGGCTTATAATATTTTTTTATATCAGGATCTTTTTTCGCCAGTCCGTAAAATACAGGCTCCTTGAGCATAAAAGGAATCTCATGCATACAGTCATATATAAAGTTCTTTTTCAGGTTTTTTCCAAACAGTCCGGGCAGACGGATAATCAGTGCATCCTGGTACTTTTGCCTCACCCACAGTTCCAGCTGGTAACGGTTGTATCCGTATGCATGCAGATGCTCTGTATGAATTTTTGAGCTTTCGTCAACATTCTTTGGCGTGCTGAAAACATCAATGGTAGATATAAGAACCAGCCTGTGCGGATCGATTTTTGCAATATTTTCCTCTGCCTGAATGACCTGCTGCATATCTTTCCAGGGTGCATGATTTGCCAGATATTTTTCCGCCCTGAGTCCTGCATAGACCAGCAGCTGCGGTTTCGTCCCATAGGCTTTTTCAATATTCTTTGAATTGTATACCAGATCAAACTGACCCTTTTCATAAAGGCTGCTTCCTACAAAGCCTGTATATCCTGCTAAAGCATTCATTGCGTTCTCCTATATTCCCTTTATACATGGGATGCTTCCTGCAATAACTGTATATCCTGTTATAGCATTTACTGAATTCTCCTATACTCCCTTTTTGAGGAAAATGCTTCCTGTAACACCTGCATATCCTGTTATAGCGTTTACTGCGTTCTCCTATATTCCCTTTTTGAGGAAAATGCTTCCTGTAACACCTGCATATCCTGTTAAAGTATTCATCCCATTCTCTTATCTGGTCAGTTTTTCGACACTTTCAAAACTATAATGTTTTCTCTTAAATGCCAGATCTACTAAAAGCTGCAGATACTTAATTACCAGAGTCAGTATGCCGAACAAGCCAAAAAACGCTGCGGACAGGAATAAAATTGTTGTTGTCCATCCGGCAGCCGGACTGGATGAGAGATAAACCGCAGCAGAATATACCGTCATAAACACCGACACAAACATCATCAGGAGTGTCATCGCAATCGAAAACCGGTATCCGATCTGTGTAAATAAAATGAGCGAATCCACAGCCAGCCTGAGCCTGTAGCTGCGCATCTGTTTATCCTGATTTACCCCCCCCCGCTCTATATTCGAAACGGCCTGATAGGTAACCGTATCCGTTTTTAACCCCTGGCTGGCATAAACGGCCTTTCTGTATAGAATTGTTTTGTTCATCGAATGAATACGGTTTATCACACGCCTGCTGAGAATTCGAAAGCTCTCTGTGTGCAGCTGGCATGGAAAATCTGCAAACCGGTTAAACAGCTGGTAAAATAATCTGGAAGTAATTTTCTCCCTGCCTTTTGGTACAGCGCTCACAATATCGTATCCTTGAAGGGAATGCCTGTAAATGTCCATGATAAGGGCTGGTTCAAAGTCTGACACTGTATGGTCAAACTCGAACACAAAATCTCCTACAGATAAATCAAGTCCAGCATCCATAGCAGTTTCCAGTCCGTAAAAATAACTCATATTTACTACAGATACACTCACACAGGACGCTGTAACAGCTGCATTTTTAATAATATCCAGGGAATCATCATCTGACGAATCATTCACGCATATAATCTCAGAATGTTCAAAATTTTCTTCCAAAATACGAATGACCGTCTTTAAAAAGTCCCCCGCTCTGTTTTCGGCATTATGTACATAGATCACTGCCGAGACAAAATTTTTCTCTTTATCCGTCATCGCTAAGCACCCCGTCTAAATCATACACTGTATTGATCTTTCCAGACAAAACTCCGGCAAATACAGGCTTCTTTGAATATATTCTGATCACTGTCGGCCTGGAATCATCCATTTCCGAACTCACCAGAATCGGTTTCATGGAAAACAGTGATTTTTTGTATGCAAACCCGTAATCATCCAGCATATATTTTCGCGCCAGTCCTACCATATACGGGAATGCCGTAGCCGGCCCCGCCGGACAGTCACTGCAGTTTCCCAGACTCTGCCTGGAGCAGAACCCCCTGCTCTTTTTCTGGCATGGAAAATCCGGCATTTCATCGTAGCTTGTCATATGCGGAGTAAACGTTACAGAGGTCAGGGAATGAAATCCGGTCCTGCCAAACGGCATGATCGAAAAAAACGGGCCGTCCATAACAGTAAATCCGATATTTCGAAGCCTGTCGTTAACATCACACAAAATAATCTCGCACAGCTCATATTTTATGCGGAACTTCTCAAAACCAGCCATATCCAGAATCTGATTCGATGAAGCATAAGAAGCATTCAGCACAAACCCGCTGCTGTAAGATATCCCTTCTTCTGTATCAATCACATACACGTCCTGAAGTCTTTTTATACCTGTGATTTTCACCCCGCATCTGATTTCACAGGATGAAGCACAGCCTTCCAGCTCTTTTAGCAGATAGTTTTTCAAAATCACTGCGTCATAAGTATATTCCTTTGTCCGGAATACCCCGTCGCACATGCCGTCTTTAAAATAGCTGCCAGGATGCAGTTCCTCGCACGGTATACCGGCGGCCCTGCAAAATTCCCTGAACTGCCTGCCATCCGACCAGGAATACTGGCTCGATGTCGCATAAATCTGGTCAAATTCCCGATTGATGCAGAATGCAAAATCTTTATGAAAACGTTCAAAATATCCTGCCGATTTCAGCGCTGTAGAAATAGACCTCGGATAATGATACCCGTGGTGTACACGTACCTGGTTGATATAGGTAGCTCTTTTAAATGGTGCCGGATCACATTCCAGTACAATTACACTCTGTCCCCTCCTGCAGCAGTAAAGGGCTGCATATAATCCATAAAATCCCGCACCAATAATCAGTTTGTCACAGTGTTTCATGCCAGCACCCCTGATTTCCTGCATATTTTAACATCCGGATTCTATGATATCCGCTATGCGTTCACTCGCATGTCCGTCCCCGTAAGGGTTCGAAGCATGTGCCATAGCGTCATAGACGGACTGGTCGTCAAGCAGCATTGTAAAAGAATGGTAGATGACATCCTCATCTGTCCCAACGAGTTTTAAAGTTCCCGCCTGTATCCCTTCCGGCCGTTCCGTCGTATCCCGCATGACCAGTACAGGTTTGCCCAGGCTCGGAGCCTCTTCCTGGATTCCTCCAGAGTCTGTCAGAACCAGATAGCTTCGCGCCAGAAAATTATGAAAATCCAGTACGTCTAGCGGCTCGATTAAATGAATCCTCTGTTCCTGCCCGCCTCCCGGCCTGCCAAATATGTCTTCTGCCGCTTTGCGTACCATCGGATTACAGTGGATTGGATATACCGCTTTTACATCGTCATGTTCGTCTAACACACGGCGGATTGCCCGAAACATATTGTGCATCGGCACGCCAAGATTTTCGCGCCGGTGCGCAGTAATCAGAATTAACCGGCTGCCTTTTGCCCACTCCAGTTCCGGATGCGTATAATCGTCCCGTACCGTCGTTTGCAGCGCGTCAATGGCAGTATTGCCTGTGACATAAATGGTGCTGTCCTTCTTTTTTTCCTGTATCAGATTTGCCCTGCTAATCTCTGTCGGGGCAAAATGCAAAGAAGCCGCTGCCCCGACTGCCTGCCTGTTAAATTCTTCCGGAAAAGGCGAATTATGATCATATGTCCGAAGCCCCGCTTCCACATGCCCGACTGGAATCTGCAGATAAAATGCCGCAAGCGCTGTAGCAAATGTCGTCGACGTATCGCCATGTACAAGCACCAGATCCGGTTTTACCTCTGAGAGTATCTTTTGCATGCCATCCAGCACATCGGCTGTAATGTCAAACAGCGTCTGCCTGTCTTTCATAACGGACAGGTCATAATCGGGCGTAATCCGAAACGCCTTTAGTACCTGGTCAAGCATAGAGCGGTGCTGTCCCGTAACAGCTACCAGCGTTTTTAGTTTTTTTCGTTTCTTCAGCTCCAGTACCAGCGGACACATCTTGACCGCCTCCGGCCTTGTGCCGAATACAAGCATAATCGTTTTTACTTTTTCTACATGTTCGAATTTATTTATACAATCCAATTTTTCTTACTCCTGTGAATACGTCTTCAGTTTAGCTGCACTGGTATTCATACCGCTTCTGTTTTTTCATTCCTGTTCACACACGTCTTCTATTTAGCTGCACCAGTATTTATACCGCTTCTGTTTTTTTCACTCCTGTGTACATGCATCTTCTGTTTAGCTGCACCAGTATTCATACCACTTCTGAAATAAGAAAAAATTCCAGCATATGTTCTGATAATTTTTCCCCGTATAGTTTCCGGCGTTGCCATTCTTCAGATAGTCATGAATGAGCTTATTGCAGTATGACGGATGAAAAATCCCCTGTTTTTTCAGATACGCCGTATCGGCATAACTGCTGATCTGATCTTTTAAAAAACTTCTCATCCACTGGTCCAGAGGGATATTAAATCCCATTTTAGGCCTGTCCATCAGTTCTTTCGGAATATATGCATGTGCAAGGTCTTTCAGAATCATCTTCTGCCTCTTCCCTCTGCACTTAAAACGCTGCGGCAGACGGAACGAATACTCCATAACATCCGGGTCCAGTATCGGGCATCTGCATTCTAAGGAATATTTCATAGATGCTCTGTCTATCTTTGTCAGAATATCCCCGGGCAGATATGTATCCATATCCAGCAGCATTCTGCGGATCTGCCAGTCCGGCACGCCGTAGTTTCCCTCATCGTATTTCAAAGGAAGGCTGCTGCCCCCCCCCGCTTTAAAAATCATCTGCTTTACACAGCGTGCATATGATTCCGAGCGTATCTGCGTTTTCGTTTTTCTATCCCTGTTCTGCGAAATGATTCTGACAGGCATGGGAAATTTTTCTTCCAGAGTATGCCTTTCTTTTAGGGAATTCAAAGAAACAGCGTTTCCCAACAGGTGCATAACTTCGCCCGGCATATCCAGCCGCTGCGCCCATTTTACCTGCGGATAATACCCGTAGCCGCAGAAAAATTCATCTCCTCCATCGCCGGAAAGGCATACTGTGACATCCTGTCTGGCAAATTTTGAAACTGCCATTGTTGGTATAAGAGAAGGATCTGCAAACGGTTCGTCAAAAAATCCGGCACTGTCTTCCAGCAGCTGTATCAGGTCTTTCTGCGTACACTGTATCTGAGCATGATCTGTCCCTAAATACCCGGCTACTGCTTTTGCATATTCTGACTCGTCCGTCTGGCTTTCCATAAATCCGACCGAAAAAGTTTTGACTGGCACATCGCCCGCTATTTCCTGCGCAACAGCCGTCACCAGAGAGCTGTCATACCCTCCCGAAAGCAGTGTACCGGCTGGCACATCCGCTTCCATCCTCAGTTTCACAGCCTCAGTCAGCCGGGTTTTCAGTCCCTCTCTGGCGGCACAATAATCACTGACCGGCTCTTTGCGGCACTTATGGTATACCTTTGCAATATCCCAGTATCTGATATGCTCCGCCTGTCCGGTTGAAAAACGCAGGATACTGCCCGGTTCCAGCTTATACACATCTTCAAAAACCGTTTCCGGCGCATTGATATACTGCTGGTACAAAAACCGTGGAATCACCTGTGTCCTGATCTTTTTTTGAAATCCCGGACAAAGCATAATCGGTTTCAGTTCAGAAGCAAACACAATCGAATGTGCACCGCCGGATCTGTCCGTCCAGTAATATAACGGCTTTTTTCCGATTCTGTCACGGGCCAGAAACATTTCATGTGTCTTCCTGTCATAAATACACAGCGCAAACATTCCATTGAAATGCTCCACGCATCTGATGCCCCATTTCAGATAGGCAGCCAGTATCACTTCGGTATCGCATGACGTATGAAACGGATAAGCGTTCAGCTGCTGCTTCAGCTTCCGGTAGTTGTATATTTCCCCGTTGAATACAACACTGACTCTTCCATCAAATGACTGCATTGGCTGATGCCCTGAATCCGACAAATCGAGAATCGACAGCCTGCGGTGCGCCATCCCTATAAAATACCCTTCCCTGCCCTGGTATATTTCCTCACCATGGTCGTCCGGCCCTCTGTGCCGGAGACTGTCATTCATTGTCTTTAAATGTTCTCTGGTTATCGTTCTTGTGCTGTAAAATCCACAAATTCCACACATATTTTTGATTTTCCATCCTTAGCTTTTGTTTTTGCATCGTTAAAAAGGCATTTTATGATCTGTTTTTATTTCTGATAACACCAATAATCTCCCGGAACACATCTATATTGAATAACCAGGATAAAAAAAGATACAACACAGCGCCTGTCACCGTCTGAATACATAATTTTGCAAAATCATTCCGGACAACCATGCCGGATAATGACACTGATATCCCCATAAGCGCAGACAGACCCAGTCCCGGAGCAAAATCACAAATCTGCTCTTTGTATGAATATCCCAGTATTTTTACATTTGGCCTGATGTTGATCGCTGTTCCAATGACTGCAGATACCAGGGCTCCAAGTGTTATTTCCCAGACTCCCATCCTTATTGTCAGGAATAAAACCGCCAGCTCTACAATTTTTCTCTGAATATCCAGTCTTAATATCACATCACTTTTTCCAAGCGCGCTGACCGCCTGCAGATTTGTCGTCGTAATCGGAAGCAGAAGATAGATCAGACACTGTACTCTCATATAAGGTACACAGGCAGTCCATTTATCTGTTAACATCAGCCTGACCAGCGGCTCACATACACACATTAGCCCGGTCATCATAGGTGCTGTCAGATATATACATGTCCGCATGGATTTCCTGACCATGTTTTTTACTTTTGTCAGATTTTCCTGTTCCGAACTATAAGCTGTCAGCATAACAGGCTGTATAGCCGAACTGACATTTCCCAGTATGATTTCTGGAAACTGTTTTCCTCTTTCATAATAGGCCAGCATAGAAGACGTATAAATCCGGCCGATTAACAGGCTGCGCAGATTCAAGAAAAATGTGGTAAGAAAATTGGAGGCAAGTATCTTCCATCCAAAAGAAACCAGAGCATGCAGTCTGCTTTTCGAAAAATCAAGCGCCGGCTTCCATTTCACTGTAAAAAACATCACAATCACTGACACAGAAATATTCGTCAGCTGCTGTCCTGCCAGAGCCCAGACTCCATACCCTTTATACGCCATAAATACTCCGGTACATCCGGAAACTGCAATGGCGCTCAGGCTGCTGCAGAACAGACATTTATACTTCATATTCTTTTGCGCATATGCAGTCTGAATGGAATTAACCGACCCGGCCACAACCGTCAGCCCCAGTACACGCACGACAGGCGTAAGCACTGGTTCCCGATATACTGCCGACAGTACCGGAGCCAGGAAAAACAAGGCTGCATAGATTACACAGGAAACTGCCAGGCTGAAGTAAAAAACGGTAGAGTAATCCGTCCTGTCTGGATTCTTCTTCTGAATCAGTGCTGTATTAAAGCCGCCCTGTACTGTTACATTTGCTAATGTAATAAAAACTGTAATCAGCGCTATAGTGCCGTAATCTTCCGGCTCAAGCAGCCTGGCTAATATAATATTGACAAGAAACTGCACACCCTGTACACCAATGCGCTCTGATAACTTCCAGATCATAGAAGAAATTACTTCTTTTTTTTCCATTGCAATACTGCTTTCTCTGCCTTACAGCCGCAGAGTTTTTAACAGCAAGCCCCGCAGCGCCTGTGGCAGCACATCTAAAATTCTTCTTTTTATGCTTCTTTTATAAACCGCTGCCGGGTGTGTGTATTTCACAACCGTTTCGGCAGGAAATGCGGCATATTCTTCAAAAAAGCTGTTCCGCTCTTTTGAAATACAGCCCTGTCTGTAAAACAGCGGATTATATTTTTTAATGTCGTCTATGGAACATTCCATGACTTTCATTGATTTTCTTAGCTCAGGCAGCAGCTCCATTCCTTTCGCACTGTTTACGACAATCGATGAATAATTCACTTTGGTTCCTGTACATGCAGGAAAGACCTTATCAAGACCTTTAAAATCTGCAATCGTAAAATCTCCCTGCCTGGCCTGTGTTCTGTATTTACAATGTTCCCCACATGAAGGCCTCAGACAGTTTTGCTGCAAAAACAGCTGCGTATACTGGTCATTAAACAGATAACGCTTTCCAGATCTGAAAGTAACTGCAGTGATATAGTCCATTGCATAAACGCGCTCTTTTGCACGAAATTCATATGCACATATTTCTTCTCCAAACTGCTGCTCCAGCGCTTTTATACAGCTTTGAAATACTTTCGGGCTTCCAGCGCCATGACATATAAGATCTATGGTCAGTAAATTTTTATAATCTTTCCAAAGCGTGGCTTTCAGTCCTGCGACCTGGCAGGGAGTTCCGTAAAATACAACGCGCTGTCCCTTCTCTAAGTATTCCTTACATTTAAAAAATGTGTCTCCTGTGAAGCTCTCCATATATTTTGACTTGCATAATACCGCAATATTTTCTATGCCTTCCACAAAGACATGATGTACACGAAATTCATCCCAGGCTGCTCCTGCTGCTGCAATTTCACCTTCCACAGCAAAGGCTTTACAGATTTCCGAAAAACGCCGCCTGAACTGCTCCTTCTCCAGATCTCCCTGTCACGGCTGACGGCCGCATACGCGCGCTGATTGCGGCGGCTTCCATCAGAAGCCATCCGTCTGCGGCATGCGGCTTCACATTTCCTACAGCTTATACAGGATTGATCTGACACTGGATATAAAAAGCCTTCTTCATCTTCCTCCATGGCGATACACTGCACAGGACACACCGTCATACAGGCTCCGCATCCGGTACAGTCTTTTTTGTGTTCAAGAAAATACAGCATTTCCGGCCAGACTCTCCTCCATAAATTTTTTTGACAGCTGTCCTGCCTGACTCAGACGGACTTCAAAATCAGAATAATCCAGTTTTCTGCAATGCTTTATATCCTGATAACTTTCAATGATTCTGTCTATTCCAAACCATTTTTGAAGCTGACGGATACGCGAATTCTGATTGAGAGGATCGTTTTTTGAAAATCTTGGAAAAAGATAAAATTCTTTGTGAAACAGCAGAGAAAAAATTGCGCCATGATAAGAGTCTGTAAACACCGTATCTGCTTTATCGATCAGGCTGAGAAACTCTCCAGGCCCGGCTGCATCCATATGCTGCATCCAGTGTTTATTTTCCTCACAATGCGTATACCCGGCAATATTCATTTTTTTCTCTTTTGCATAGGCTTTTACTGTATCGCCGTATGTATTTTGTTCTTTTAGAAAATAACATGCTATGTACTTTCCTCCGGTCTTATCCGGCGTCTTTAGTTTCTTTTTTATTTTTCTGTATTCTCCGGCGTCCAGTAACAGTGTTGGATCCAGGACGGTCTGTGCTTTTGTCCCAAAATACTTTTTTAGCAGATCTGCTCCTTCTTCTTCTCTGACCGAAACAGCGTCAAATTTTAACAGATTTCTTTGGTACTCCTCTCTTAAATGCATAGGAATATCAGGAAGGCCTATGCTTACAGCATAAGATATCTTTTTCACACCATCATAAAAATCTCCCATATAAATGGAATCATATAAATTAGGTGCCCATATCTGATCTGACCGCATATAACTGCATCCGGCCGCCAGCCTTTTTTATGTCCCGTCAAATAATCATTGATGCCTGCTTTATCCAAAAGCCGCGTTTCTTTCATGTATTCTATCTGGAACTCCAGATAAGGATTATAATATCCCCCCCTTGCAGTTTTGCTTATGATATACAAAACAGCCCGTTTGATATCTGCAATACTGTTAAACTCCGGATTGCGGTAATTGATAATTTTTACCTGATTCCCGGCTGACTCAAGATATTTTTGCAAAGCATAGGCCTGGAGAGCACTTCCAAAATTACAAAAATAATGCCAGGTTAAAATTCCAATTTTCATTTAGTTAAACACTCCCCTAACACATCCTTCCACTTCTCTTTCCAGATCTCATAAGAGAAGGATGCTTCCACTGTCTTTCTTGCATTTTCTGCCAGCTGTTCGCGGCACTCCCTGTCCTGTATCAGCTGTTTCATTGCCCGGTATAAACCCTCTGTATCTCCTGCCCTGACAATCAGCCCGTTAAACCTGTCAAGTACCACATTCACAATCCCGCCGACGTCTGTACCGATCACGGCGCAGCCAGACGCCATTGCTTCCAGCAGCGAAAGTGATGTCCCCTCAGACCCGACCGTCGGAATGACTGCAATGTGTTTGTCCTTATGCATTTCCAGTGTCTGATCATATCGATAATTTGTAATATGCACGTTTTCATAATGCTGCAGCCGCTGTGTGATATACTGTCTGTCTGATCCCCTGCCAGCAATTGTCACATCGATATTGCTAAATTCCTGCAGCAGTTTCTCTACTGCATCTGTAAACACCCTGCTCCCGCGAAAGATTTCAAATCTCCTGGCAAATATAATTTTTATAATCCCCTCTTCTTTTTTCATGTCACGAAAAGGCATTAATTTCGTATAGTTAGGTATTGCTGTCAGATTCATTTCCGGATGTGATACATGTGCCCTGTACCAGTTCATAAAATTGTAATCCACACACACAATCGTATCCGCATGACTCATCTGGCGTATTTTGATAAACGCCATAACTGCTCTTTGAAAAACAACTAACTGATTCCGCAGTCCCGTCCGTTCCAGATGATTCGGCCTGTCCCAGTCTATCCCATGCTGTAAGCAGATGGAATATCCTTTATATGCACAGACTACTTCTTCTGACGCAAATATAACAATCTCATTTTCCGGAACTGTCTTTTGAATCTTTTTTCTAAGCCCTGCCCTGCTGCAGCTGACTCCTGTCACTTTAATACCCCTGTATTCCGTTACAAACGGCTCCCGGTGCAGCTGAAACTGATATATGGCAGGTTCAAATCCCATTTCTAAAATGATATCTGAAAGACTCGTAATATATGATTGTATGCCTCCGATTTCAGGGCCTGTCAGTTCTTCGTTTAAATAAAATGTATTTACAATGTATATCCGCCTCATGCTCCCTCTTTCCTTTTTCATAACTTTTTCTAATTATGTGCAGAGCGTCCGGCAGAGCACAGGCAGTTTTTTACACTATGTATCCGTGTACTCTGAATAACCCGTTTTCTCTTTCTAATACAGCAGCTTTGTATATAAAAAGCATATACATGAGCATTAATAAAGAATTATATGTAACTGCACTGAAATTGCTCACTAAAATAGCCAGTCCAGATGCAGCAGCCACAGAAATGCCTGCATTTCCTGCCTTTTTTATTCGAAACAGCCGGATCATTGAAAAAATAATAATAGAATAATAAAACAGCGTACCGGCAAGACCTGTCCCAAATAACAATTCTGCATAGTCACAGTGCGAATACATATGATAGCCTGCCAGTTCGCTAAATGTGCCCATCCCCCAGCCAGAAAGAGGTTTTTCCAGCCACAGCTCCAGCCCTTTTAAAATCATTTCAAAACGAATATTCAGGCTTGTTTCACTGACTGCTTTCCCTGTAATAAAAAAATGATACAGATTTTGAAATGATATTTTATATAATGTCTGGAAAAGTGCTGTCTTAGACAGCTGCAAAAAGAGGGTAACGCAGACTGCTATGCCAGCCAGAATATAAAAAGGTTTTTTGCGTGTTTCTGTGTACAGAAACACAGTAAACGCAGCTCCTAAAACAACGATAATCATACCCGTCCTGGAACCGGTTCTTAGTACAATATAAAAAAGGAATGCTTCGACTGCTGCATAAAAAAGAAACCTGATCCTTTTTTTATCTGAAAACGACTCCATCACACTATATAAATTAAGCACAATTGCAAACGCTGACATATGGGATAACAAATTGACAATATTTCCTATAGCTTCATGATGTCCCAGCCTTCCCTCTCCGCCATTGATACCTGAACTGGCTAAAACGTACATACCAGCTAAAACAGCTCCAGCCACAACAGAATGAAGTATTTTTCTCAGCCCTTCCCAGTCCTTAATTTTATAGTCCAGAATAAATATGAAAAAAAAATTTATCGATATTCTTATCAGATTGCGGAAAGACAGGCCCGGCTCCGGTGATCCAATACAGGATAAAAAGCTCATAAAAAGGAATCCTGCTCCCCATATAAGTGTATACCTTATCGTTAAAAGGGCCTTCCTATTGTATACTGCATGCCCGGCCAGTATAAGCGAAGCAGCAATATAAGCAGCTGTGCACATACGCCTTGCAGACGTATAGTCTGCATTCCACCCAAGCGCTGTATGTGAAAAAATATACAGCGTTAAGATAACGCCATACAGTCTGTCCGCAATGGAAGATAAGTACATTACGGGTATAGTCAGCCTTTTTTTCTTTATGATCAGCATTTTACCCCCTTTTCTTTAGCAGTGTCTTTTCCCATCTGTCTAAAATATGATGATACTCATAAGTTTTTCTTACCTCCATAGCCTTTTTACCAGCCCGTTTTGCTAAATCTTTATCTTCGATCAGTCTTAAAATCCTCTCATGCATCTTTTTATAGTCTCCAACCGGAACCAGAAAACCATTCCTGCCATCATCTATTAAAAATCCCGCTCCTCCTGCCGGTGCATCGGTGCACACACGGCAGTCCCATCGCCATAGCCTCAAGAATAGAATTCGAAATTCCATCGTATGCCGAACTGGATATAAAAATCTCAGCATCGCTGATCTTATCAAGAACATTTTCTGCAAATCCCGGAAGAAAGACCTTATCTTTCAGTCGTTTATGCCGGCTGATATAGTTTTCTATCCTTGTCCGTTCAGGCCCGTCTCCATATATGACCAGCTGATACTCTGGATGTTTCCTCACTGTCATTTCAAACGCTCTGATTCCCGTCATCCAGTCTTTCTGATCGGTCAGTGCCCCCATGCCAGCGATTTTTTTTCTGCGCTTTTCTTCTATTGACACCGGTATATCAGGCAGGACTGCATTTGGTATGACAACTCCCTTCTTCTGAATATTCCTGTGGAAATATGCCTTTGCACTTTCCGTCTGGAATACAACGGCTTTGGGAAACCGGTATAAATAGTTTCTAAACGCTGCTGCCAGCCATCCTGACGGATGCCTGGACGGGTCTGTCCTCTCGGAAACTATAAGATCTGCCTTTAGACATCCCCTGGCT
The DNA here is from genome assembly GCA_910580075.1 of uncultured Eubacterium sp. Taxonomy (GTDB): domain Bacteria; phylum Bacillota; class Clostridia; order Lachnospirales; family Lachnospiraceae; genus Eubacterium_J. The sequence continues at coordinate 16,320 of CAJTVR010000052.1, read as the reverse complement.
ATAATCGCCAGCATATTTGGAATTGCGGAAAGAGACAGTATATAATCCGGCTTAAAATCTAATATGTTTTTTCGAATTACCTGAATGCGGTACAGTGTACGCATAAATGATGTTTTCTGCCGTGCATGAACCGGCATATATTCAATCTCTTTTCTTATTTCATATATACTTTCGCTTGGTGATGTCGTAACAATACGTACCTGATATCCCCTGTCCGAAAATCCATTAGACAGCATAGCTGTTACTTTCTGTGCTCCCCCGCCTCCAATCCCGTGAGAAATGACAAGCAGACGCTTTGCGTTTCTATCTTTTTTGTAATAATGCTTCATTTGCCCTCCCATATTCTCCTCTGTATATAGCCCTGTATATATGAAAGAGCCTTCGCACATACTTCCTGGCTTCCTTTTCTCTGACAGAAAAAAACAGAAACCATACCAGATTCATGATAAATATACAGGATTTTTGTATTCCTTTTGTCTTTGCATACTTACACAGCAATAGAAATTCACTAATCCTGTAATGATAATATATAAATGCGCTGCCTTTCTTTTTTGTGACTGCCGCATGGTCATGATATACCGCTGCATCAGGGATTATCATGCTTTTTTTACCGACTGCCTTCAGTTTATAGGCAATTACATCTTCTTCGTTATATAAGAAAAAATCTTCATCAAACAGTCCTATTTTACAAAAGTCTTCTGTCCTCAGAGCAAAAAAGCAGCCCGCTACCATTCCATCGAATTTAAACTGCCCTTTTCCACGCCACTGCACATCTCTTTGCAGCTTATTCCGGGGCATAAAAAAGCAAAAAGGTTTTTTCGAAAAAACTGCTTTAGAAAATGTATAACAAGTTCTCGCAATCTGCCCGTACCCGTCTGGCTGGTGCAGCTGCGGCCCCACTGCCCCGGCGTCCGGATTTTCCTCCAGTGCACGGACCATATATGAGACTGCATCATTGATCAGACAGGTATCCGGATTCACTATGAATATATATTCTGCCCCGTCACGGACTGCTCTTTTGATGCCTATATTGTTGCCATAAGAATATCCGCCATTTCTTTTTGATTTCAAAATCCGGACAGCCGTTTCGCCCTCATAATGATCCTGCAGCTTCATACAGGATCCATCCGTTGAAGCATTATCTACTATATAAATAACGCTCTTACAGGCAGATGACTGGTCCATAATCGACTTCACACATCTTATGGTATACTTATAGGAATTATAATTTAATATAACGATTCCCGCTTTTATGTCCATCTCAATTCCCGCTTTTCCAGTTCAAATATTTCATCAGCCCAGCAGCTCTGCATATTCTGTTTTTCATAATGTATATTTTTGACGGCGGTTTTTTTACCTCTCGCGGAAGAATATCTTTTACATCTGACAGATAATTTGACATATCGTTAAACCGCACATATACAGTCTGGCCCGGGTCAAAGTCCTGGCTCAGTACGAATCCTCGTTTTTGAAAATGCACATATGCATACTCTGTTTCCTGTTTGTCATCAGCCCCATACACACTTCCTGAACAGATTTTGATATACCTGATATCCTTTGGCATAGGGGCTGCCAGCTGAAATCTGTTTCCATACGGGCAGATATCTGCAATTGCGTTTTTTGACGTATACACCTTTATTTCTGAATGGTGTCTGCATATTTGTGTAATCGATATACTACCCTCTTCATCAAATCCAAAATTATATTTACTTCGAAATACAGCCTGATACAATGCCATCCTTCCAGCAGGCCTCATAAACAATTCATTGATTTCCCGCTTATTTCTGTAAAACTGTATGTGACCGTTTACAAGGAAACGATCATAGTTTTGTATCAGCTCATCTGGATAAAATTTGCTCAGATTCCCCCAGATTAGGTCTATATCGCAAAATCCCCAGTAATCATAACCAGCTATGAGGTCCGGAAAAATATATCCCGCAGCTGTTCTAAAATCGCACCATTTATACGGACTGCTTAATGCAATCGGAAAAGTGAACCTGTTTTGTACTCTGGCAGCAAACTCTTGAAACGTGCATCTCATCACTTTTATATTATCTGCTGCGGTATTTATATTACGGTCTGTTATAAGATACCAGTCTATATTCTTATTTCTTTCACATGACATCAGAAAAAGCTCAAAATAATCTGGCAGTCTCCCAAAATAGCAGGTAATTATGCATTTTTTCACGCTGAACCTCTTCCCTATGTATCTTGCACCTCAAAATCCCAGCTAATTACAGATCAGTCGCTGACTGCTTCACATTTCCCGAAAACTGCCCTTCATCTGCATTCCACATCTGAAACATCCTGCGCAGTCCGTCAGAAAGGCAGGTTTTAGCTTCCCATCCGATCTTTTCTTTTGCCTTCGTACAGTCAAGCACATTATAATCAGCTTCTGTTTCTACGTTATTTTTATATTCCACTTTGATTTCTGTCTCAGGAAACTGCTTCTGAACCAGACTGGCCAGTTCTTTAATACTGGTACCTATACCCGTTCCGATATTAAAAACGTCTCCTGATATCTCTTTTTTAATTACCTTTTCAAAAGCTTCTGTGACATCATTGATATATATATAATCTCTGACATTGCTGCCGTTTCCCCATATTTCCAGTGTCCTCCCCAGGCTGGCTCCTGCCAGATAAGCAGCTATGATCCCCTGGCCTGTAAACGGTTTCTGCATATATCCGTAAGGATTGGAAATACGCAGGCTGATGCCGCTGTAGCCATATGAACGGCTGATTAAATCAAGATAATATTCTAATGTTAACTTTATAATTCCATAGGAACTAATCGGGCATGGCACTGTATTCTCATTTACGGCTCTTTGACCAGCAGCTCCGTATACAGCCCCGCCAGAAGAAGCAAAAATAAGTTTTTTAATATGGCGTTTTCCACAGTATTCAAAAAAACTTACGGTCTGCTCCACATCAGTATTAATTTCTTTTATAAGTTCTTTACCAGATGCAGCCGGCCCCCCCCCACACCCTGCCAGACAGACTACCGTGTCATTTTCATGTATCACAGTGTCTAAGATCCGCTTGTCTGATATATTTCCGCGGATATGTCTGTCATCTTCTCTGTCCACTGAAATATCAAATACTTTTATATCCTGATCAGGTGATAATTTCCGATACAGGTTTTTCCCAATAAATCCATTTCCACCCGCCAAAATAACCGGCATACTGCTCACCCCTCTCTGGAACAGATTTCTGTCATTTTTTGCAGAAATACATTCACAGCCTTGCTGATATCATATTCATACGCTTGTGCCACACAATTCTGTCTCATCTCTATGACTGGTTTCCTGTTTTGCGCTATTTTTAACAGAATCTTTTCCAGATCATCTTCCGTTTTTAAAATATATCCCGTCTGTCCGTCCCTGATTATATCTTTCATATAGCTTATATCAGTGGAAATAACAGGCAGCCCTGCTTCAAATGCATCTACAACTGCTCCTGGAACGCCTTCATGGGGATGTCTGGTGATAAACAGCATGAGAAAATATTTTGACAATTCAGATGCTGCCTTTTCCCGTTTTAAAACCTTTTTATATCTTACATAGCTTCGATTCAGATATCTTTTCATTTCTGCCTGATCATCGCCAAAATACCCGTATACATCTAATTCATAAACCACTGTTTCTTTATTCACTCTGTCCAGTGCCTGAATGACTGTATCAAAGCCTTTTCGTTTCGAAATTTCTGAATAATAGCAGATTCTGAGCGGTGTTTCATCCATAGGATAATCTCTGTAAAACGTTTTGATCGTTTTGCAGTTACTCATGCAGCACGTACGGCCTGGAAATATTTTTTCCATATCTTCTGCCATCTGCGGGGTTTCAAAAAACGCTGCGTCAATATTTTTCAAAATTTTTTTATTTCTTTTATTTATAGCTGCTAAGGCCTCATTCTGGCTGCCAACGGCAATAAAAATCACAGGTTTATGCCTTATCTTTTTTAATATATGCAGTATTTTTAAAAGCTGCCTTGTACCGTTTTCTGAAGTAATAAACACAGCCGCATCAGACTTAAAATAATTTAATACCATACTGATAAATATCCGGCTCTTTTTTTGCGCAGCCATATTAATAAAACACACACTAAATTTTTTTACTGAACGCAGTGCCAGATAGAATAACCTCGTTTTTTCTAACTGTCCTCCCACTGTTTTACCAGATAAATCCGCACTGCCAATCAACAGTATTTCCACAAATCCCTCCCATATTCTGCTGTCACTGTCTGGGTGTTTCCCTGAATATATGTCTGATACCAAAGGCCCAGGTTAACAAAATACCAGTTTCTTCTGCTGTCACTGTCCGGTGTTTCCCTGAATATGTGTCTGATACCACAAAGCCAGGTTAAACAGATACCAGATCTTCTTAGCATTCACCTGGCTGCTGAATAGTTCGTTGATATAGCGCTTATTAAAATATCCCGTTTCATCAGCAAACGCCAGAACATCTTTATGCATTTTTTTGCCAAGCCTGCCCAGAAACCAGTCGTATACCGGAGCCGTAAATCCCTGCTTCTTTCTGTACACCAGTTCATCCGGCACCAGCCCTTTCACGGCCCTTTTCAGAACTGCTTTATTCACACCGCCCTGTGTCTTTTGTTTCTGGGATATGCTCATGGCAAGCTCCACGAATTTATGGTCTAAAAACGGCACTCTGCACTCCAGGCTGTTTGCCATGCTCATTTTATCGACGCGCATCAGTAAAAGTTCCGGCAGCCTGTGGTTTAAATCCGCATATCCCATCCAGCTGACATAAGACTTTTCCCATGCTTTATCCATAAACCTCTCATACACCGGCCTTACTGCCTCAAAGGATGTATATCCCCGGAAGTGCTTCCTCCATGCATCTGACAGCAGCCTGTTTTTATCATACTCGTGGAATCCCTCGGCACCGCTCCAGAACACAGGCACACCGCATATGCTGCGCCTCAGAAGTTCTGTATAGTCCCGCCCGCCCTTTCCTGCGGTGCAGAGCAGTCCCAGGCCGGTATATTTCAGGACTTTGGGAAACGGGATTCTGTCCAGCTGCGACAGCCTTAAATAAGCCTTCCATCTGCGGTATCCCCAGAACAGCTCGTCCGAGCCTTCCCCGGTCTGCGCAACTGTCACGCCATGCTCCCTTGCGAGCCTGGATACATAATATGCCGGAAAGCATGTGGGGTCGGCAGCCGGCTCATCCATCAGTTTTGCCATCACCGGAAGAAACTCAAACAAATCATCTTCTTTTAACAGCTGCTCATAATACTGTGCATGGCACCGTCGCGCCATCAGCCTTGCAAAGCGGTTTTCATTCTGATAAGTGCTGTAATTCCTGTCATACCCGATGCAGAAAGCCATGGCCCGGCCCGTTTCTCCTTCCGAAAACAGCGCCATATTAGCTGACGAGTCTACTCCTCCCGATAAAAAAACACCTACAGGCACATCTGCACGTTTTCTGTAATTTACGGATGTCCGCAGCTCTGCCAGAACCATCTGCGACAGGGTATCCGCGTCTGCTTTTCTGACATCCGGCCTGATATGGTCCAGCACATCCCAGTACCTGGTTTTTTTCACCAGCCCGTCTTTTGTAAATACAAGATAAGAGGCCGGCGGGAGTCTGCAGATCCCTTCTGTCAGGGTTTCCTCACCTGGAGAAGACAGGAATGAAAGGTAATCATACATGGCTTTTTCGTTGATCCGGCGCGGCTGGACGCGTACTTTTAAAAGAGCCTTGATTTCTGAAGCAAATACCAGGCGTCCGCCGTCTTTCATATAATAAAGCGGCTTGATGCCCAGCCTGTCCCTGGCCAGGATGCAGCATCCCCTTGTGGCATCCCAAATCGCAAATGCAAACATTCCGCGGAATTCGTCCAGGCAGGCCATCCCCCATTCCTCGTATGCATGAAGAAGAACCTCTGTATCGGAATGGTCTGTCTTCCACGTATATTTTCCTGTTTTCTCCAGCCTGTTTCGGATTTCCCGGTAGTTGTAGATTTCGCCGTTATAAGTAAGGGCAATTTTTCCATCTCCGTTCAGCATCGGCTGGCCTGCGGTGTCCGATAAATCCAGTATGGAAAGCCGCCTGTGCCCGAATCCGCAGCTGCCATCCGGGCTCATCCAGATGCCTCCGCCGTCCGGCCCTCTTAAAAACATTTCTTCATTCATAGCTGCAATCTGGCGGCTGTCAGCTGCCTTTTTATTTTCCAGATTCATAATCCCGCATATCGCACACATAGTTTTAGCCTGCCCCGTCTGTACACTGTGCGAAACCGCTCCGCCAGCTTCCAGACGTTTTCCCTTCTTTAACTGTTTATTTCCTTTCTATTTCCTGATCTTTCCGGATACGTAAGACTTTAGCCGGAACCCCCCCCCACAACCGTTTTGGCCGGTACGTCGTGGATCACCACTGCATTTGCGCCAATTATCACATCGTCGCCTATCACAATATCGCCAATGACTTTCGCCCCCGTACAGATATGAACCCTGTCCCCGATCACCGGGACACTGCCCCGGAGTGCGTCATATTCTAAGACTGCCTTCCTGCTTTTGGCTGCTCCTCCTCCGATTGTGACATTCGTGCCAATCAGACATTCCCTGCCGATTCTGGCATCCGAGTGTATTACGACCCCGATTCCTTTATAGCCAAATTCTGTGCCTGCCCCTATGCTGCATTTATAAGGAACAAACGAATTGTGAATCAGGTAAATCCAGCATTGCACAAACCATGCAAAAGGTTCTAAATGATGCAGATACAGCCACCTTTCCACCCGGTATTTACGAATGGCACTCATTTTACTTCCCATTTCCAAAAACCTCTTTCCATCCAGACTGTATACAGATGATATAACTCCTTCTCCAGGCCGCATGATCAGGCTGTTTACAGATGATATACTCCTTCCAGGCTGCATATATGCCGCGTATCCAGAATTACTTTTCCATCGAGCCTGTCCATATGATGTCTGATCTCATCATGTCCCACCATAATAACTATAAAATCCGCTGCCTCTAAAAACGCTTCAAAATCATGTACCTGTCCTGGTACAAGATCCTGTGTGACAAACGGGTCATAAACAAGCAGCGGTTTTCCAAGATGTTCTGCCTGGCTTTCCAGCAGCTGCAGTGTAGGCGATTCCCTGCAGTCGTCCACATTTTCTTTATAAGTCAGCCCGTACAGCCCGACACGGCTGATATCATCCATTCCTTTTTCTTTCATAATGTCATAAATACGGTGAAGCACAAATGCAGGCATCGCATCATTGGTCTGCATCGATTCGTCAATGACTTTTGCAAGCGACGGATAATCGCCTACTAAAAACCACGGATCGACAGAAATGCAGTGTCCTCCTACTCCGGGCCCGGGCTGCAGGATTGCAACGCGCGGATGCATATTGCAGATACGGATGATTTCATATACATCCATCCCATCATGGCGGCATATTTTCGCCAGCTCATTGGCAAAAGCAATATTGACGGCTCTGTATGTGTTCTCTACCACTTTCGTCATTTCAGCTGTCCGTATATCTGTCACCACAATTTCACCCTGGCAGAAAGTACTATACAGCTGTTTTACCTTTATGCCTGTTTCTTTTTCATCCGCACCTATCGTCCGGTTGTTATGGATCAATTCATACAGCATATTTCCCGGTATAATCCGTTCCGGAGCATGTACAAGATGCAGGTCGTCCCTTCCGGCACTTTCAATAACCGGTCTTACTGCCCTGTCAATAGTGCCTGGCGAAATCGTGGATTCAATGACCAGTACTGCTCCCTGCGGCGCTGCTTTTAAAATCTCTCTGACCGCAGATACCACGTACTGTGCATCTACTTTTTTGCTGAATTTATCATAAGGCGTAGGAACGGATACGATATATGTATCCGATACCTGATATGCTGTTGTAAACTGTATCCCTTTGTTTAAAGCCTCCTGAAACAGACTGTCCAGGCCGTCTTCCTTAAATGCGCTCTTCCCAGCCTGCAGTGTTGCCACCAGATCTGCGTCATAGTCAGTCCCGGTTACTTTCACACCGTGTGCTGCGAGCATCAGGGCCGTCGGAAGCCCTATATACCCAAGCCCTATTACATTTACCAATCGTATGCCCCCTTTTTTGTCTCCGCTATTTTTATTGCAGCATCCAGACGGATGCTTCCTTCAAACTGCATACAGATTTCCAAAACTTCTTTTTTTTCAAATTTTCCGAATTCTCCGGCATAAGCAGCGAGCGGGCCGTCTGTATGGATTTTTATATCTGAAAACCTGGGCGCTGTTATCTCAGCTATGATCCTGTTCCCGTCAGACACTGCAGTTACATGCCCTTTTCTTTCATAGTGATATCCAGGTGCCAGGTGAAAAAACTGTCTTGCTGTACAAACGCCTTTTTTATGGCTGCGTATAATATCCGTAATCTGCAGGATACTGCCCTTCCACGCCATCCTCCTTCGGAAAAAATCTCCTTCATAACTGTAAAATTCTCCGGCGGCTGCCATCCCTTTTGTAACAGCCCTGATATTCCTAAGCCGCCTTCCTGCGCGGTGCTCTCCCCATAATTCTGACTGTTCTCTGTCGTCAGCCATAACTGTATTATGGGCTGATGTGCTTCGAAAAAACTGACGCCTGCTGCCCTGGTACTCTCCTGTGCCCGAATTTGTAAAAATACATCTGCCTTCTACTGCCAGTTCAAAGCTCAGACAGTCATTATGGCTGTGTCCGCTCATATATTCCGGCCCGATATCTCCGCAGTCAAACAGCACGGCAGTGTTTCCATTGTCCAGCCGGTAATAGCCTGCATACGGAAATACCGTTTTCCTTTTATTTTCCTTTTTCCATCCGCAGTACTTTTCTGCTGCGGATAACAGATGCCCGGCTTTCCTGCTTACATTGTCTCCTGCGTCATTGAACAGCGGCGTACGCCCGAACCCGTATTCCAGCCCGTACAGCGCATCTGCCATTTTCCTGACTGCAGCCGCAAGTTTTTCTGCTCCGGCTCTGCGGCCGGCTCTGTGCAGTGCTGTATGCACCCGCAGGATGTCTTCTAAAATAATCTTATGGTACATAATGCTTCGTTCAAAATGCACGCCGTCCGGCAGGATCTGCTCGTGAATCTGCTCTAAAAACAGGCGGAAATAGTTTCTGTATACATCCTGGCGGTCAAACACGAGACTGCATAATACAATGGTCTTCAGGTTTTCAAAATAGTGGTTGGCCAGCAATGCCAGTTCCTGGTTTTGAAGCAGATATCTATACTGCTGCCAGAGCGATGCATAGAGTTCTTTTTCCAGCCCGGCCCCCGCATCCTGTCCTAACAGCTCTAAACAGATCAGTATGTTTGGTATACGCATGGATATCGTATAAGGCTCAAAAGCATCCGGTGCACTGCTTCCGCTGTCCAGCCATGCATACATGATTTCGCGCCATTTTTCCAGATACCGCATATCCCGGCTTTTTTTATATTTTACAGCGAGCGGAATCAGGTATTCCAGATAATGCAGATTGTAATTCCATAGATGCGAGGCTTCGGACACCTCCCATGCCAGCGCATGTTTTTCGTACAGCAGATTTACTTCGCCATGAAACAGCGTATCCGTTTGAAATCCTTCCAGATATTCATCTGCCTCATCCAGCTGCGGAATCACAAGATGTATCCGGCAATGTTCCGGTACAGGCAGCCGTCTGCCATGTACAGGCTTCCCGGCTTTCGCCTTCCATTTTTTTGCAATCCGGTTTTTGATCTGATATCTGATCTGAACCGCTTTTAAGTGTCTGACCGTATTCAGATAAAGTCTTACCCGGGCAGCGTCTTTCATCCGAACAATACCTCCGCCATTTGATCTGTCAGGACTTCTGCACTATGGCTGGATTTTATATATGCCCGTCCCTTTATTCCAAACTGCCTGCGTTCTTCAGGCTGCATTCTGTATACCTGTTCAATTTTTTCTGCAAGATCTTTTGCATTATAAGGCTCGAAAATCATACCGCCGCCGCACGCAGCCGCTTCATCATCCTGATATAAAAATCCATACAGTGTACAGGCTCCCGAATACAGATATTCATTTACTTTATTTTTGGAAACCCCGTACTTGTACACTTCTTTATGTCCCCTGACTTCCAAATGGGCCATGCAGATATCGGAACGGGATAACAGCGCCGGCACAGCCTCCTTTTGTATCCGGCCGCAGACAAGCGCATTTTTAAGATGATTTTCCCTGATATATCTTTCCATCCCTTCCTGTTCCGGACCGGAGCCGGCAAATATCATTCTGACTGGCAGATGCTTTGCTTCCAGTATCTTAAGTGCCTCTAACATGACATAGACACCTTCATACACCATGTAGTATCCCGCAAATGAACAGATGAACGGGCGGCTGGCGCTGTCTTTGTGATTTAAGCATAGAAATTCTTTCATCTTAGCAGGCAGCATCTGTATATTAGAACAATTCCGGTCAAATCTTTCGCAGTCCATCGGCTGTCCGATTAAATATACTTTGTCCGGGGATATTCCAAGTTCGCCGCAAAGATATTTATCCCCATGATACATAGAATAAATAATTCTGTCCGCTTTACGAAACGCCCAGTTTTGAATCGCGCCAAACAGAAGCACTGCCGGGTCTGTTTTCTTTTTATCTCCTGATGCCACCCAGATTCTCGGCCAGAAATCACGTACCTCGGCAACAAAACGCGCTTTATATTTGCGTGCAATGTGATAAGCAGCGATCCATGTAAGCGGATGCACGGAACATCCGGTCACCACATCCGGTTTCCCGTACCGTTTCGCTATGGCCGGCCCGTATTTCATCACCCTGGCCATAAATCCGGCCATATTTGCTGCACGGCCAGTCCCGTCATTTTCCTGGTATGCGGGTGTACAAATATACACATAGCGGACATGTCTGCCAGGCCTGGACACTTTCACATTCTGATGCTCTTTCGTTATATATGTATGTGTAAAATGCGAAAAACCAGACGCAATCACAACCACACGACAGCCGCGTTTTCCCAGCTCCAGCGCAAAATCATACTGGCGGGAGATACCGCCATACACAGGTTCAGACGAATAGTGGTCAATAATCCATACTGTTTTCAATTTACCATCCTCTTTCACAGATTCTATGCAGTCTGTTCATTTTAAAAATCCATGAGCGCTGCACCTGCTGGCTGTATGCCATTTTCTGTATAAAACTGCATTTCTTCATCAATCTGCCTGTGTGTCGTCACACCGGCCCTGCATACTAATAAAACGTATCCCGTTTCTGTCAGCGTATCCCAGACAGCAGCATCACTGCAGACACGTTCGGCAGCAAATGCCCCGATTCCCCACTCACGAAGCTGCTGTGTCATGCCGTCTATGCATTCCTTTTCCTTTGCCGTACACGGAAAATCTGCCGTTACACATAGTTTTGTAATTCCCTTTTTTCTGCACGAAAGCCGGATTCGGTTTAAAGTCTGCAGCATTTTATTCTCTTCCTGAGAAAGCGCTCCATAAACCGGAAACAGGTACATCCGCCTCATTTCTCCGGTACTCTTAATGGTATCTGAAACCAGATACAGCCCCGCATACAGGCAGATGTACAAAAAAATGCCTCCGAACAGCCCTAATACGATATATTTTCTGCTGATACTGAAGATTGAGCCAGACGGATTTTCGTCCGTCTTCTCCTTCCCTTCTTCGATCCCTGCGGTATCGTTATACACGATCATCTGTTTTTCACTGAATGCCCCTGTCATTGCCTGCAGATTACTCAGACTGGATGTAAGCGCCGACCGCCTGTCATGCTGGTATGCCTGCAGGCTGCCGTCTGCGGTCACGCTTGTTTCACAGCTTAAAAGTGTCAGCTTATGCCTGCCCGCCTGCTTTTTCGCTGTCAAAGAATATTTTTCCAGCTCAGACTGTACCGCCCGGGCAAGCTCTTTTGTCATCTTCTCATCTTCTGCAGTCACTTCTACACAAAAGAGAACGTCTGACAAAAGACTGCTGTCTGCCGCATCAGATACCGCCGTCTCATAAGGCATTGTATATGTTTTCTGATATGCTGTTATCAGCTCTGTCAGGTAACTCTTATCCATATCCCAGCGTTTTTTATCTGCTTTTATCACAGCATCCGCGAGTCCTCCGTTTGCCGCAAAATTTACATAGCTTCCTAAAATTTTCTGCAGATTCCGGTACTCAGCCCCTTCAATACAGTATAAAATGGCGGCTCTGTTTTTATGGTACGGATCGATCTGCATCAGTACAGACTCATCCACATATTCTTTTAATGCCAGAGCCTCCTCCTTAAGTGCTGCCGCATCCGCCACCTTTTGCTGTTCCTCTTCGTCTAAGACAATATCTGCTGCAATATCTTCTGCCGCATGAATTCCGCCAGCATCTGTATTCCGGGAGTTTTTAAAATAACCATACCCTCCTAAAAGCAGAGCGGCTGCAGCCGCACATATTACCGCCTGTTTCCACCGGACACAGAGTCCGCGGAGCAGATCTGCCAGATCAATTTCTATATCTTGTGTTCTTTTCCAAGAATTTTGCAGGTTCATCCCAGTCTTTCATCCCTTTCTTAGCCGTTTTTCTTCCTTTTATATATATCTGTGCCTTTATTTTCGTATTCTGCTTTCAGGCTCCGTTTTCAGGCTCCGTTCATAATCTCAGCTTATATATATCTGTGCCTTTTATTTTCGTTTTCTGCTTTCAGGCCCCGTTTTCAGGCTCCATTCATAATCTCAGCTACAGACTTCATAATCCTGACATACATCGCATAGCTGTCTGTCTGGGCATTTTCTGCTGCTTTACTGCCAGATTTGATTTTATCTCTGGCTTTATCCGGCAGATTCCACATATCAAGCACCGCATCTGACGGACCCGCCACACCCCATAACAGCTCGTCTGCCCCTGCATCCAGGGCTTCGCATATGCTTACAAATGTTTCCATGCTCATAATCCTGGTGCCCCGCTCGATATGACCCAGAAAAGACATGCTGATTCCGCATTTTCCAGCCAGATCATTCTGAGACAGTCCCTTCGCTTTCCTCACCTGGCGGATTCTCATCCCCATTTTTCCATAATCCAGTTCCCGCATATTGTTCCCTCCGGTTCAATCCGCAGCAATGCATTTTCTGCAGAGTAACTATCATTGTTTTGCATAACATTTTGTAGCAAAATGTTATGCCTGGAATCGTTAGAAAAATCTCTCCGTCCCCTTTATTTACTGGGATTTTGGGACACAGACTGAAAAAAGCAGCCGGTTTTATCCGCTGCCTTTTTGTATATTTTCGTTTTTACTGATGCCTGCTGTATCAGATACCGGCTGGTTTATAATTGTGAATTTTTACTAAAAAGAATGATAAAAGAATACAATACAGAACCTGAAATAGGAAATTTAGACAATTTTTTCTTTAGGGTTGCAAAATGAAAAGAATTGATATAGAATACTTAAAGACAACATTTTGCTACAAAATGTTGCTATTGGTGTATTATTCCGTTATTTACGGGTCTTTAGGAGGTCCAGTCATCATCCTGCTGCCTGTTTTTCAAACAATACGGTCAGTTTCTCTACTTTATCCAGCGAAAAACATCCTGAAACAATTCCAAGCAGATAAGACAGTTTCTCGAGTTTCGCACTGCTGCCCCTGATTTCGCAAAACACACCGTCTGCACTGCATTCTGCATCTGCCTCAGACACAGACTGCATCAGAATTTTTTTCTCTTTTTCGCCTATAGGCGTTTCTATCGTCAATTTTATTACATACATATTCAAGACTCCTTTTTACCTATGATTCCATCCAGCCAGAAATCAGAATACTGTGCCGGGTGATTCGTGTCAGTCCCAGGCATCCATTGTCTGGATTTTGCCGGAAATCATATTCTGATGAAACGGGCCTGGCAGCATATCCAGATGTGCCGGATGCGGAACATCTTTTGAGAATAGTATTCCTTTTCTTCTATTTTTTATTCATGCTTTGAAATTCTGTTTTTATAAGGCAGGGGATTTCATGAAGAAACTGACAGATGCATATAATCATTCGGAGTCTGCGTTTAAAAAACATTTCAGAGAACTGGTGATAACCGTTGCCATGAAGGCGGATTATTATGCCCGAAAAGAAGCTGTAAAAGCACAGATCAGGAAATTTACCATGCGCATAACGGGGTGTCCGGATACCGGACCATGACTGTTGATCCGGCACGCAGAGACTGTCATTACAGCGCGGTTACCATACATAAATACATGAGTACGGAAATGAGGCTGCATTCCCCGTCCGCCCGAAGAAACCGGGTTACCGGCGCGGAAAACCGCATAAAGTTTTTGAAAACAGGCTGCAGCGGGAGTTTCAGGCAGAGCGGGCAGACCATAAGCGGTGTACGGATTTCACATATCTGTTTTTAAAAAACGGGGAAATGCGCTACAATTACACCATTGCCGGCCTGTAACCGGAGCGTCACGGATGTAACGGCTGGTGAAGATCAGTTTTGCCATATATTTCTCTCCTGGAAATAAAATCAGAGAGCATAGCACTCTCCGAACTGATGACTGATTTTTAAATTTTCATTGACATATTTCCTGTAAATCCATATAATAATAGTATCAGACAGGCAACAGCGTGTGTCTGTCCAAGCGATGAAGCATAACAGCGTACCGGATAGCCTTGTTATGCGGAGCTTTCGAGAGGGGTTGTGCAGCGAAACCTCAAGCCGGAGTAGGCATAAGCTGAAAGAAAATGCTCAGAGACCGTCCTGTACTGTCAGGACGGTTTTCTTTTATGGAGGATTTCTTATGGATGGATTACTGACTTGTGCAAAAGCA